>DASRWV010000140.1:0-28365 GCA_035687505.1 Nitrosotalea sp.
GGCCGACCACGGTGCGGGACTCCAGATCGACCAGCACGATCGGATTTTCGAGCCCTTCTACCGCGTCGATCCCAGCCGCAGCCGCGACAGCGGGGGCGCCGGGCTAGGGCTCTCGATCGTCAGCGCGGTGGTCACCGCGCACGGCGGCCACGTGACGGTGACGGAGACCAGCGGCGGCGGTGCGACCTTCGAGGTCGAGCTGCCGCTGGCCTCCTCGTCTAGTTAGTCGTTGTTGCCGCCGCCGCCGAGGCAGCGCTTGGCGTTGTGCGCGGGGCAGCTCCCAGCGATCGTGCTGATGACCTTGGCCGCCAAAAGGTCACGGCCAAGTGGGGTTGGGTGCACATCACACGGTCCGTCCAAGGTCGGGTGATAGATCAGCAACCCCGCCGTGCACGAGCTGCCGCCCGCGGCGGTTGGCGCCCACGCGTCGAAGCCGGAGGCAATCAGCACCCCATGTGCCGCTGCGGCCGCCTCCATCGGGCCGTTCAGGGCCATGGTCCCGGTGACCCCGGAGATGGATCCGTAATCGAGGGCGTAGTAGGTGACGGCCACAATCAGGCCCGAGTAGCCCGTGTCTCGGATGGTCGTCAGGATCGTGTTCAGGTTGGCTTGCATTACGGCGAGCACAGGGAGCAGACCGGCCAGATCAAGGCGACAGTCCGGCTGCGGGTGGCACCCGTGCTGGTAGACAAAGACGTCGTTGGCGCCGAGCGTCAGCGTGACCAGGCGCGTCTCCGGATGCGACCTCAGGTACGCCGTCGCGTAATCGACCTGCGCGCTCGAGTAGTCGACGTGAAGCGGGTTGTGGAGGTAGAACCGGTACGGAAAGCAGACATTGTCTGTGCCCGCCAAGGAGAGGAATCCCCCTGTCGCCTCGCCTGGACATGACGCGTTGGCGTGCCCGATGTTCAACCGCTTGGCGACGATCTCCGGGTAGCCGATGAAGTTGTCCGCATCCGAAGCGTCGGCCCGCGGATCGAATCCGAACGGCACCGAATCACCTAGCGCGAGGTAGCCGCCGCGATCATCGTTGTGCCCCGACTGCTCCGACGCCGACGCCGGCGCCGCAGCCAGGACAAAAAGGACGGACGCCGACAGGAGAGCAAACAGTTTCCGCATCCACAACCCCTCACATGCGGCCGGCCTCCCGGCCAGATTCGCGAATCTAACCACTAACCGGCTGCAAATGCTAGTTTCCAAGCTGATTCTCAGGTTTCTTACAGGATGGATTCAGAAACCGGCGGCATCCTGATCACCACAACAACTTGACATCCCCGGCTTCCCCAAGCAGTAGGGGGCGTCCCTAGCGCCCCTTACTCGCGGGAGCCTCTAGCCTCTAACCCCGAGCATGAAGAGGAGTCATCGGCAGCGCTTCGCCGGCGCCGATGCGGCGGTAGAGCGACGCGAGAGGTCGCGGCGCCCACCAGTTGGTCCTGCCGAGAAGCCGCATGACCGACGGCACTATCAAGATGCGCACGATCGTCGCGTCGATGGCAACGGCGATGGCCAGAGCGATACCGATCGCCTTGATGAGCACGACGTCGGCGAGTCCGAAGGCAAGAAAGACCGCCACCATGATCGCCGCCGCTCCCGTGATCAGGCGGCCGCTCTTCTCCAACCCCATCGCGACTGCCGCCTGGTTGTCGCCGGTGCGCCGGTACTCCTCCTGGATGCGGCTGATCAGCAGCACCTCATAATCCATCGACATCCCGAACACGAGGCTGAACAGGATCACGGGCAAGCTTGGATCGATCGACTGGGCGCTGAACCCGAGCTGCTGGCTCAAGTGGCCTTCCTGGAAGATCCAGACCATCGCTCCGAACGAGGCTGAGATGGAGAACAGATTTGTCAGCACCGCCTTAAGGGGCAGCACGACCGAGCCTGTGAGCAGGAAAAGGACGATGTAGGTGATCAAGATCACGGTGCCGACGGCAATCGGCGTCCTTCCCAGGATGAAGTTGACGACGTCCAGGTCGAATGCCGTCTGTCCAGTAGCGAGGACCTGGCCGCCGGCCACCTGCTCCGCCCGCGCGGCCTTGACGATGGTGCGAGCCTCGTCGCTGGTCGGCGGTTTGTTCGTGACTACATAAAGGCGCGCGATGTGACTGCCGGTGTCGATCGACAGTAGTTGCTGCAGCCCCGCGGGAAGTGATCCAACAGGCGCGGAATAGAGTCGCTGGTAGCCGGCCTTGTCGAGGGTCGGCTCGACGTTGACCAAGTTGACGATGCCGTCGACCCTGATCACGTTGGGAAGCGAGGCGAGGCGCCGGCTCAGGTCGTAGATGTCGCCGACATGTTCGGCTGTAAGCGGACTCGAGTCTGGGTAATACACGACAGCTTCGATAGTGGTCTGGTCCTGGCCGGGGAAGTCTCGGACGAGAGTGTCGTATCCCTGGCGCGGTTGGTTGGACGGCGGGAGCTGGTCCACGCCGCCTTGCGCCAGCCGCAGCTGCAGGAACGGCGTTCCCGCGAGAAAGAGAATCACGAGCGACGGGATCAGCACCCACAACGGCCGCCGCATGACCCACAACGCCATCGAGTGCCACGCCCCTTCGCCGGCGGGCTTGCGCGCGCCGAGGAAAGGCAGGCGCAGCCTGTCCACGCGGCCGCCGAGCACGGACAGCAATGCAGGCAGGAATGTGAGGCCGTAGAAGACGGCCATCGCGACGACGATCGCGCCGCCCGCGCCCATCGAGGCGAGAAACGTGCCCTGGTAAAACAGCATCGCAGAGAGCCCTATCGCAACGGTGAGACCCGAGAAGGTGATCGCGCGTCCCGCTGTCGACATCGACGTCGCGATCGCGTCTTCTCGACTTGCGCCGGCCGCGAGCTCGTCGCGGAACCGGTTGACGACGAACAGCGAGTAATCGATCGCGACGGCGAGACCGATCAGGGTTACCACATTCATCGCGTACTGCGAAACGTTGGTGAAGTGCGCGAGGAACAGCGTGCCGCCGACACCGCCGGCGATCGCGAGCAGGCCCACGCCGACCGGCAGCAGCGCGGCGACGATCGAGGCGAAGATCAAAACCAGCAACAAGAGGGTCACGGGAAGCGCCACCAGCTCGGCTCGCTGCAGGTCGTTCTCGAGCGCTCCCTTGAACGCGAGATTGATCGGGACCTGTCCCGTCGCGACGACGCTGAGGGGACCGGGATGGACCTCGCCGACCACCTGGTTGATGTAGCCCTGTGCTGTCTGCGAGTCGTCCTTGAGCGATACCTGCACCAGGGCCTTGTGCGAGTCCTTGGAGATCAAGGCCTTCGCGACGGCCGGCGTGCTGTAGGGCGTGGTCACCCTGGTGACGCGGGGATCGCCGCTCAGAGGGGCGACCGCGTCCTCCACCGCTTTTTGAAATGCGGCGTCGTCGGCGGTCAGGGTGGGGCTGCTGAAGATCAGTGTGAAACTGGAGAGGCCTGCCTTTGCAGTAATGCCTTGCGGGTGAACCTCGTCGGCGATCAGCTTTGCCGCCTTGCCGGCGGGCAGGTTCGCGCCGAAGCCACCAGTGTCCGCAAGCGTTCCGCCGGTGAAGATGGCAAGTGTCGAAAGGCCGAGCAGCAGCGCCGAAGCGATCAGCGTGGCCCAGCGATTGCGATAGACAAAGCGGCCCCAGCGGGCAAACATCGGCCACCCAGGATACCCGCAGGGGTAACCGGTCTTCAGTCAGCGCGCTATTTCAATTTCCACTGGATGCCCTGCACGACCGGCTTCGACTCGGTGGTGAAGCTCGTCAGGTTGCTCTGGGTGGTCGCCAGCATGACGAGGTAGTACACGCTCCCGTCGGAGTTGGCGCCAACGAACAGCGATGCAACGGCCGCCGATGAGCGGCCGCTCGACGTGAGGGTGAAGCACAGGTTCCAGAAAATCCCCTGTGCGCCGTTGATGTTGCCGGTCGTCGTCTTGCTGCCAGGACATGGCGCCGTGTCCGGGTACTTGCCGCGCAAGCTCTTGTCGACGTCGTCCTTGTTCTGCTGCGCGGTCATTCTGGGGTTCGACGGCCCACTCGCAACCGACACCGAGCCGGTCGAGTTTGGGTTGACCACGATGAGAGTTTCGGCGTCCTGGGTCGATACCGTCCAGCCCGCGGGCAGCGGGACGGTTGCGGCAGTATTCGACGCCGAGGTCGCGCCCGGCGCCGATGTCGGCGAGGCGATGGGGCTCGGGGATGTGCCCGGGGTCGGACTCGGTAGACCCGCGACGCTTCCACCGAGGCCGGGCGCGTTTGCGCCGAGGAGCGCTATCGCTGTCCCGCAGCCTGCCATCACCAGGATGAGGACGACGATCGCGCTGATGATCAGGACCCACGGCGTGCGGTGCACCGCGGCCTGAGGAGCCGCGCCGGCGGGATCGTAGTAAGGGCTCGCGTAGGCGACAGGGAGCGGCGGCGGTGACGCGTAGGCGAGCGGCGGCGGAGATGCGTAGGCGAGCGGCGGCCCCGACGGTGGAGGCGGAGGCGCACCGACGGCAGCCGCCGACAGCGGAGTGCCGCACGCCTGGCAGAACTGGTTGCCGTCAGGATTCTGCGCGCCACACCTGGCGCAAGTGAGGGCCATCTACCTCTTCCTACCTTTTCTTGGCAGGAGCCTCGGCCATCGAATCCACGCGCGGGCGACGGCTTCGCTTGACTGCGTTCGGTGCGGCGGTCAGCGCCATCCCGCAGTTGGGACAGAAGCCGGACGCAACTATGTGCATGTGGCAGCTCGGACACACGGTCTCGGCAAAGCCCATGTGGGCGGCCTCGTCGAGCAGCGCGTGATGCAGCAAGTAACGGATGTAGATCAACAGCGCTCCGACGATCGCGGCCTGCCAGATGAGGATGAAGAGCGCGTTCACCGAAGTCTCTTTCAACACCTCGGTCCCCGCCGAGAAAGCGATGTGGGCCAGGATCGCCATCGCGACGGCCCCGATCTCTCGCTGACCCAATCGGCCTCGGCGATAGCGCCAGATGGTCGCCACGATCATTCCGGTCGCGCTGCCCTGAAGCAGGGGCTGGAACACCGCGAGCGTGGTGAGGTCGTAGATCCAGTTGCCCGGCGCGACATGCGCGGGCAGGCTCGTCACCACGCTCGAGAAGCCGATCAAAGCCTCGGCCACGCTGAAGCCCAGGCCGGAGGCAATTCCGAACACCAGCCCGTCCACGGTCTCCGGAAAGTCCGCGCGCTTGGGCAGGAAGAACGCGGGCAGCGGCTTCACGACCTCTTGCACGACGGGGAACAGCAAGCCCAGGATCAGCAGTCCGCCGATATTCACACTGGCGTTGGCAAGCGGGTTGGCCACGTACTGGAACGGGTTGTAGACGATGCGCTCGAACACCGTGAAGACGATGCCGACCACGATCCCGCCGCCGATCGTGAAACCCAGCACCATCGCCGGCTCGTCGCGATACACCTGGGCTTCGTAGAGATAGATGAGGTACAGCACGGGCACGAGGAATGCCGAGACCAGGATCGCGGCGGCGATCAACCCGGCGAGATAAAGGATGACGACGCCGGCGAGCCCGGCGATGAAAGCCCACCGAAACTCGTGGACTTTGTGGTGGCCCAGGTGCGGGAACAGAGTTGTGATCACCGACGGCTGAGCGACGTGTTCACCGGGATGAGCCGCGTAGCGATGCTCGCGCGTCTTGGGGTTGCCGGACTCTGCGGTGGTGCCCTGGTGCGCGCCGCAGCGCGTGCAAAAGGCACCGTCAGGAACGTCGTGCGAACAGTGATCACACCGCACCGGCTACCTCCTCCGGCGAGCTCGGGCTCGCTGGGCGGTAAGGATAGGGCTCACCGCGCAGTTTCTGATTACGTGAGCTTCCACTGAATGCCCCTGAGGATGGGCTCGCATTCAGTGATGAGATTCTGCATGTAAGTCTGGTGTGTGACCAGGATGACCGCGTACCAGGCGCTGCCATCGGCGTTGGTGCCGACGAAAAGAGATGCCTCGGCGGGCAGCGATTGCCCGTTTGCGACAATGGTGAAACACATCTCCCAGAAGATTCCTTTCACGCCGCCGACAGTGCCTGTCGCGGCTTTGACGCTCCTGCACTCGACGGCATCGGGAGACTTGGACTTGAGAGACGCGTCAACGACGGCCTTCTGCTGCTGGTCGGTCATCTTTGGGTTTTGAAGAGCGCTTGCGACGGACACAAAGCCAAGGCCGTTTGGATCCGACAGCGCGATCGACTCGTTGTCTTTGGCCGTGACCTTCCAGCCTTCGGGCACAGGAACGGTGACGACAGGGTTTGATTCGGTCGGGAGCGTGGTCCCGGGGGTCGCTGTCGATTGATCGGGCATGGTCCCCGCGCTGGAACCGGCCTTACCGCCGAGGAGGGCGATAGCGGTTGCGCCGCCCGCCATGACGAGAATCAGGACGACGACGGCGCTGATGATGAGGACCCATGGCGTGCGGTGGACGGGCGCCTGCGGCATCGCGCCGGCGGGTGAGTAGTAAGGGCTGGCATACGCCACGGGCAGGGGCGCTGGTGCGGCGTATGCGACGGGCGGTGCGGCGGGTGGTGGTGGCGGCGGCGGGGCAGCGAGCCAGGATGGCGCCGGAGGCGGCGGCGCCGAGGGCGGTGCGACCGCCGCCTGCGTCAAAGGCGTGCCGCACGCCTGGCAGAACTGATTGCCATCCGGGTTCTGAGCGCCGCACCTGGCGCAGGTCGTCGCCATCTACTTGCGCGCCTCCTCCCGCGAGCTACGGCTCGCTGGGCGGTAAGGATAAGGGCCCGACGCGCCCCTTTAACCGGCGTTAAGCGATCAGCGAGCGGTTTCGGACTCGGCTGGCTGCTGCGGCACCCAGCCCCTGATGAAGTGGCACGAGTAGTGGCCCTGGTGCTTGTCGAAATACCGCTGGTGATATTCCTCCGCCCGCCAGAAGTGCGGTGCGGCCACGATCTCGGTCACGATCGGCCGGTCGAAAAAGCGCTGCGCCTCCTCCTTTGACTTGCGCGCGGCCTTCTCCTGCTCGGGATTGTGGAAGAAGATGACCGACCTGTACTGATGCCCATGGTCAGGTCCCTGGCTGTTGAGAGTGGTCGGGTCGTGCATGTTCCAGAACGCGTTCAGCAGCTCGTCGTACGACACCTTGGCGGGGTCGTAGGTGACCTCGACCGCCTCCGCGTGTCCCGTCCTACCCGAGCAGACCTGGTCGTAGGTCGGGTTGTCGCGCGTGCCGCCCGCGTATCCGGAAACCGCATCGATCACGCCGGGCACCTCGTTGAAGAGATGCTCCACGCCCCAGAAACAACCGCCCGCGAAAGTCGCCTTTTCCATTTCCCCTGGAGCATACGCGCTCCCTATGATGGCCCCTCACCATGAGCTCGCCTGGCGCTCCGCCGCGTAAGCGCGCATGGCTCCGAATGGCCGTGGTCGATATCACGCCGCTCCGCCGCCATCGCGATTTCCGGCTGCTCTTCATCGGGCGGCTGGTGTCGTTCTTCGGCAGCATGATCACGGTCGTCGCGTTCCCATTCCAGGTGTACCACCAGACCCACAACGTTCTGCTGGTCGGCTTGCTCGGAGTCCTCGAGTTCGTCGCTATTCTCCTGTTCGCGATGATCGGCGGCGCACTCGCCGACGCCTCCGACCGCCGATCGATGGTCCTGCTCACCGAGGCAGGCTTGATAGGATGCAGCCTCTTCCTCGCGGGCAACGCGGCGCTTGCGAATCCGCAGGTGTGGGTCTTGTTCGTGATCGCCGTCGTCTGGGGTGTGCTGGATGCGGTCCAGCGCCCGTCTCTCGACGCGATGCTTCCAAGATTGGTCGACCGCGACGAGCTGCCTGCGGCGGCGGCGCTGAACAGCCTGCGTTCGACGCTCGGCCAGATCCTGGGACCGGCCCTCGGCGGAGTGCTGCTCGCCGCGATCGGATTGCCGCTGACCTACATGGTCGACGTCGCAACTTTCGTGGTCGGCCTCGCCTGCTTGTGGCTGATGCGCGCGGTGCCACCGCCGGTGGACGCGGAGCGCCCGAGCCTTCGTCGAGTGATCGAAGGCCTGCGCTACGCCCGCAGCCGGCCCGAGCTGATCGGGACCTACGCGGTGGACATCATCGCGATGTTCTTCGGCATGCCGATGGCGCTGTTTCCCGCCATCGCGCAAGGACTTGGCGGCCCCGGGGTGCTTGGCTTGCTGTATGCGGCGCCGGCGGTTGGATCGTTCATCTTCTCCGCCACCAGCGGCTGGACCAAACGCGTCCAGCGCCACGGTATGGGGGTGATCGTCGCGGCGGTCATCTGGGGCGTTGCGATCATCGGCTTCGGCTTTGCGCCCGGACTCATCGCCTCACTTGTCTTCCTTGCGATCGCCGGCGCAGCGGACATGATGAGCGGCCTCTTTCGTTCGGTGATCTGGAACCAGACCATCCCGGATTCCCTGCGCGGCCGGCTCGCGTCGATCGAGATGCTGAGCTACACCTCCGGTCCGGCGCTTGGCAACTTCGAAGCTGGATTGGTTGCCTCCCTGTTTTCCGTGCGCGTGTCGATCGTGTCGGGGGGAATCCTCTGTGTGATCGGCTGCTTGCTCTGCGCGGCGGCCCTGCCCGCGTTTCGCAACTACGACGCGCGGCGGTACCATGTCGCGCCAGATCCGGACGGCGGCAGCGTCAAGCGGCAAGAGGGATGAAGCAAGGATGAGCTCAGAGCAGATAGTCGTCGGTTTGGCGGCCGTCACCGCGGCATTGGCGCTGTGGGCGGCAATCTTCGCCACCCGGGCCGACAGTGCGTCGCGCCGCGCGATCAAGGTCGCCGACGCGCGCTGGGAGGCGACGACCAAGCCTGTCCCGCAGGTCACGTTCACCGGCCCACCAGCCCCGAACCAGGCGATCGAGGTCGAAGTGCAGAACCTGGGCGGCACGATGGCCGCCGGCGGCGTGATAGTGCAAGCCGCCGACGACCTCTACGCGAGCGAGCTGACCATGGCCGAAAAGGCACCGCCCCGCAGGATCCTGCTGCAGCCCGCGATGAAGGCGTGGCAGCGGGCGGGCCAGCCGAGCTGCCTGCTCCTGGTTGCCCGCGACGTCAACGGACGCTACTGGAACTGCCTCGACCCCAGCAAGCCGATCAAGGACCCGCGCAAATGGCTCGCCGGCCAGCTCCGAGAGCTTCGCTTGCAGGGCGTGGTCGACTTTCCAGGGCTGATGGGCCCGCCGCGTTAGTGGTGCTCTAGGTCCAGCTTCGCGTTCAGCTTCAGCGTGACGTTGCCGTGCAGCGCCTTCGAGATCGGGCAACCATCCTTGGCCGCTTCTGCCTGCTTCTGAAACTCGGCGGGTTCGATGCCGTGGATATGGCCGACCGTCGTGAGCGTCACGGTGGTGATCCCGGTGCCGGGGACGAACTCGACCTCTGCTGACGTGTTGAGCCGTTCGACTTTGTAGCCCGCCTTGCTCAAGCCGTTGGAGAAAGCCATCGAGTAACACGCGGCGTGGGCCGCGGCGAGCAATTCCTCCGGACTTGTCGTCCCGTGCGACCGCTCCGCGCGGCTCGCCCACGTGACCGGAAACTCGTTGAAAGTTCCGCTTGCGACCTTGACCCGGCCTTTGCCGGTTGGCAGGTCGCCTTCCCAAACCGCGTCCGCCCGACTCAAAGCAGCCATGTCCACCTCCAAGCCCTTTACAACTCTTAACGCATTAAATTGGCGACGGCGCCGAATACGAAGTCTAGGCTGACGGCTCATGAGCGTCGGCTCCAGTCCTCCGCAGACCCCTCCCCAGCTGTCCCCGGACGGACGGTGGGTTTGGGACGGCCGCCAATGGCAGCCGGTGGCGGTCGTGGTTGGGGACGTGGCCGGCGTCGTCCCGGTGGCGACCGCTGCGCCGGCTCCGGCTCCTGCGGTCGTCGTCGCGTATGCCCCGCCGGTTTACGTCGCCCCGCCGCCCGAGGAGACAGTGGTTCCACTGTGGCAGGAGGCTCCTCGGCAAGGCATCAGCATCTATCTCTTCGCCGCCGCCGCACTCGTCGTGCTGGTCATGGCGATGATGGCTCTGAACTCGATGAACATCGTCCGGCTGCCCTGGCAGAGCGATGGAGTGGTCCAGGTCCGGCCCACGGCGGCACCGACGCCGCTGCTTACCGAACGCACGGATTACACCCGCGCCGACAGGTACCTGACCTACTCGCTCACGCCGGCCGTGGCTGCGCTCAACCAGACCTTGCCCGCGATCGGCCAGTCGTGTAACGGAACCCTGTCCAACAGCTGCCGCGATGCGATCACCGCCACCGACCAGCAGATCACCAAGGTTCTCGCGGTGATCGACCGCGGCGAGATCCCGCTGTGCATCGCACCGGGCATGAGCAGGATTCGTGCCGACTTCGCCACTATGGACACCGGGCTGCAGCTCGCGCTCAAGGGATTCAAGGACGACAGCAAAACCGAAGTCGCCCAGGGTCTCGCCCGCTTCAGCTCCGCCGGCCCGGCGCTTCAAGCCGACTCCAAGGCTGTCGACCTGGCCCTGAAGACCTGCAGCACCGAGAGGACAGGGCCCTGATCCAGCGCTGATCCGCTCGCTTTCGTAACCATTCGCCCGTCTCGACCTGTTGAACACTGCGATGTCGTCCATCGGCGAGGTATCCGCGGACGGCATGTGGCGGTGGGACGGTGCGTCCTGGCAGCCAATTGCCGCCCGCGCAACCGATCAGCCAGGCCCCTCGTGGCTCAGCCTCAACGTGAGAGGGACACCGACGTGGCTTGCACTCGCCGGAGCGCTGATCGTGGGCCTCATCGCCGACCAGGCGCTGCGCACCGGAACCTTTGGCCTGGGCGCATCCCTGGCGGTCGCGGTCAGCGCTCTCTTCCTGGTCTTCACCGGGCGGCTGCTCACTCTCGAGTCCCGCCTGCTGGCGGGCGCTGCGGTGTTGTTCGGCGCCTGGCTGGCGGCGCGAGCCAGC
The DNA here is from genome assembly GCA_035687505.1 of Nitrosotalea sp. GTDB lineage: Bacteria > Chloroflexota > Dormibacteria > Dormibacterales > Dormibacteraceae > Palsa-870. Next base: position 10,871 of record DASRWV010000140.1, read on the forward strand.
TCGTGGTTGCTGTGGCCGGATGCGGCGATGGCGCTTGTGCTTCTCGGCGCGGCGGCCTCGCTGGCGCGCAGCGGTTCCTTGCTGGATACCGGCATCGCGGAAGCCGCGGCCCGCTCCATTCACGCGTTCATCCATGGGGTCGGCGGCGCCGCCTTCATCGTCAGGCCGCTGCGGAGCACTCGCGACCGGCTGACCCTCCTTGGCCCGCTCGCGCGCGGCCTGTTGATCGCCGCCCCGATCGCCATCGTGCTGGCGGCAATGCTCGCGTCGGCGGACCCGGTGTTTGCGTCCTTCTTCAACCTCAACTTCGACCTCGGTCAGCTGGTGCGCGATGCCTTCTTCGTGCTGGTCGGATCGCTGACCCTGGCCGGACTGTTGCGATTGGCCTCGGCAGAGCCGGTTTCCCGCGTTGACGGGCCGGTGTGGCGGCTGGGTTCGATCGAAGGGCTCGTCGTGCTCGCCGTGCTCGACGCGGTCTTCGCTGCATTTGCGATGGCCCAGGCGATTGCCGCGACCGGGGCCGCGGGCGACACCTTGCGCGCGGCCGGCATGACCTATGCGGACTACGCGCGATCCGGATTCTTCCAACTTCTCTGGGTGGCGGGAATCACCGCCATCGTCCTCATCCTTTTCAGCCGCATCACGAGCCTGACGCAACCCAACACCAAGCGAGCGTTCCTCGTCCTCGGCCAGGTTGGGATCGCACTGACGCTGCTCATCGTGTTCGTCGCGTTCCAGCGTCTCAGTCTTTACGAGGAGGCCTACGGCTTTACGATGCTCCGCCTCTACAGCCACATCTTCGCGGTGTGGATCGCGGTGGTCTTCCTGCTGCTGGCCGCGGAGATGGCCGGCCTGTTCCGAAAACGGCGATGGTTTGTGGGAGCCACGTCGATTAGCGCCATCGCCGCGCTCCTGGCTCTGAACCTTGTCAATCCCGAAGCGGTGGTGGTCGCCCTCAACATCGACCACGCGCGGGCAGCCCACAAGATCGACGCGCAATACTTCGCCGAGCTCTCCAGCGATGCGACGCCGGCGCTCCTGGCCTCTCGATCTCAGCTCGATGCCGCCCTGCGCGCCGACATCACCCGAGTTGCGTGCGCCGGGCCGAAGACCTACTCAGTGAATCCGGCGGCCTTCAACTGGTCGGCTGCGGAAGCAGCGAGCGCGCGCAAACAGAGCTGCTAACCCGACTTAGTCAGTCGTGGACTGGGACGGTTTGAGCAAACTCGCTCATCTCGTCCAGACGTTCGGCGACCAGCGCGAACCCTCGCTGCAGGCGCCGATAGAAGGTCGGGCGCGACAGGTGCAGCCTCTCCATGATCACCTCATGGCTGCCCACCCGCTTGACGTAGTAGTCGTTCAGCAGCTTTCCAGCCTCGGCGTCGCGCGGGCCTGGCGAGGCGGCGAGCTCGCCGATTACGTCCACGAGCACCGAGCGCAGATCGGCGGCGGCCGTCCCGCCCCGCGAGATGCCAGGCAGCTTTCCGAGCGGGCTGCGGCCGAGCGCTTCCGGGGTACCGAGATCGTCGAGGGCAGCGCGAACCAGCTGCGGACGGACCGTGCTCTGCGGATCCCGCGTCCACCGCACTTCGAGGGCCACGGCGGCCAGCTGGACGGGTGCAGTCTCCACTGAGCTCGGCGATCCTGCGCGGAGCAGTGTGCCGATCATCCAGCTGACCACCACAGCCGCCAGGACCACACCTGCCCACAGCGACGCGTTCCAGGCGGTCCCGAAGATCTCCATCTCGACCATGTAGGCGGCCGTGAACGCGCCCGCGATCAGAGCGCACAAGGACGCCGATGGGCGCCCGGTTCGCCGCGCCGACCACGCCACCCAGGCGTCCCCAGCGATCCCGGTCACCACGGCAACCGGCAGCAGCTCGAAGTGGCTCTTGGTGATGAGGACGAAGATCGCGTTGACAGTGAAGACGAGGGTCAGGGATCCAGGGCGAAGCTTGAAGGCATTGTTCAGCAGCAGCCCGGTGACCGACAGGATCGTGGACTGGACGAGCAGCGCCGACACGCCGAGGTTTTGAGCCACCCAGGTCGGCACTGTCGCCGGCAGCTTTCTTGCATCACTAGACGACCAGGGATCGATGAGCGGGTGAATGAACTGGGTCGCGAAAGTGAACACCGAGAGCAGCAGCGCCGCCGACACGAGAGTGAAGAGGCCGGCGGTGCTGTCGCCTCTGCGCGCCGACGCGCGAAGCGGACCGCTCACCATCACCGCAGCTGCGGCAATCTCGACGATGTGCGGTGGAGTAAACAGGCGGTCGAGCCCCAACGGGTTGTTGACAGTGGCGAAGGACCAGTTGTAGTCGACGATGAGCGCGGCGCCGAACACGAGCGACGCCGCCAGTGAGCCTGTGTACCCGTCGGGGAGGGCCGAATTCCAGGGGCGGCCCAGCCTGAGCCCCCTCCCGAACAGAAAGAAGAGGAAGGCGGTGAACACAAACCACGACGCGGCCACGCCGGCCTGACCCAGCCGATCCTCCTGCGTAAGGACTCTCGACGGAACGTGCACGTACGCGTACGCGTCGAGGTAAGCGCTGAAAACCAAGCATGTCATCACGACGACGACCACCGCGTCGACGGCGCGGGCATCCCTGATCAGGTTGCGAACGGCTTTCACAGCGGTTTCCCTCTTGTCCGCGGAAGCGGGCTGCGCTCCCGTGGCAACCATACAGGTGCCCGGCGAAACTTTGAGACGCCGCTGAGACTGACGGTGAGACGGCGGAAGCCTACGATCCACACCCATGGCGAGTCACCGGCATGGATGTGAGCCCTGATGTCTGAGCAGGACGAGCCGCGCCGGCGCTGGTACGCGTGGGCCATCGCGGAAGGCCTGCAGCCTCACGCCGAGGTGGCTGCTGAGGCCGCGCTCGACTTGCTGGCGGCTGGCGCGACGGTGCCGGCGGCGGTCGCCGCGGCGTACATCGCGGCCTCGCGCGGCGGCGAAATGAGCGCTGCCCAACTCAGCTCTGAGCTGGCGTGGATCCAGTCGGTCATCGACGACCTGAAGCTCCAGGGTGCACCCAGCGAGCTGGTCGATCGCTATCAGTCCCGTCACGCGGCTGTAAATGCTGCTCGCCAGCTCTTCTGGAATGCCGAGGCGCGAACCGAGCTGCAGCAGCGCAAACATGTTGCATTGCAGGCGGCCGAGCTCGAAGCCTTCAACGCCGCGGAGAAAGCCCGGCTCCTGGCCGAGGCGCAAGCGGCAGTGGACGCGAAGAAACGCGCTGCGGCTGCGGCAAGAAAAGCAAGAAAAGCCGGCCAGGTCGCGGGCGCTCCGGTGCCTGCCCTTGCCGCCGTAGAGGCTGCGGCCCCTATCGCCCCACCGGCGGCTCCGCCGGCTCCGCCCATTCCGGCCGCTCCGGCCGAACACGATGCGCTGCGCACGGCGCCGCCCCCACCGGTCGAGCGCGTGGCGCCGCCGCGACCTTCGTTTCAGGAGTTCCTAAGCGAAAACAGCATCCTGATCGTTTCCTACACCGGCGCCTTCCTTCTGTTCATCGCGACACTTCTGTTCGAGCTGTACACGATCAAGCTCAGCGGAGGGCTGCGGTTCGCTGGAGTCGCGGGCCTGGACGCGATCTTCGCCATCGCCGGTGTCGCGTGCCTGCGCTCCAAACGCCTCCGCCTCGTGGGCCAGACCTATGTCGCGATCTTCGCCCTGCTTGCCCCGCTGGTCTTTGTCGCCGCGTACGTATTTCTCGACCTGCACGCGAAGGGCATCTCGACCGACCTCGCGTTCCTGGTGGCCGGTGTCGCGTGCTGCGTCCTCTACATCGTCCTCACCCTTCGCCTGCGCCTGCACGCATACGGCGTGCTCGCGCTGCTTGCGCTCCCGGTCGCATGGGTCGGAGCCATCGATCTCCTCGAGCTCGGCAACTGGCGAGGCCCGGCGCTCTCCCCGCTGCCGCTGATCTACACGCTGCTGCTGTTCGAATCCCCCAAGGTGCGTCTTGCCGGCGATCGCTTCGCGCGATTTGCGCTCCCCTTCGTCCACGCATCGGCGGTGCTGTCCCTGGCGTTCACGTTGTACGCACTCGCCGCGCAAGGCTGGCTCGCGTGGGTGTTTGCGTCGACGGCCGCCGGACTGGCGGTCGCGTACATAGCATTTCGCGCGCTCGGCGGCCCTCGCTACAGCGCGGTGCTCGCGCTCTCCTTCCTGGGCCTCGCCGCAGTCGCAGCGGCATACGACAGCCACCTTGGCGTGTGGCGAGCGGCTGCGCTTTCCCCATTGGTCGCGTTCTACACCATCGTCCAGCTGCGGCCGGCATGGCTCGGGCCGCGCGGACCTCTCTTCGCGGTCGGTGCGCGCTTCTTCGTCCACGCGGCTGCAGCCGCGGTCCTCATCGGAATCGTCGGGGAGCTCGTCTACTCGAGCGATTGGATTCGTTGGTCTATCGCAGCAGCGCTGCTGGGCGTGGCGGCTGGTTACGTCCTCAACCGCTTGCTCGGCGGCCACGAGGTCGAGGCGGTGGCAGGACAGCTGGCCTTCGGACTCGCCTGGATCGTTGCGGTCCACAACATCGATCTGGGTGCCTGGGGCGGCACCGCGGTAACCGCTCTCCTGGTCATTTACGCACTGGCAGGCAGGCGTTCGCTCTCGCGCTTCAGCGGTGCGTTCGTCCACGCCGCAGCGATCGCGGCGATTGCCTTCACCTTCCTCAGCAGCGACTCGCTGCGCGCGGTCGAGTGGCCCGCGGCGGGCACGTTCGCCGGACTTGCCGCGGGCTACCTCGTGCACCGAGTCCTTGGTGGACGAGAGGCGTCCGGAACCTTCGGTTTGATGGCGATCGGACTTGCCTGGCTGTTTGCGGTCCTCGCGCTCCATCTCGGACCTCTGACGGCGCTGGCCCTCGCACCACTCGCCGCCGTGTATTCGATGATCGCGAGCCGGCGCCTCGCAATAATCCCGCCCACAGCGCCCTACTTCATCCACGCGGTGCTGGCCACAGGCGTCTACCTGTTGGCCATCCACATGTTGACCCGCAACCAATGGATGCCTGTTGTGGTGGCAGACACAGCGGCCGCCTACTTCGTCGCGTACCTGCTCGACGTGACGCTCAATCGCCGGCACGAGTCCGCGCTGGTGGCGCTCACGCTCTTCGGCATCGCATGGACTGCCGCGACGGATGCGCTGCAGCTCGGTGCGTGGCGCGGCGCGGCGACCTCGCCACTCGTCGCGCTTTACGCAGCGGTCGCGTTTCGCGGCGCGCGCCTTGGAGCGGTCGCGGAGATGTTGTCGCGGAACGCCCGCTGGCTCGCCCATCTCGCTGCGGCCGCAGCCCTCGTCCTCGCGTTGAGCGACATGAACGCTGCCGGCCACTACATCGCGTGGACGGGGACATTGACAGTGGCCGGATTGACCGTGGGCTATCTCCTCTTCGCCCTGCTCGGGGTGAGCGTCGAGGGCGCCTTCCTGTGCCAGCTCGCATTCGGCGCAACGTGGACCCTGGCTTCGACTGACCTGGACCTCGGCGTGTGGCGCGGCCCATCGTTGACGCTGCTCGTCGCGCTCTACGGCCTCATCGCGTATCGGGGCACACGCGCCGGCCGCGCCGGCGCGCTGTTCGTCCGTTATGCGCACCTCCGCATCCACGGCGCCGCCCTCGTCGCCCTCGCCTTGACCGCGTACTCGGTGCTCTCCGCGGGCACCTGGCTCGCCTGGTCGGTGACCGCGACCTTCGCGGGTCTCGCCGTCGCCTACTTCCTCCTCTGCCTGCTCGGCGCCCCTCTGGAAACCGCGGTCATCAGCCTCGCGGCGTTCGGGCTCGCGTGGATGGGTGCAGCTCACGACCTCGGGCTCGGCCCTTGGCGATCGACCGCGATCGCCGTGCTGCCGGCGCTTTATTCAGTCGCCGCTTTCCGCGGAGCGCGCTTCGGAGAGGTGGGCACAAAGTTCGCGAAGCGCGCGAAGCTCTTCGCTCACGGCGGCGCGGCAACGGCCTTCCTCTTCCTTATATATGAGCTCGCCGCGGCGGGAGCGTGGGTCCCGTGGGCTGCCACCGCCACTCTCGCCGTCCTCGCGGGCGCCTACTTGTTTGCGTGCGCCCTTGGCGGCGATTGGGAGGAAGCGATCCCATCCCTGGCGGCGCTCCTCCTCGGTTGGGCCGCGCTCGCCCAGGACCTGCACCTAGGCGGCTGGCGGGGATCGATGCTGGCGGCATTGGGCCTCGTCCTGGCCCTGATCGCCTTCCGGGCCCAGCGTCTCGGCCGCGTCGGGGCCCTTTTCGCGCGATCGTCGGAAGCTTTCATTCACCTCGCAGCCGGCCTGGGCCTCGTCTGGGTCGCGCTCGATCCTTCGCATGTGCTCGCCGACGAGCCCATGGCGGCGGTGCTCGCAGTGACGGCGATTGTTTACGTCGCGTACGCGTGGCTTTCGAAGCGGCAGCCGGCCCTCCTCGTCACCGCCGTCGCGGTGACCGCGGGCGCGCTGTTCGAGAGCAGAGCTCTCGAGCTCAGCTCGGCCTACGTGGCGACCGAGCTCACGCTGCTGGCGGCGGCCGGCGCGGCGTTCGCGCAGCTGAGCCGCGACCGCATCCTCCGCTACGGCCTGCGCATCTGGATGGTCGCGCAGCTGGTCGGCGTCGCCACGTTCGACCCGAGCCCGCACTGGGTGGAGGCCGCGGACCTGGTGTTCGCAACCGCGGTTGTGGTCTGGATGGCGAGGCGAACGAACACGCCGGCGTGGCTGCTCTTCGCGGCCGGCCTGTTTGTAGTGGACTGGTACTGGCTCGCCCAGACCGCGCTGCTCATGCCGTCACAGGTGACCATCGAATCGATGGTCACGACCTACAGCGCGCTGCCGGTGCTGCTGGGCCTCGCGGCCCTCGGCCTGCTCTCCACTGCCGGGCGCCGTTGGGCCTGGCCTCTGTATGTGTACGGATTCTGGCTTGCACTCATGGTCTTCTTCACCGCCCTGAGTCTTGGCGACTTCCAGCTCGCCGGGCTGGCGCTGCTGGCTTACTCGGTCGTCGTCTACGCGATCGGCGCCATCGAGCGGTCCTGGCCGGCCGCGGTCGGCGCCGGGTTGATGACCACGCTCGGCCTCGGCCTGCTTCTCTATGCAGCGGCCGCCGCCCCGACCTGGTATCCGGTCGCCGGCTTCGGCACCGCGGCGGTCCTGTACGCCCTGCAAGTTCCGTGGGGGCGGCGGTTCGCGCGCAATTCCGATTGGATCCAGGCGCACCGCCTGACCGGCCTCGGCGGCGCCGCGGTGTCAGCGCTCTCGAGCTTCGCGTTCACGAGCTTCGTGACCGCCCATTCGTGGGGGGCGCTCGCGGCTGCCGCGGGCCTCATCGGATTTGGCGTGCTCGTGGTGATCGACGGCCGCCGGTACGCCAAACCTGAGTTCGACTATCCCGGAGCGCTTGTCATGAGCCTGTCCGGGCTGTGGCTCGCGTTTTACTTCGGCGCCACGAACCTCGAGTGGTACGTGATGCTTCCGGGCGCAGTCTGCGTCGCGTCGGGCGTCCGCCTGCCGTATGACGCGCGCATCAAGCGACCCCGCATCCGCCTCATCGCGCAGGTGCTGACGGCCGTGGGCATGCTGCTCATCCTGGGCACCAGCGCCGTGCTCACGGTCCTGGAACCTCCGCACGCCTGGATCTACACCTCGGCTCTCGTCGTCGAAGGCGTGGTCGCCCTCCTGGCAGGAATCGGTTTCAAGAACCGGGTCCTCGTCATCGGCGGCAGCGCAGGCATCGCGGTGAGCGCGCTGCGCGCGATCTTCGTCGGCATCACGCAGGGATGGCTTCCCGTGTGGGCGGTGTTCTTCGTGGTCTCCATCCTCCTTCTGGGCCTCGGCGCAGCCCTGGCGCTCCTTCGCGACCGGCTCCCGCAAGCCCGGGTGCGATTCAGCGACACGTGGCGGGACTGGAACTAGGGAGTGAGACGTCCCCTCTCCCCCTCGGGGAGAGGGGTGGGGGGTGAGGGGCTTAAGCTGGCCCAGACTTCTTTAGAAATTCTTTAGAAAACTGGCGCATCTTAGTCAGCATGCGAGTGCTGGTGGTGGAGGACGACAGGCGTCTGGCCGAGAGCCTTCGGCGGTCCCTCATGGAATCCCGGATGGCCGTCGACGTCACCCATAACGGCCAGGACGGACTGGAAGCTGCATCCACGACCCCTTACGACGTGATCGTGCTCGACCTCATGCTCCCCCTGATCGACGGGCTGGAGGTGGCGCGCCGGCTGCGCGAGCACAAGGTCGACACCCCCATCCTGATGCTCACCGCCCGCGACGGCGTCGACGATCGCGTCGCGGGTCTCGAAGCGGGCGCCGACGACTACCTCGTGAAACCATTCGCGCTGCGCGAGGTGGTGGCGCGACTGCGCGCGCTCACTCGCCGCCACGTTCCCAACCGCAAGGCCGAGCTGCGCGCCGGCAAGGTCCTGCTCGACACCGCGGCCCACACGCTCACGGTGGATGGACGCGAGGTCGACATGACCGCCAAGGAATTCGCGATCCTCGAGTACTTTCTTCTCAACCAGGGCCGCCTTTTGACGCGAAGCCAGATCCTGGAACACGCCTGGGATTACGACTTCGATGGCGGCCGCAACCTGATCGAGGTCTACATCGGGCGCCTGAGGAAGAAGCTCATCGAGGCCGGCGCCGAAGACCCGTTCGTCACGATCAGAGGCTCGGGGTATCGCTACGCAGCCGAAGGCGCATGAACTCTGCGGTACTCCGGCGCGTTAGGAGCACTCGCGGCAGACTCGTCCTGATCGCGGTCGGATTTTTTGCTCTCGCGTTGCTGGTCGCGGACGGCGCGGTCCTGTGGACTGTCGGGCTGACTCAATCGCAAGCGTCGGACGCCGTGCTCGTCTCGCAGGCGCAGGTCCTAGCCAACGGGATGCAGGACACCAACGGCTCGCTCACCTTCGACGGCAGCGACCTGCCGTCCGAGACGCAGAGCGGCATCGCCGTCGACGCCGCGGTCGTCTCCTCGAGCGCAGTGATCGTCCAAACGCCCAATCAACCTCTTGACACGGCAACCCTGCTGCGTCTCGCGGACGAGGTGACGCGGACCGGAGCCCCGGTATGGGCCAACGTGGTCGATTCACGTCACGTGCAAAGGCGCGTGTACGCGGTCTCCCTGACCGCGAGCACCAACTCGATGCAGACCCTGATCGTGAGCCGGTCGGTCGGGGAGATGGCCGACGCGCAATGGCGCACTCTCCTGATTCTGGTGGCGGTCTCGGCCGGCCTCGTGGTCATCGGCGGTGCCCTCTCGTACTGGCTCGCGGGGCGTGCCTTGAGCCCCGTGCGGAAGATCGCCGGGATGGCACGATCGATTGGCGAGCGCGACCTTCACCGCAGGGTCGACGTCAAGGTTCCGGACGATGAGCTCGGCGAGCTCGTCGACACCTTCAACTCGATGCTCGCCCGTCTCGAGGCCGGCTTCCTGAGCATGAGCACGTTCACCGCGAATGCTTCGCACGAGCTCAGAGCCCCGCTCGCATTGATGCGCAGCGAGGTCGACGGCGCCCTCAAGCGCAGCCGGAGCCAGGACGAGTACAAGCGCGTGCTCGAATCTTTGCGGGAAGAGGTCGACCATCTGAGCCGCCTGTCCGACCAGCTCTTGATCCTTGCTCGCGCCGACGCGGGAGCGCTGGTGCCCGCGAAGGAGCCGATCGACGTCGCGGACTTCCTGCACGAGACCGCCGCCCGCTGGGAGGATGTCGCGAAAAAGCACGGGAGCAGGGTCGAGGTCATCGCGCCGAGCCACGGCCGCATGGCTGCGGACCCCGCGCTGCTGCGCCGCGTGGTCGACAACCTCATCGACAACGCGCTCCGCCACACCGCAACCGGGACGCCGGTGACGCTGCGCGGCTATCCCGCGAACAGTGGTTGGAGCGTCGAGGTCGCGGATCAAGGACCAGGCGTGCCCAAGAACCATCGCGACAAGCTGTTCACGCGATTCGCTCGCGCCGACAGCGCTCGATCACGCGAGGACGGCGGCGCCGGGCTGGGCCTGGCTCTCAGCGCGGCCATAGCGCGCGCGCACAGTGGCACGCTGGAGCTGGTCGAGACGGACAGTCCAGGGGCGGTCTTCAGGCTGCATGTGCCGAACGAGCCGGCCCCCGTTTCACCAAAAGCCGCCTCGGGGGTTTAGCCGCGGTTTAGAGACGGGTCGAAGACTGGTCTCCGATGCTTGCCCCCAAACACTACGCATACACGTTTGTCGCCCTCGTCGCCGTCGGATCTCTCGCCATCGCGTGCGGACCCATCAACACCCCGACCGCTGCTCAGCCGGGAACCGGCGGCGAAGCGGCCGGAGGCGCCGGCGAGGTTTCCCTGCCTTACGCAGACTCTCGGTTTCACTACCGCATCGACGGACCCGGGAAGATGACGCCGAACGCCGATGGCACCGCTTCATTCATCGGCCCGTCGGAACGCCTGGAGGTCAGCATCGTCCAGGGTGCCTCGGCTTCTGACCCAGGCGCGCTCGCGAGCCAGGACATAAAGTCGCTTGGAGCGTCGGCGCAGTCCTTTCACCTGGTCTCCAACGCGGCGACTGTGACCATCGGCGGACATCGGGTGACCCGCTTCACCTACACGTGGAACGCAGGCACCAGCACGGTGACCGGCAAAGCCATCGCGCTCACCAGCGTGCGGTATTACGTGCCCAAGGACTCGACGACCGTTGCGGTCATCACCTACGGGACGGTGTCCAACCAGTTCGATCCCCAGGGCGCGGACGACGTCGCGAGCACGTTCAAGTGGCAGTAGCCGACGCCGTGCGGCCGGCGCTCTCCTCTGAGCCGCTGGTCGAGCTGAAAGACGTCTTCAAGATCTACAAAGAAGGCACCACCGAAACTGTCGCGCTGCGTGGAGCAAGCATGGCGCTGCCCCGCGGCCGCATGACGAGCCTCGTGGGACCATCCGGCAGCGGCAAATCGACGCTGCTCTCACTGGTCGCCGGCCTGGCGCTGCCGAGCGCGGGGCAGGTGGTGGTCGAAGGGAAGGACATCAGCAGGCTCGGCGAATCCGAACGCGCGCGCCTGCGCGCCGAGCGTATCGGCGTCGTGTTCCAGAGCGGCAACCTCATCCCCTTCCTGAGCGCTATCGAAAACGTCGAGCTCGCGATGCGCATCGCAGGCAAGAAAGGCGGACGGGTCCAGGCACGCGCTGTGCTGGATGGCCTCGGACTCGGCAATCGGCTGCACCATCGCGCGACGCAGCTGTCGGGAGGTGAGGTCCAGCGGGTCGCAGTCGCGGTCGCTCTCGCCAACGACCCCGACCTTCTGCTTGCCGACGAATTGACCGGTGAGCTCGATTCGGCGACGGCCGAGCAGGTCATGGGCTTGTTGACCGAGATGTGGCGCGAACGCGAGCTGACCGTCCTGCTGGTCACACACAACCGAGAGCTGGCCGCGCGCGCCGACTACCGCCTGCGGCTTGTCGACGGACTGATCTCAGCCGCATGAGCAAAGCAATCTCGCTGCGGGTTGAGGGCGTGACGAAGCATTACCGCACTGGCGGTTCCACGGTCAAGGCGGTCGACGGTGTCGACCTCTTGATCGAAGCCGGCAGCAGCGTCGCGATAGTTGGGCCCAGCGGGTGTGGAAAGTCGACGCTTCTCGGCCTGCTCGGCGGCCTCGAGAAGCCGAGCATGGGCCGGATCTGGCTGGACGACGTCGAGATCTCCTCTCTTCCCGAGGCTGAGCGCGCGCGAGTGCGACGCGAGTCGATCGGCTTCGTCTTCCAGTCGTATGACCTGCTGCCATTTCTCACGGCGCAGGAGAACGTCGAGTTCCAGCAGGCGCTCACCGGCGGAAGCGGCGCCTCCGACCCTAGCGCCGATCTGATCAAGCGCCTCGGTCTGGCCGAGCACGCAGCCAAGCTGCCGGACCAGCTCTCGGGAGGCCAGCGGCAGCGGGTCGGCATCGCGCGAGCGCTGGCGCACTCGCCGCGCCTCATCCTCGGCGACGAGCCGACCGGCGAGCTGGACAGCGAAACCTCCGCCTCGGTTCTCGACCTGATGCTCGAAGCGCAGAAGATGACAGGCGCGACGCTGATCGTCGTGACTCACGACGTGGACGTCGCGGCGCGGCTCGGACGAGTCGTGGCGCTCCGGGATGGCAAGGTGGTCAGCGATCGCGCGGGTGTACTCAGTGCTTAGGTACAGCCTTCGGGACCTCCTGCGAAACCCGCGCCGCACCCTGGCCTCAGCAGTCGGCGTGGCCCTGGCTGTCGCACTTTTCTCCTCCACAGCGTTCTTTGTGGATGGCTCAGCGGCTCGGATGACCGAGCGCGCGATAGCACCCGTCGCGATCGACATGCAGGCAGGTCTCACGTCGCCCCTTGCCTCCTCCCTCACGCTCGCGGAAGCGATCGGCACAGGGACCTCGCTGGCCGCCGGCCAGCCGGCCACGGTGACGATTGTCGTGACCAATACCTCCGACCGGCCGGCGACCGCGGTGGTGGTGCAGGACGTCATCCCCGCGCAGATGGCCTATCAACCGGGCTCCACGACGCTCAACGGCAACCCGCTGGCTGACGCCGATGGCGAAGCCCCAGTGGCCACGGGTCTCAAGGCCGCCTCCATCGCCCCGAGCGGCAAGCTCACCATCACCTACCGGGTCGTGCCGTCGAGCGCCATCCCCGCGGTGAGCGGCCTTCCCCTGCGCGCGACCGTGGTGAGCGCCGAGGACCCCATGCCGGCGTCCGCCAATGGGTTGCCGCCAGTGAGCCTCGGCCAGCTCGCTTCCAGCATCAAGACCGTCCCGGGCGTCGCCGCGGCAGACCAGCTCGCCTCGGTCGACCTCCCGGCGGGGAGCCTCAAAGCCGGCCCGAAAGCGGTCGGCCAGCCGCTGCGCCTGTTTGCCTTCGACCCCTCCTACCTGACTCACTATCCGATGGTCCGTGTGACCGGAGGCAGTTACGCGGACGGGACTGTTCTGTTGAGCCCCGACGCCGCGCAGGTGCTTGGCGCCTCACCGGGCAGCACCATCGCCCTGACCGTGCCAGGTCGCCGCGCTCCGCTCCAGCTCACTGTCGGCGGGCTTGCGGACTTCTCCAAGGCGGATCCGCTGTTCGCGGCGCGGTCGGCCGACAACCAGGGCGAGTTCATCCAGGTGCCCAACGTGCTGGTCGTTCCGCTCTCCACGTTCGCGACCATCCTTCCCGCCCTCAAAGCTGACGCGGCTTCCGCGACCCCGGTGTTGAAGCCACCGGTGATGGAGGTCGACGTCCGGCTCGACCATTCGCGACTGGCCACGGACCCGACGCTCGCCGCGGTGAAGACGCAGGGCCTCAAGCGCAGCATCGAGCGACTCGAGCCGGGCCGGGTGTCGGTCATCGACAACCTGTCCGACGCGCTCGTCGCAGCCACCGGAGACTCGATCCTAGCTAAGGTCCTGTTCCTCTTCCTCGGGCTCCCCGGAGTCCTGGTCGCGGCATACCTGTCGCGGTACGCGGGCGGGCTGCTCGCGGAAGCTCGACGCCGGGAGCAGGCGACGCTGCGAGCGAGAGGGGCTCAGCCGCGCCATCTGATCAGCGACCTGACCTACACCGCGCTCGGCATTGCCATACTCGGCTCCGCCCTTGGGCTCGCCATAGGCCTTGCGACCACCGTGCTCGTGCTCGGGCCTGCCGCATTGACGTCGGCGTCACAGCAGAGCTTTCTCCTGTCGGCAGCTGTTTCCATCGGCGCCGGAGTCCTCATCACATTGCTTGCGGTGTACCTGCCCGGCCGGCGGGCCCTAGCCCGCGAAGCGGGAGTCGAGCGACGCGAGATGCAGGCAGCTCCCGTCGCCCCAGTCTGGCTGCGCATGAAGCTCGACCTGGTCTTCCTGGCCGCCGCCGCCGCTGTCTGGATCATCACCAGCCTTGCCGGCGGCTTCAAGCTCACGCCCGCCGAAGGCCAGTCGGTGTCGCTTTCCTTCTATACCTTGCTGGCGCCGCTGTTGGCCTGGCTCGGGATCACCCTGCTGGCGGTGCGGCTGCTGCTGTGGGGAACGGGCAGGCTGAGGCTCAGCCGTGGCAAGGCCGCCGGTCGCTTGACCAGGTGGACGCTGCTCCGAAGCGTCAGCCGCAGATCGCTTGCCCTGGGCTCGGGAATCATCGCGCTCTCGCTTGCCGTTGCTTTCGGCTCGAGCCTCGCCCTGTTCATCGCCACCTATGAGGCCCAGAAGCAAGCGGACGCCCGGTTCGTCGTGGGGTCCGACATCCGGGTCACGCCGAGCGCCCTCGCGCAGCAATCGCCGGCGTTCGGCACCCAGCTCCAGGGAGTTGGGGGTGTGACCGCCGTGACCCCAGTGGCGCAGACCTCGAGCGCGATCGTCGGAACCGACAAGCGATCGCTGGTCTCGATTGACGCGGCCGCCTTCCCACACGTGGCTTCCCTCCAGGACTCCTTTTTCCCGAATGGCGGCGCCACAGCAGCGATGTCAGCGTTGCGAAACGATCCAGCGGGGGCCTTGGTCTCGGTGGAAATGGCCAAGACCTTCAACATCCAGCCCGGCGACAGGATCAACGTGCAGCTCGCTGATCGGACCGGCCGCATGGTGCCGGTGACGCTCCATGCCGTGGGCATCGTCAAGGACTTCCCCGGCTTTGCCCAGGGAATCGACCTGGTGGGCAACCTGGCCTTTTACCAGTCGACAACCGGTATCAGCACTGTTTCACTCTTCCTGGTGCACACGTCCGACCCGTCGCCCGCGGCCGTCGCCCACGTGGCGGACCTCATCAAGGCGGGCCCGGGCCGCTCGGCCCCGCTGCTGGTCGAGACCACAGCGACCGCCTTCAACCGCGACCAGTCGAGCCTGACCGCGGTCAACTTGCGTGGGCTGGGTGGGTTGCAGGCCGTCTATACCGCCCTGATCAGCGCCGCCGCCATAGGCATATTCGTATTCGGACTGCTCCTGCAGCGGCGCAAGGAGTATGTGACGATGCGGGCCATCGGGATCCGGATGGCTCAGCTTTGGGGCCTGGTCTTCGGCGAAGCCGCTTTTGTCGCTCTTGCGAGCCTCTTAATCGGTACGATCACGGGCGCTGTCATGGCCTATATGTTCGTCAAGATCCTGGCGCCCCTCTTCACGATCCTGCCCACATCTCTGACGGTGCCTGCCGACCAGCTGGCGACGCTGGTGACTCTCGTCCTGGGGGGCATGGCTCTCTCCGTCGCCTTGGCGGCCCGGAGCCTCCGGCGCCTCAATCCCGTCGAGCTGCTGCGCGAGGAATGAGTGAAGACCCAGGCGTTTATCCAACCTTTAGAAACCGACGTCTAACTTAAGGTCGATGATGGCAAGCTTCCGCACGTTTGCCTCTCGCACGCCGGTCGTGCATGCGCTCCGGATCGTCGTCATCGTGCTTGTCATCGCCGCCGCCGTCGTGCTGTCGGCGATCCTCCAAGGTGACGTGCCTGATAGCCCGCGACTTTCGTTCCTGCGACCCTTCTTCCACAGGTACAGCTACCTGGCCAGCTACGCACTGCTGTACATCGAGGAGTCCGGCGTTCCCCTGCCCGCCCCAGGCGACGTGTTCGTGATGTACGTCGGCGCGCATGTCCCCGCGAACCTCTTTTCCTGGATTGCCGCATGGCTCGGCCTGATCGCCGTGGTCGTGGCCGGAGCCACCAACCTCTTCTTCATCTCGAGGAAGTTCGGGCGGCAGCTGGCCCACTCGCGCGTGGCTGAGGTCGTCCACTTGAGCCCCGAGCGTCTCGCCAAAGCGGAGAAGTGGTTCGACAAGTACGGGGTGGTCGCCATCATCTTCGGCCGGCACATCCCCGGATTCCGGGTTCCGATCACAGTCGCGGCGGGCGTGTTGAAGGTCAAGTACTCGGTGTTTGCGGCAAGCGTTGCCGCGTCCACGGCTATCTGGGCCGGGATCGTCATCACCATCGGTATCAACTTCGGCCCACGAATGGGTGCGTTTCTGCGGGTGCACCGCGAGATGTACTGGCTCTGGGCCGCGGTCGTTCTCGCGATGATCATCCTGATCGTCTACCGCGCCAGGCGGAAAACTTCGGGGGCGTCGCTGCCCACTTCGGCCGACCGATGACCCGGCGGCCGGCGGGCCGCCTCCGGCGTATCGGGGCGTTCGCAATCACCATCGCCGTCATGGCCGGCGGTGCCGCGTTGGCGGCGCCTGGTCACCGACTCATGCCCAACGTGCAGGCTCGTGCACTGGCCGGGGACGCGAGCGATGCGCTCTCAGCACCTACACCGCGGCCGGCGCCACCGCCGTCGGACCAAACGCCTTCGCCACCGGCGATCCCCGCTCCTGCAGACGATCCTTCTTCTTTCTCGGCAGCGCGGGTCGCCCCACACCTGGTAGCGGTCGAGCCCACGACCTCGGGGATCCCGGTCAACTCCCCCATCGTCATGGACTTCAGCCAGCCGATGGATCAGGCGAGCGTCGAGGCCTCCTTCGTCATCCAGCCCAGGGTCGACGGCCGCTTCTCCTGGCCCGACCAAAATACCCTGCGCTTCGAACCATTCCGGCTCGCGTACTCGACCATCTACCGTGTCGAAGTGCGTGGGCGGTCTGCGCTAGGCAAGCCGCTGGCCGGATCCCGAAGCTGGACCTTCTCAACCGTCGCCGCGCCACCCGAGCCCGTGGCCCCCGGGCCCCAGTCGATCAAGGTCCCGATCCTTACCTATCACTACGTTCGTGTGAATACGGATCCCCGTGATCAGATGGGCTTCGCGCTTTCGGTCACGCCCGCGGATTTTGCGGCCCAGATGAATTGGCTCGCGCACAACGGCTATCACCCAATCACCACCGAGGATCTCTATGCGTATCTGAACCGAACGCGAGGCTTGCCAAGCAAGCCGGTGATCCTCACCTTCGACGACGGATACGCGGACTTCTATACGACCGCCTTGCCGATTCTTCGCAGCCACTCGTTCAAAGCCACGTCGTACATCGTTTCCGGGTTCGTCGGACGAGGCGGGTACATGACCGCGGACCAGATCCGCGAGGCGGACCGCTCGGGAATTGAGATCGGCTCGCATTCCGTGGATCACGCCAACCTTGCCCGCAGCTCGATCGGAAATGTGCGCGCCCAGGTGGGCGACTCGAAGCGATACCTGGAGGAGCTGCTGGGACACCCCGTGACTGCATTCTGCTACCCAAGCGGAAAGTACACGTCCGCGGTCGCCAACGAGGTGGCGGCGGCCGGATACCACGACGCGACAACTACGGCTTACGGCTTCTGGCACTCGCTGGGAGACCGGTACACATGGACGCGACTGCGCGTTGGCGGTGGTCAGGGTTTGGGCGACTTCGCCCAGGCGGTCGCGGGCGCTTCCTAACGGACTAAGCCGCCCAGCGCATCCCGGGCGCGCGCGCCCTTCTGATCACGAACTGTTCGGGCGGCAGGAATCGAAACTCTCGACCGGCCTTGATCACCTGCCATCCGCCTTCATGAACGAGGCGATGGTGGTAGTGGCATAGAAGCACCTCATTCGCCACCTTGTTCGGCCCGCCTCTGCCCCAGAAGATGACGTGATGCGCACTCGTCCAGTTGACCGGC
>DASRWV010000141.1:0-7703 GCA_035687505.1 Nitrosotalea sp.
AGCCCCGGGCGCACGTCCTTCTCATGCAGCACATAAGGAATGCCGCGCATTCGAGCCGCGGCAACTGCGGGGGCCATCACGTAGCCGCCCATCCCGAGCACGACGTCCGGGCGGAAGCGGTCGACGATCCGAAGGCCTGCGCGCAGTGCGGCCGGGACGAGGTACGGAAGGGCGAGGTTCTTCCACACCGCGTCGCGGTCGAGCCCGCGGATGTTGACCGTCGCCAGCTCGAAGCCGGAGGCGGGCACCAGCCGTTCTTCCGGCCCGCCTGTGCGGCCGACCAGGAGCAGTGCACCTTCCGGTTCCTCAGCGCGAAACGCTCGGGCGACCGCGAGCGCCGGAAACAGGTGCCCGCCGGTCCCGCCGCCAGCGATCAATAGCCTCATCTGTTCTCCCCAAAGAAGATCCTGTGCCACTCCGGGCGATGGAAAGCAGAACACCAACCGCCGCAAGCTCGGTCGCCACCGCCGTCCCGCCGTAGCTGAAGAACGGCAGCGGCACTCCCGTGATCGGCAGGGTGTTGGTCACCGTCGCCATGTTCAACAACGCTTCAAAGCAGATCCACGTCGTGATCGAAGCAGCGAGCCCGACGCCGAAGCGGTCCGGCGCGCGCAGCGCCGCGCGGTAGCCCCGCAAGCCGAAAAACAGGAAACCGAGCATCACCAGGGTGGTGCCGACGAGGCCGGTTTCCTCGCCGAGGATGGCGAAGATGAAGTCCGTGTGGGCTTCGGGCAGCCAGCCGTACTTCTCGATGGAGTGGCTGATGCCGACCCCAAACCATCCGCCCGACGCAAGGCCGTAGAGGGATTGCGTGGCCTGAAAGCCGGCGCCCAGCGGATCTGCGAACGGGTTCTTGTACGCGGCGAGCCTGGCGAACCGGTAGGGCTCGAGAATCGTCATTGCGACGAAGCCAAGGCCCAGCGCGGCAAAAAGCAACACCATGTGCCGAAAACGTCCGCCGCCCGCCCAGTACACGCTGACGAAGATGCCCACCACGACGACCGCAGTGCCCAGGTCGCGCTGCAGCATCAAGAGGACGAGGACTCCGGCCAGCATGGCGGCGAAAGGCAGGAAGGTCTTCTTGAAGTCGCCGATCTGCGCCGCGTTCTTGTCGATCCAGTAAGCGACGAACACCGCAAACGCGAGCTTGCCCAGCTCCGACGGCTGAAACGTGCCCAGCGGTCCGGCGTCGAACCAGCGGCGGGCGCCGTTCACCGTCACGCCCAGGTGCGGCACCAGAACGAGGATCATCAATAGCCCGGCGACCACCGCACCCGCCGGTGCGAGCGGGCGCAGCCGGTGATAGTCGATGCGGCTCAGCACGAACAACGCCACGAACCCGATGACCATCCACGCGGCCTGGCGTTCCGCGTAGTAGAAGGCTGACTCGTGCTGCGTGTACGCCAGAGCGACGCTCGCGCTCGAGACCATGACCAGGCCCGCGCCACAGAGCAGCACCGTGGTGAAGAGCAGCAGCCGGTCGGGCTGCTTTCGTTCGCGGGTGGTGGCGCTCATGCAGCGAACCGCTTGCGGACCAGGGCTTTGAACTGGTTGCCCCGCTCCGCGAAGTCCTTGAACATGTCGTAGCTCTTGTAGGCAGGGCTCAGCAGCACCACTCCGCCAATGCGCGAGAGGTTCGCCGCCATCTCCACCGCCTCCTCCAGACTCGATGCGCGCAAGACCTTGGGGTGATGGCGGAGCGCTTCCTGGAGCAGCTCGGCCGAGGCGCCCATCAGTACGACCGCCTCGGTTTTGGCGAGCACGTCCGCCACCCACGCGCTCAGCTCGAACCCGCTGCCGTAGCCGCCTGCGATGAGCACGACCGGCGCGCCGGGGAATGCGTTGACCGCGACACGCCCGGCATCCGGGTTGGTGGCCTTCGAGTCGTTGAACCAGCGCACCCCTGCCCACTCGCCGACGAGCTCGAGGCGGTGCTCGACTCCCCTGAAGGAGCGGATGGCCAGCTTGATCGCATCGTCCGACAGGCCCGCGATCCGGCCGACGGCCGCGGCGGCGAGCGCGTTCTCCATGTTGTGCGCTCCAGGGAGCGGCATCGGCGGGAGTGGCTGGTGCTGGTCGAACCACACCACCTGCGCGCGCGTGCGCGTCGCGAGGTCGCGGACGATCTCGTCTCGAGAGTTCAGGACAGCAAAATCATCCGGGCCACCGAACTCGATGGCGCGCGCCTTGAGGTCGACGTATCGCTCGAACGTTTGGTGACGGTCGAGGTGGTCGGGCGTGATGTTGAGGATCACACCCACGTGTAGGCGCGGCCGCTCGACCGACTCGAGCTGGAAGGTGGACAGCTCGAGCACGACCCAGTGCTCCGGCGTGATCTCGTCGAGCCGGTCGAGCACCGTGTCGCCGATGTTGCCCCCGACGATCACCGGCCGGTCGCCGGCCGCGAGCACGTCGCCGGTGAGCGCGGTCGTCGTCGTCTTGCCGTTGGTGCCCGTGATGCCCACGACCGTGCCCGGGCAGAGCTTGAGGAACAGGTCGATCTCGCTCGAGACCGGGATGCCGCGCGCGCGGGCATCGTTCAGGAGCGGTGAATCCCAGGGCACGCCCGGGCTCGCGTAGACGATGTCGACGCCCTCGAGAGCTCCGGTCTGGTCGCCCAGCTTGAGGTCGACGCCGGGTGGCATCTGGGCCAGCTCGTCGCGCAGCTCCACGGCGCGCTTGCGATCGGTCACACGCACCGACTCGCCCGCTCCTATCAGGTGGGTGGCCAGCGCGATCCCGCTGCGCGCAGCGCCCACGACGAGGGCCGTCATTTCAACCCGAAGGGCTGATTTGTGTTCAGCAATATCCAGTACGCGGCAAGCGCTGAGAGAAGCCCCGCGGCCCAAAACGTGAGCGCGATGCGGTTCTCAGACCAACCCTGGTGGTGGAACGTGTAGTGAATCGGGGTCATCGTGAAAACGCGTCGTCCGCCGCTGGCCTTGAAGTAGGCCACCTGAATGATGACAGACAGGGTCTCGAGTACAAACACCAGTCCGATCATCGGGAGCACCACGATCAGCCCCTGCTGGATGGCCATCGCGGCGAACGCGTACCCGATCGCGAGCGCCCCTGTGTCGCCCATGAAAATTCGCGCGGGGTGGCGGTTGTAGACGAGGAACCCGACCAGTCCACCGCACAGGCTGAGCGCGACCGCCTTCTCGCCCGACTCGGCGAGCGGAAACCAAAGGACCAATGCGCCGATCGCGATGACCGAGAGGCCGGCCGCCAGCCCGTCCATGCCGTCGGTCAGGTTCACGGCGTTTGCGGTGCCCACGATCGCGAAGACGGCCAGCGGGAACAGGATCCAGAACGGAACCGACCAGGGAATGAAGAGCTGGTGCATGCCGCTGAACTGCAGCGCGAGAAATGCGACAGGAATGGCCAGAGCGACCTGGATCGGAAACTTGAGCCTCGCCGGGATGCCGCGGGTGCCGACCATCAGCTTGCTGCGGTCGTCGGCAAGACCGATAAGGCCTCCGAGGACGAGCCCGACCACCGCGGGCGCCACGCCCCTATGACCGGCCGGCACCGCAAGCACCCCGGCCAGGATCGCGATCGCGACGAAGAGAATGCCGCCGCCAGTTGGAGTGCCCGCTTTCCTTTGATGACTGTCCGGCAGCTCGTCCTGGATCACCTGCCCGGCTTTCATCCGCCGGAGCGCCCGGATGGTCGGGGGATAGAGAACGAGCGCGATGACGAAGGTCACCACGAACGTGATCACATCGAAGATCACGTCTCGGTCAGCTCCCGGACCACCTCGTCGAGATGCGTTGAGTGCGACCCCTTGATGAGGACGCGGTCGCCCTCGCGCGCGTTGCGGCGCACCCAGTCCCGCGCGGCCGGCCGGCTGGCCACCAGCTCGGCGCCGGCCGACTCGGCGAGGACGCGCGCGCGCTCGCCGTCGAGCACACACACTGCGTCGAAGACCTCCGCGGCGCGAGCTCCCACGCGCCGGTGCGCCTCCTCGGACAGCGCGCCGAGCTCACCCATCTGGCCAAGGACCGCGAGCAAGCGCCCACGTCGCGGGCTCTCGGCGAGGGCCTCGAATGCAGCGAGCATGGATTCCGGGCTCGCGTTGTACGCGTCGTCGACTATCGAGTAGCCGGCCGCCGCGGGCAGCTCCTGGAGCCGGTGCTCGACCGCGACGTGCTCCAGCGCTTCTGCGCCCTCTTCGAGCGGAACGCCGGCGGCCACTCCGGCCGCGAGTGCCGCGGCTGCGTTCATCGCCTGGTGACGGCCCTCGAGGCTCAAGCGAACCTCAACACCCTGGATGGAAAACTGTGAGCCGCCGCCCGTGAGCGCGCGATATCCCTCTGCGCGGTAATCACCCTTTGCGACGCCGAAGGTCGAGACCCTCGCCGCTGTCATGCCGACCAACATCGGGTAGAACTGATCGTCGGCATTCAGGACGGCGGTGCCATCCTCGGGGAGGCCCGCGACCATCTCGCCTTTGGCGCGCGCGAGCTCCTCGTGCGTGTTGAAGAACTCCATGTGCACTGTTCCGATGTTCGTGATCACGCCGATCGACGGCCGCGCGAGCGCGATCAGGCGCGCGATGTCCCCTGCGTGCTGCATGCCCATCTCGGCGACGAGTGCGGTAGCGTCCGGCTCCATCGACAGGATCGTCAGCGGCACGCCGGTTTCCGTGTTGAGGTTGCCGCCGCTGCGTTTGACGTTGAAGCGTTTGGAGAGGATCGCCGCGATCATCTCCTTGGTCGACGTTTTCCCGTTGCTGCCGGTGACCGCAACGACGAGTGGGTTGACGCGCCGGAGCGTGAAGCTCGCAAGCGAGAACAGGGCATTCCACGTGTTGGGCACGAGGATCTCCGCGATCCCGGGTGGAGTCTCGAGGCGCCGCTCGACGACGACCGCTGTCGCTCCGCGCCTGATGGCGTCGGGGACGAACCGGTGTCCATCCATCTCGGCGCCGCGGAGGGCAAAGAACACGCCTCCGCGCACGACCTCGCGGGAGTCCGTGTGAAACGACGAGAACGTATTACCGACCTGGGTGCCGCCGACTTCGCCGCCCCCGGTCGCCTCGAGCATCTCGAGGAGAGATAGCCGCATACCTATATGAGAACTGTTATTTGGCGTCCGGTGTTATGTGCCAGTTCACGACCATGGTCTGGGCGATCGTCTTCCAGATCGGGGCGGCGGTGAAATATCCGTCGTTGAGCGTCCAGTCCTTGTCGCTTCCGTCGACGTGGGGCTTGCGGACGACCACGAGCATCGTGAACCGGGGATGCTGCGCCGGCAGGAAGCCGACGAACGAAGACCAGACATCCTGTGTGTACTGGCCGTTGACCGGAATCTGCGACGTGCCCGTCTTGCCGGCCTGGTCCAGCTCGAAGCCTTTGATCCGCGAGAAGGTCCCGCTCGAGCCGTGCTGCACGACCGACTCCATCATCGCGGTCATCTTGGCGGCGGTTTCGGGAGTGATCACCTGGCGCTGTGGCTGGAGCAGGAGCGGGTTGATCCTCGTGCCGACGCGCTCCATGACGTGCGGCGGTGCGTACTTGCCGCCGTTGGCGATCACGTTGATCGCGGCGAGCATCTGCACCATGTTGGTGTCGATGCCCTGGCCGAAAGCGGCAGTCGCGTACTGCGAGTCGGCCAGCTTGTCGGCTGCCGCCGGCAGCAAGCACGTCTCGCTGCCGACGTCGATGCCGCTCGGCTGGGTCAAGCCGAAGCCCTGCAGGTATTTGTAGAAGTTCTCGTGTCCTTCCGCCTGCATGGCCTTCATCGCGCCAACGTTGAGGGAGTGCTCGAGGACGTACGTGTAGGTGACATTGCCGTGATTCTTGTGGTCCCAGTCGGAAATTCGATAGCCGCCGACGTTGAGGTACCCGGGGTCGTTGATCACTGTGTCGGGTGCAATCGCGCCTGAGTTGATGGCGCCGGCCAGAGTGACCACCTTCATCACGGACCCAGGCTCGTAGACGTAGCTCGCGATGTTGTCCTTGAAGAGCGCGGGATCGGTGTGGACGAAGTCGTTCGCGTTGTACGTCGGATAGTCCGCCCACGCGACGATGCCGCCGGTGGTCGGGTCCATGATCAGGACGCTGCCGCTTTCGGCGTGAAACTTCTTCACTCCGTCGGCCAGCGCCTGCTCGGACGCGTACTGGATGCTGGCGTCGAGCGAGAGCACGAGGTCAGATCCATTGACCGGGGCCTGGTGGATGTGCGACCCGAGCACTATCTCGCGGTTGGCGAGGTCGCGAAAGCTCGAGATGTAGCCCGGCGTCCCGGCCAGCGACTTCTGGTACTTGGCCTCCAGACCGTAGTCCCCGGCAGTGCCGTCGTACTTGACGAAGCCCAGGAGGTTCGAGGCCAGCGTGCTGTTGGGTGTGGCGCCCGGAAGGTAGGAGCGCTGCGTCTCGTCCTCGAGCCCGACTCCGGGAAGCTTGAGGGCCCGGAGCTGGTCGGCCTTTTCCTTGGGCAGGCGGCGCGCGATATAGGCGAACTTGGAACCGGACTCGAGGATCGCCACCACCTTCGCGCGCTCTACGCCGAGGACGGTGACCAGGCCGTTGGCCACGCGGTCGCGCTGGGACTTCGTGATCTGGTCCGGCGAGACGAACGCGGAGTAGACCTTGGTGTTGACGACGAGCTGTGTCAGGTTGCGGTCGAAGATCGCGCCGCGGACCGCGGGCAGCTCGACTACCTCTCGAGCCTGTGCCTGCGCCTGCTGGGCCAGCTGGCCGTGACGGGCGATCTGCCAGTACGCGAGGCGCGACCATACCGATCCCGCTAGCACCAGCGCCACCAGGACCATGGCGAAGATTCGAATGCGCGTGGAGCCAATGCGCTCCAAGCGTGGGGGTCGTTTACGGACCCCCACTGCCACTAACGGGTCTTGGCCGCCACGTCATGCGTGACTGAGTTGACGACCGCGGCCACCGCACGCGCCCACAGCGGCGTCGTGTCGTTGGGGCCAGAGCCGACAGGCGCTGTGAGGTCGATCGCCACGGCCTGACCGGCCACGTAACCCGAGGGCACCACTCGCTGCATCCCGCTCTGCGCGGCCTGCTGCTGAACCTGGGCCGGAGCGTGCAGCGTCACCTCCTGGTAGCGGAGCTGGTCCTGCTCGGCGATGAGCTGGCGCTGCTGGTCCTGGAGGCGGGCCATGTCGTAGGACGCGATAGTGATCTGCGCCGCGAGAGCCAGATAGAAGAGGACCGCGATCAGGACCGCGCCGACGCCAAGGTAGGCGTGACCGAACGAGCTCAGGTGCAGCTTTTCGGCCGCGGTCGAGCTCGCCACCTGCATGAAGCCGCGCGTGCGACGCCTCCGCCGAGGGGCGGGTGCGTGCTGCGCGCCTCCTGTGCTCAGGCGGCGTCGCGTCAATATTCGGGTTGATATCAAGACGTTTTTCTCATTTGTTTTTGTGACGTTTGCGTGGACTGTTGCTGTAGCGGTTCTGCTGCGTTAGCCCCTCTCCCTACCCTCTCCCCTAAAGGGGCGAGGGAACTAAGACTGTCTCCGAGGGTGGTGCCTGGTGGCCGGAGGGGTTACCCGGCCACCAGGACTTTGGGGAGTCAGATTTTCTCGGCGACCCTCAGGCGGGCCGAACGCGCTCTCGGGTTTGTGGCGACCTCCTCGTCGGACGGCCGCACGGGACGGCGGGTGATGATGCGGAGGGTGGCCCGGTGGCCGCAGGTGCAGACTGGCTGCTGGGGTGGGCAGATGCAGTCTTTTGA
>DASRWV010000142.1:0-13068 GCA_035687505.1 Nitrosotalea sp.
CGGGCAGGCGGGGGTGGTGAGCTCGAACGTGAAGCTGACCTTGCCCTGGGGGCTGACCTCGAGCTCTTTGATCATGCCGAGCGTGACCACGTCGCGACCCAGGTCGGGGTCCTGGATGTGTCCCAGCACTTCGAGGACCTGCTGCGAGGAGGGGACGCTCACGGTCGGCATGTTACCGATACTCCCGAGCGCACTCGAAGCGAGCCCCCCCGCGGTACGACCATTTCTCTCGGAATGGCGAAATCTCGCGGCTGTTAGCTTCACGGTGCATGAAGGGTCGCGACGCGCTGCTTGCCCTTCAGGCCGCGTGCAGCGCGTGTCATGTCTGCGTCGACGAGGGGATCATCCCTGAGGCGACCCCAACGTTCGCGGGGCGGTGGGGTGCGCCATTCTTCCTGGTCGGCCAGGCGCCGGGACCCGTCGAGCGGGAGTCACGACGGCCGTTTTCGGGCCGGGCGGGCAAAGAGCTCGATCGGTGGATGGTGCGTGCGGGGTTTGAAAGCGCCGATGAGTTTCGAAGGCTGACCTATATCGCGGCGCTCATGCGCTGCTTCCCCGGCCGCAACCGCACCGGCAACGGCGACCTGAAGCCTCCGCTGAAGGCGGTCGCCAACTGCTCGCACTGGCTCGATTCAGAGTTGCGCTTGTTGAAGCCAAAGGTGCTGATCCTCGTCGGACAGATGGCGATCAACCGGTTCCTCGGCCCGGGCCGTCTCGAAGAGCGCGTCGGCCAGAAATTTGGCGAGCGGCCGGTGATGGTTCCGCTGCCTCACCCCTCAGGCCAGAGTCGCTGGCTCAACGACCAAGCCAACCGTGAACGTCTTGCTTCTGCGCTCGCGATCGTCGGTGAACTCCATGCCACCATTGCGATGTCCAAACGATGAAGAACAGATCCGGGATCAAATACGTGCTCGTCTACTACGGAGGAGGCATGCCCCAGGGAGCGAGCGCACAGGCTCGGGTGTTGAAGCAATGGGCCACCTGGTACGAGAAGCTCGGTGACGCGATAGTCGACGGCGGTCATGCATTTTCGGGGGCGGTCAGCAAGATCAAGCCGGGCGGGACGGTCGCCAAGGGCGCTATCGGCCAGCGGGCTTCCGGCTACAGCATCGTCGAGGCGGCATCGCTCGAGGAGGCGACCAAGATGGCGAAAGGCTGCCCAATTCTGAGAAGCGGAGGCCAGATAGCCGTCTACGAAACATTCGAAGCGATGTGACGCAGTTTCTTCCAGATCCCGGCTCCCCACCCGGCGCTCCCCACCCGGGCGCCGCAAGCGGCGCCCGACCTCCCCACAAGTGGGGAGGTGAATAAGAACCGTGCCGGCTTTCTTTGCGCGACGTGAGGGCGGACGGGCGGTAATCGAGGGCGGCGATGCTCGCCATCTCGCGCGCTCGCTGCGGGCAAGGGTGGGCGAGGAAATCGAGGTGGTCGACCCGGCCGGTTTCATGCTCACAGTCCGCCTCGAAGCCGTTTCGCACGACCGCGTCGAAGGAGTGGTCGTCGCGGAACGGCAGCATCAGCCGGAGCCCGAGGCGAAGATCACAATCGCGATTGCCAACCTGCCGGCGCCCGCGCTCGAGCTGGTCCTGTCCAGGTGCACGGAGGCCGGGGCTTTCGCCTTCCACATTTTTCAAGCCGACCGCAGCGTTGCCCGCGGAGCCAAGGCGGAGCGGTGGCAAACCATATGCCGGGAGGCGGCAATGCTTGCCGGCCGTTTGCGCGTGCCGGAGGTCGACGCGCTGCCCTCCCTGGAAGAGGTGCTGAAGGTCGGTGAGCAGCCGGTAATGCTCGTCCGCGACGCCCCGCTGTCCTTGGCCAGGATGCCCAGCCCGCGCGACATCACCTTGCTCGTGGGCCCGGAAGGAGGGTGGACGGAGCGCGAGCTTGCCCTCGTCGAGCTCAAGGCCGGCCTGGGTCCACGCAACCTGCGCGCCGACACTGCCGCTCTGGTGGGACTGGCAGTTGCCCTGGCTTTGCGTGAATAACGCTCGCTAGCGCTCGCGACGTCCCGAATAGTCTGCTTCGACTGTCGCTTCGAAATGAGATAAGATGAAGCACGGGATGGCGGAGCGACTGCTCGAGGGCAATTTCGCCGGTGACCGGCTCGCCGAATCGAGCGGGCCTATCTCCATCGACCTCGCGGTCTTCACGCTCGTCGGTCGGGAGCTGAGCGTGCTCCTGACCGAGCGCATCGAGCCTCCATATCCGGGTTTCTGGGCCCTTCCCGGCAGCCTGCGAGGACCCGGCGTCGCGCTGGACGCCCAGGCGCGAGCGCTCCAGGCCGCGGTCACCGGGGTCGAGGGTCGATGGATCGAGCAGCTAAAGACTTTTCACCGGCCGCAGCAGGTCGATGCCAAAGGGCATGTAGTCGTCCCGGGCCGCGATCCGCGCGGCGACGTTCTCTCGGTCGCGTACATCGCCATCGTGCCCAGCGCCCTGGCCGAGTCATGCGCCGATCACAAAGCGGAAGGGCAGCAGCAGTGGCACCCGGTGCGCAGGCTGCCGGTCGAGATGGCATTCGACCATCGCGAGATCGTCGACTACGCGGTGCGCCGCTTGCGCAGCAAGGTGGGGTATTCGTCTCTTGGCTTCCAGCTGCTTCCCTCGGAGTTCACCATCACCGAGCTGCAGCAGGTCTACGAAGCAGTGCTCGGCCTCTCCATCAATCGCGGCAACTTCTGGCGCAGGGTCGTCGACCGCGGCGTCATCGAGCCGACGGGCGAGGAGCGCAGCGTACGCGGTAAGCGCGCCTATCTCTTCCGCTTCACACAGCAGGCATTCGGCCTGCGCGAGGAGCCCGATGGTTTCATCGAAGCCTGACCTCGACCGTGTCGTAGCGATCGCGCTCGAGGAAGACCTCGGCGAGCACGGCGCCGACGTGACTACCAGAGCGGTCGTGGACCGAGAGCTGATGGGTGAGGCTGTCGTCATCGCGCGCAAGCCCGGCGTGCTCAGCGGCATGGACGCCGCGGCGAGAGTCTTCGAGCTCGTTGGCCCGCCTTGTGAGTTTCATGCGCTGGTGGCAGACGGCACCAGGCTGAAGGCCGACGATCACGTGGCTCGCGTCAGCGGACCACTGGCATCGATCCTGACCGCGGAGCGCACTGCGCTCAACTTTCTACAGCGGTTGTCCGGCATTGCAACGATGACGCGACGCTATGCGGACGCACTTCGCGACTATCCCGGCGTCAGGCTGCTCGACACTCGCAAGACAACGCCGGGATTGCGCTTTCTGGAGCGCGCTGCGGTGCGAGCAGGCGGCGCTCACAACCACCGCGACGGTCTGTGGGACGCGATCCTCATCAAGGACAACCACGTCGCGGCGGCGGGCGGAGTAACCGAAGCCATCAGCAGAGCGCGAAGCGCGCGAATGCCAATCGAAGTCGAGGTCGACACGATCGAGCAGCTGCGCGAGGCACTCGACGCGGGGGCCGAAATGATTCTTCTGGACAACATGTCGCCGGAGCTCATGCGTCGCGCGGTTGAAATGACCGCCGGCCGCGCGAAGTTGGAAGCATCAGGGGGGATGACGTTGGAAGGTGCGGTGGCCGCGGCGAAAGCCGGCGTGGATCGAATCTCAGTCGGGGCGCTGACTCATTCGGCGCCGGCCCTGGACCTGAGCCTGGAGGTCACGAAGACGTGGCAGTAGAAGTGATTTCCCTAGAGGCGGACGCCGCCGAGTACTCACGCCGCAGCGTGCCTCGCGACATCGCAGGCATGAGCCGAGAGATCCGCGAGCTGGCGCGCGCCCGGAACGCGGTCATCCTCGCGCACAACTATCAGGTGCCGGAAGTCCAGGACGTGGCCGACTACGTCGGCGACTCGCTCGGCCTCTCCCGCCAGGCGGCGGCTACGGACGCCGATGTCATCGTGTTCTGCGGAGTTCACTTCATGGCCGAGACCGCGGTGATCCTGAGCCCGACCAAGCGCGTGCTCATCCCCGACCTCGAGGCGGGCTGCTCGCTTGCCGATACGATCAACGCGACGCAGCTCGAGGCCTGGAAGGCCGAGCACCCGGGTGCTGTCGTTGTCTCGTACGTGAACACCACCGCCGAGGTGAAGGCGCTCAGCGACTACTGCTGCACGTCAGGCAATGCCGAGCGCGTGATCCGGGCGATTCCGGAAGACAAAGAGATCCTGTTCCTGCCGGACATGTTTCTGGGCACCTACCTGGAGAAGGTCACGGGCCGCACGATGCACGTCTGGCCGGGAGAGTGCCACGTACACGCAGGTATCAGGCCCGCCGACATCGATGTTGCGCGTCGCGCGCATGGGGATGCGGACCTGCTCGTTCACCCCGAGTGCGGATGCGCCAGCCAGTGCATGTACTTCAAAGCGAACGGAGACATCGATGCGGACCGCACGCACATCCTCAGCACCGAGGGCATGGTGCGGCACGCGCAGCAGCACCCGACTCGAAGCTTTGTGGTCGCGACCGAGCTCGGCATCATGCACCGGCTGTCCAAAGAGGCGCCGCAGGGTCGCTTTTATGCCGCCAGCGAGCGCGCGATCTGCCGCTACATGAAGAAGATCACGCTCGAGAAGCTTTTGACCTCGATGCGCGACGACGTTTTCGAGGTGACGGTTCCGCAAGATGTGGCGGACAAGGCTCGTGTCGCCATTCAACGGATGGTCGAGCTGTGATCCCAGCCCCCCATCCGGCGCGCTTCGCTCCCCATCCGGCGCGCTTCGCGCGCCACCTTCCCCGCAAAGCGGGGAAGCCACTTCTCCCGTCACTTCCCCGCAAAGCGGGGAAGCCACTTCTCCCGTCACTTCCCCGCAAAGCGGGGAAGCCAGTGGAGCCATGAAGACAGACATCCTCGTCATCGGAGACGGGCTGGCCGGCTCGGCGGCGGCGCTGGAGGCGGCGCGCTTCGGAGCGTCGGTGGCCCTCGTCTCCGCTGAACATGGCTCCTCTGACCGCGCCCAAGGGGGGATCGCCGCAGCGACGCTGCCCGAAGACTCACCCGGCCTTCACGCGCTCGACACGATCGCGGCCGGAGGTGTTCTGTGCGATCCAAGTGCGGTTGCGATGCTGACTGCCGCCGGACCTCCAACAGTGATCTGGCTGGAGTCGCTCGGCGTCAGGTTCGACGGCGGGGCGGCGCGTGAGGCAGCTCACTCGTTACCGCGCGTCCTGCACCTCGGCGGCGACCAGAGCGGCAGCACGCTGATGGGATTCATGCGCACCGCGATCGATCACGAGCCGAGCATCACGCGATATCGCGCGCGACTTCAATCACTCATCGTCGACCAGTCGTGCGGCGGTGCGGTCTTCTCCGGCGGTGTTGTCGTTCATGCAGGCGCAACGGTGCTTGCCACCGGAGGATACGGCGGCCTGTTCGGGCGCACCACCAACAGCCGGATCAGCAATGGCAAGGGAATTCTCGAGGCGGCTCGCGCCGGCGCACGCGTCGCCGATCTGGAGTTCGTCCAGTTTCACCCGACGGTCTTCGACGGCGCGCATCCTTTCTTGATCACGGAGGCGCTGCGTGGTGCCGGCGCTTTCCTCGTCGACGACCATGGCGAGCGTTTCGTCGATGAGCTTCTGCCGCGCGACCAGGTGGCGCGAGCGGTGGCGATACGTCGAGGCCGCGCGTTTCTCTCGGCGACTCACCTGGACCCCGCGTTGCTGCGGCGGAGCTTCCCGAATTTCATCCGCAACTGCCGGCGCGCGGGTATCGACCCGTTCCGCCAGGTGGTGCCTATCACGCCGGCTGCTCACTACACGATGGGCGGCGTCGTGACCGATCTCGACGGCCGTTCGGCGGTGCCGGGCCTGTACGCAGCCGGCGAGTGCGCACGGACGGGCGTGCACGGCGCGAACCGGCTCGCCAGCAACTCGCTGCTCGAGGCGGCAGCTTTTGGGCGTCGTGCGGCCGCCTCCGCAGTGAGCGCACCACGAATGGAAGGGTCCGGCGAGGTCTGGCCGAGGGTTTGGCGACGCGGCAGCCTCACTGTGGCGCAAGTCGGGGAGTTGCTCGACTCCGCGGCGGGAGTCGTGAGAACCGCAGACGCCCTGAGTTACGCGCTCAAGAGGCTGCGTTCAGGCGCGGTTTCGCCCGTCGCCGCTGACGCCGCAGAGATGGCATCGATGATCTGCTCTGCCGCGCTCGCGCGGCCGGTCAGCCTCGGTGCGCACCAGAGGCTGGATGCCCCGGCTTCGGTCGCTGTTTAGACGCCCCCGCCATCTGGGATTGGGCCATTCCGGCTGCTTTGGTCGTAACCCACGCAATTGCCTGCGCCATTCCGGCCGGTTTGGTCGTATCGGAGCCTTGCGCCAGGAGCTAACGCTTCAGAGCCCTGTAGGTCTCGACCTCGCCGGCGATTGCAATAACTGATGCGATGCCGAACGTGATCGCCCCAAGCACCAACAGAGCGACGCCCAGCGGAAGGAATCGATCGGTCATGGCCAGGCCGACGCAAAGGACTCCAATCGCCAGGATGAGCGCGGCGTAAGTCCTGAATCCGCGGCGGCTGGCAGCGAAACCTGGGGCCAGTTCTCCGAGCGATCGTGACGTCACGCGGCGGATGACAAGGTCGCCCGCTCCGAACAGGTTCAGCAGCAGGACCAACCCCACCACCACGAGAACCGCGCCGATCGCCAGCACCACAGTCACGTCCCCAATTTTCGCGCCCCCTAGCATTGCAGCGTGCCCACCACCCAGGACCGAGTGCGGAACTTCTGCATCATCGCCCACATCGACCACGGCAAATCGACGCTTGCCGACCGGCTGCTCGAATACACGGGCTCGATCAACAAGCGGGATATGCAAGCCCAGGTCCTCGACTCGATGGACCTGGAGCGAGAGCGTGGGATCACGATCAAGCTGCAGGCGGTCCGCATGACATATCCCGCCAAAGACGGCAAGACCTATGAGCTGAACCTCATCGACACGCCCGGGCACGTCGACTTCGCGTACGAGGTTTCGAGGTCGCTCGCCGCATGCGAGGGGGCCATCCTGGTCGTTGACGCGGCGCAGGGCATTGAAGCCCAGACGCTCGCCAACCTCTACCAGGCGGTGGAGGCGGGGCTGACGATCATCCCGGTGGTGAACAAGATCGACCTCGACGCGGCCCAACCCGAGATGGTGGCGGAAGAGATCTCAGACGTCACCGGCATCCCGCGAGAGCAGGTCATCTTCGCTTCCGCCAAGCAGGGCATCGGCACCGAAGAGATCCTGGAGGCCGTCATCGCGCGAGTGCCGCCTCCACACGGCGACCCCTCCAAGCCCCTGCGCGCGCTCATCTTCGACTCGAACTACGACATCTATCGTGGAGTCATCACCTACGTGCGCGTCGTCGACGGCGAGATCATCCCGGGGACCAAGGTCAGGATGATGAACACGCGCTCGGTCCACGAGGTGGATGAGGTGGGCTGGTTTGCGCCGGCGCCCCGTCCAGTCGAGAAGCTGACCGCCGGCGAGGTGGGCTATGTCATCGCGTCGATCAAGAACGTCGTCGATGCCCGAGTGGGCGACACGATCACGACTGCCGAGCACGGCGCTACGGAGCCGCTTCCTGGCTACCGGCTCGTCAAGCCGATGGTTTTCGCCGGCCTCTTTCCGACCGATTCAGAGCGATTCCCAGACCTGAAGGAGGCGCTGGAAAAGCTTCAGCTGAACGACGCAGCGCTCTCCTATGAGCCGGAGAACTCGGCCGCGCTCGGGTTCGGCTTTCGCTGCGGGTTCCTCGGGCTGCTGCACCTGGAAATAGTTCAGGAGCGCCTCGAACGAGAGTTCGAGCTCGACCTGATCACGACGGCCCAGACTGTCGAATACCAGGTACGACTGAGGCGCGGTGAGGTGATCGCCGTCGACAACCCCGCGATGCTGCCGGACCCGACCACCATCGAATCCATCAGCGAGCCATACGTGAAGCTCTCGATCATCGTGCCGTCCACCTACGTCGGCCCGATGATGGAGCTGTGCCAGGACCGCCGCGGAGCCTTCAAGCATCTCGAGCATCGTCCGGGTGACCGGGTCGTCCTCGAATATGAGATCCCGCTGGGCGAGATCATCCACGACTTCTATGACCAGCTCAAGTCACGGTCGAAGGGCTACGCCTCGATGGACTACGAGATGATCGGTTTTCGCGAAGGCGACCTGGTCAAGCTCGACGTCCTCGTGGCGGGCGAGCCGGTCGACGCTCTGTCACTCATCACTCATCGCAGCAAGGCGCAGATCCAGGGTCGCAAACTTGTCGAGAAGCTGAAGACGATCATCCCGCGCCAGATGTTCGAGGTGCCGCTGCAGGCGGCGATCGGCGGCAAGGTGGTCGCCCGCGAAACGATTCCAGCGATGAGGAAGGACGTGCTTGCGAAGTGCTACGGCGGCGACATCACGCGCAAACGCAAGCTGTTGGAAAAGCAGAAGGAAGGCAAGCGACGGATGAAGCGGGTCGGTTCGATCGAGATTCCACAAGAGGCGTTCATGGCGGTGCTGAAGCTTGATTAGAGCCATTCGCTTGGTCGCGTTGATCGCGGTTGTTGCCATCACCGCCGGAGCTTGCGCGAGGTCGTCATCGCTGAGCGGCGCCGTCCGTGCGCAGCCCATCGATCTCTATGGAGCCAATCCCACCCTTGCCGATGTCCGCACGTTGCTCGGCAGCAATGACTGGTGGCCAGGGCCGCCATCGTTTGGAGTGCGTCCCCTGGACTCGGCGTCGATGTCCTACAAGGAAAAGTTCCACGTCGTGACGCGATTCGCGCACATCGGAACGGCCGAGACGTTCGACATCGCGTACACCGTGTGGGACTCGAGCTCATCGGCAACCACCACCATGACCAACCTCCAATCCGCCTTCGGAACATCGGCCAGCGGGCCCAAGGTGGGGGACCAGGCTCTCTACTACGGCTCGCAGGGGACAGGGGCGGCGCCCTTCGGCACTTTTACCTTTGTCCGCATCGGGCAGACAGTCACCACGATTTCCTTAAACCTCAAAGATGCGTTTCCCAAGGTTGCACAGCTGGGCAGGATCGCGAGCAAGGTCACGTCGAAGCTAAAGGACGTGCTCGCCGGCAAGGTGCATGTGAATCCGCTGCCCGCGGATGACGTGTCGGTGCTGCCGCCGCCCGGCCCCGACATGACACTCCTTGCCTCGGTCAGGCTCCCGATCGAAGCCGTCGTCGTCATGCTCGGCTTCGCCTCGCCGGAGGCCCTCGCCTCGATCTTGCGCACCACAGGCGTCGACAGTATCGTGTTCGGCGACTACGCGCTGAACAACGACACGCACATGGAGGTTCGCGCGGGCTTGTTCAACTTCATCAGCGCTCCGGACGCCGCCACTTGGCTGGAAGCCCTGCGCGGCAGCCATCTTGTCGATCCGAACGGCATCGCCACGTTCTATGACGACGCGACGGGCCAGTATTTCAGCCTGGTTGCGGCGGGCACGAAGAGCGCGATCCTCGTGTGCCGGTCGACTTCGTCCGTCGAAGCGGCGGCGCGCTCATGCGAGCTGCCGCTGACGCGGGTCGCTCCCGCGTGGCAGCTCAGCCTTACGCGCTAGCCGCCGACTAGCCGACGTGACCAGTCTTCGCACGGCTCCGCGAGGCCTGGAACCACTCCCATTGCTTGGTCAGACCTTCGCGTAGAGAGACCCGCGGCTCCCAGCCGAGCCGCTCCCTCGCGAGATTGATCGAGGCTCCGGTATGCCTGGGATCGCCAGGTGCGGCCGGGAGGGTTTTCCTCCGCGCCTTGGCCCGGCTGATGTCCTCGAGTGTCGAGAGCACGCGGTTGATGGTGACCCGGCTTCCGCCGCCGAGGTTGACAACCTGGCCGACGACATCCGCGGTCGCCGCCTTGATCGTGCCGTCGACCGCGTCTGAAACGTAGGTGAACTCGCGCGTCTGCTCGCCATCGCCGAAAACCTCGATCGGCTCGCCGTCAACGAGTGCCTGCATGAACCGCGAGAAGGCCATGTCGGGCCGCTGGCGCGGGCCGTACACCGTGAAGTACCGAACGGACACGACAGGAAGGCCGAAGTTCTTGGTGTAGAGGAGGGTGAGGTGCTCGGCCGCCAGCTTGGTCACGCCGTAGGGCGATACGGGGCGCGGAAGAGCGGTCTCCTTGGTCGGGAACATCTCCGCATCGCCGTAGACCGACGAGCTTCCCGCGAACACCAACCGGTCGACGGTTATCTCTTTCAAAGACTCGAGAAGGCGCTGAGTCGCGAGGACGTTGTCGCGGAGGTAGCTGTCGAACTGCTCGCCCCAGCTCGGACGCACGCCCGGTCGGCCGGCCAGGTGGTAGACCACGTTTGCGCCACGCAGCACGCGCCGAAGGTCCGCGTCGACGAGGTCGAGCTCCTCGAAAGCGAAGTCCGGATTCGCCCTCAAGTCCTTGAGGTTCTCTTCCTTGAGTGTGCGGCCGTAGTAGTCCGCGAAGCTGTCGATCCCGACGACCTTGTGGCCAAGGGCGAGGAGCCGGTCACACAGGTGCGACCCGATGAATCCGGCGGCGCCCGTGACTACGGCTCGCGGCGACTTAGAGCTCATTGGTGACAAGAGTGCGGTTCCGCGGCACCCGTTTGCAACCGAACCTATCCTGAGAACCGATGAGGCGATTCGAAGTGTGGCTTGCCGGCATGGACACCGGCCTCGCCGTGAAGGAGTTTCCCGCCGGCACGCGCACGGCGGTCGATGCCGCTCGCGCGGTCGGCTGCGACGTGGGACAGATCGTCAAATCGTTAGTGTTCGTTGCTGGGGGCAGGCCCGTGGTTGCGCTCGTCAGCGGCGCAAATCGACTGGACGAAAAGCTGCTCGCTGCGGTCGCCGGGGAGCCGGTGCTCAAGGCAGACGCCGAGACTGTACGGTCCGCGACCGGTTATTCGATCGGCGGCGTTCCGCCGTTCGGACACGCGACCGAGGTGCCCGTGTTCATGGACCGGGACCTGCTCGGCTACGACGTGGTGTGGGCCGCGGCGGGCCGGCCTGACTCCGTCTTCCAGATCGCGCCGGACCGTCTTCGCGACTTGAGTAACGCGACGGTGTCGGACTTGAAGGTTATTGCAAACTCCACCTCCCCTCCCGGCGGTGCCCTTCGGGCAGAGCCGACCTCCCCGCGTGGCGGGGAGGCCAGATGAGCAGCATTCTTGTTTTCTGCCACGACTGCGGCAAGCAGGTGGCGAGCTCGCAAACCCGCGACGGCCGGTGTCTCGACTGCCAGTTGCGTAAGTCGGTTACGGATCTGCGCGACGAGCATGCGAGGCTCTGGCTCAAGCGGGAGCGGTACCGCAGCCGGCAGGCCAACGTCGAGCAGATCGGCCGCCAGATCGCGCGTGTCGAGGACCGCATGGGCCAGCGGATCAAAGAGCTGGTGCCGAACGAGCGCGAGGCCGTCGACTACCTCCGTCGCGAGCTCGAAGCCGCGCGCGGGCAGCGCTACACGATCAAGGGCGTATGAAGCCCTTCAAGCACCTCTACTTGCACATCCCGTTTTGCAAGCACAAGTGCGGCTACTGCGACTTCAACGCATACGCCGGCATGGACCGGCTCATGCCCGATTACATCGACGCGCTCGAGCGCGAGCTGTCCGCTGCGCGCGAGCGCTACTTGTTCGAGCCACTGGAAACTGTCTATTTAGGCGGAGGCACGCCGAGTCTTCTGCCGCCTGAGCTTGTGTCGCGACTGCTCGGCTTCCTCCGGGCTGAGTTCGACTTTGCACCCGGCGCAGAGGTGACACTCGAAGCCAATCCCGCCAGCACCGATGAGGAAAAGTTGAATGCGTGGCAGGAAGGTGGTGTCAACCGGCTGAGCCTTGGCGTGCAGGGCTTTGACGGCCGCGCGCTGGCGGTGCTGGAGCGAAGGACGGACGCCGCTCAGGCGACTCGCGCTTTCGAGCTCGCCCGTTCGATGGGGATGCGAAACATCAGCATCGACCTGATCTATGCGGTCCCTTTCCAGGATCTCGAGTCATGGCTGGGGACGCTGCGCCGCGGGATCGCCCTCGGCCCTGACCACATTTCGACGTACTGCCTCACGTTCGAGGAAGGCACTCTTCTGTGGCGCCGTCGCGCTGCGGGTCGTGTACCCGAGGTGAATTCGGACTTGCAATGGGACCAGCTCGACGCCGCATGCGTGGAGCTGGAGCAAGCCGGTTTCAGGCGCTATGAGGTGTCGAGCTGGGCTCGACCAGGTTTCGAATCCGGACACAACCAGGCTTACTGGCGGTGCCGGCCGGTCTATGGGGCGGGCGCCGGCGCGCACTCTTACTCATCCGATGGCGAGACCGCTCGGCGGTGGTGGAACGTCGCCCGGCCTCGCGAGTACATCGCCGCGTGCCGGGAGCCGGTGGCGGATGGGGAGGACCTGCCGGCGCGCAAGACAGTCGCCGAGTCGCTGATGCTTGGCTTACGCACCGCGGAGGGGATCGCGCCACCCGCTGGTTTCGATTCCGAGCTCGCGCAGCTCACGGCGACTGGCCTCATCGATCGGAAGGAAGGGCGGATCGTTCCAACTCGACGCGGGATGGACTTGCACAACCAGATCGCGCTCGCCGTCCTCTAGTTCCGCGCCTCGCCTGTCTGGTCTAAACCGATTGGCGGGTATGCCTACCGCAACAAGGTCGCGATGAATCGTGTCGATCACGCGGTCCAAGTCTTCATCGATCTCGGTCACCGCGAACCCCAATACCCGATAACCGTGGGCCTCCAGCCAAGCAGTCCTGCGTTGGTCATAAGCCCTCTCCGCATCCGGGTAGTGCGTCGGCCCATTGATCTCGACCACCAACCCCGCCGCAGGACAGTAGAGATCAGCAAAGTACGGGCCGATCGGGTGCTGCCTCCTGAATTTCCAACCGTCGAGCTTTCTGCCGCGTACGCGTTCCCATACACGCCACTCGGTGTGCTGCATGGTGGTCCGGAGATGGCGGGCTCTCGTGGTTCGGCGAGAAGGCATGCATGGAAGATTCCGAAATCCACAGCGCGCCGACTACCCAGCCTGTAAAGAGAGCGATCCCCAGCTCCCCATCCGGCCGGCCTGCGGCCGGCCACCTTCCCCGCAGAGCGGGGAAGCAGTCTCACTCCCAGCCCCCCATCCGGCGCGCTTCGCGCGCCACCTTCCCCGCAAAG
>DASRWV010000143.1:0-15090 GCA_035687505.1 Nitrosotalea sp.
TCGCGTCCGCTCGGTGCCCAACTTCATACCGAAGCGGCCGTGCTTCGAAATGTAGGAGAGCGCCTCCTCGTAGGTCAAAGCGGCCGGCGGCGGACCTCCGCTTCGTAGGTGTTCTTGATCAGCATCGCCCGGGTCATCGGACCCACTCCGCCAGGATTCGGAGTCAGCCACCCTGCCACCTCGTCGACGCCCGGGCCAAGATCCCCGACCTGGCGGCCACCGGACCAATTGGTGCTGACATCGATGACGGCCGCGCCCGGCTTGACCATTTCCTTGGTGATCAAGTTTGCCTTTCCCGCTGCTGCGACCAGGATGTCAGCGGTCCGCGTATGGCTCACAAGGTCCCTGGTCCTTGTGTGGCAGATCGTCACTGTCGCGTGGCGCTTCAGCATCAATAGCGCTGTGGGCTTGCCCACGAGGTTGCTCCGACCGATCACGACGGCATTTGTGCCTTCGATCTTGATGCCCGCGCGATCGAGCAGCTCGATGATGCCGGCGGGCGTGCAGGGCTGGACTCCTCCAGGCAATCCGAGCGCCACGAGGCCCGCGTTGATGGGATGGAAGCCGTCGACGTCCTTCACCGGATCCAGTGCCAGGACGATTCGGGTCATGTCGATCTGCGCGGGCGTGGGCTGCTGGACGAGGATCGCGCTGACGCTTTCGTCCGAGTTGAGACGGCCAATCAGGTTCAGAAGCTCGTCGGTGGTCGTGCCGGCCGAGACGCGGTGATCCTCGGACTCGATGCCGACCTGTCTCGCGTTCTTCTGCTTCAGCTGGACGTACTGCGCTGACGCGGGGTCATCACCAACGAGCAGCGTGGCCAGCTTTGGCCGTGGGCCGCCGGCAGACACCCGGGCCGCGACGGCTTGGGCGATCTCGTCGTAGATCTGCTTCGCCACGGCTTTGCCATCGAGGATGCGAGCGGTCATGAAAGACCGAGCTCCTTGCGCGCCGCATCTGCGACCAGGCGCATGACCTCACGGAGGTCCCGCCCGGTCTGCCGCGAGATGAGGCGGCAGTCTTCGTACTCCGGCGCAACGTCAACAGCCTTGCCGCCAAGCTCCTTGACCTTCACCCGAGCACTGCCGAGCGGTGTCTGGACTTCGATGATCCGCCGCTGCGCCGTCACGCGCTGCGCGGGGGTCATGCGCACGCCGAGGGTGGTCGAGTGGTGGAGAAGATGTTCCGTGAGCCGCGCCACGAGCTCCGGCGCCGACATGACCGTGATGAGGTGACCGGCCCGACCTTTCTTCATCAGCGCTGGCGTGACGCTCACATCCAGCGCTCCCGCTTCCATCAGGTCTTCGCACAATGCTGCGACGAGATTTGGCGCCATGTCGTCGATGTTCGTCTCGATGAGAGTTACGCGCGTCTTGTCATCTGTGTTGCCCTCGATCTTCTCGCCGATCCAGACAGCCAGCGCATTGCCGGACGTGTCGCGCGCGCCGATCCCGTAACCGATCGACCGGAGCGACATCGCCGGGCGCTCGAATCTTGCGCCGGCGGCGAGGATGGCGGCTCCGGTGGGGGTGACGAGCTCGCGGGTCTCGTCGTTTGCTTCAAAGATCGCCCCGGTGCTCTCGAGCACGCGAACGCTGGCGGGAGCCGGGAGCGGCATCTGGCCCATGCGCCCGCGAGGTGCCGGCAGGGCTGACGAGAAAACCTGGTCGACCTCAAGGCCGTGGAGCAGCCAGAAGGCGCCCATCAGGTCGACCAGGGTGTCCGCGCCCCCGAGCTCGTGCAGGTGGACCTGGTCTTCCGGCAAGCCGTGAAGGCGGGACTCGGCGCGACCGAGGCGGTTGATCGCGTCGAGGGCCTGGGCTTTGACGCTTTCGGGTGCGTCGGCTTCCTCGACCACCGCGCGTAACGCGGGCACTGTTCGCTCGACCCGGTCGACGGTCTCGACTATCACGCGAGTGCCGCCGACGTGACCGCGAGTCTCGTGGCGCACCTGAATGGTCACCTCATCGCTGAGCCGGAGAGCCTCGATCGCGGCATCCAGCAGGGCGCGGTCGGCGCCCGAGTCGATCAGAGCTCCCAGGGTCATGTCGCCCGAGATGCCGGCGAAGCAGTCGAAGTAGGCGATTGTCATGCTCGCGTCCTATTAATGAGCACGGCGGCCGCGTCGATCGGCAGCATGCTCTCGGGGCGCTTGGCGATCCGCACGGCGACGCCGCCAACCTTTGGGAGCTGAAGCACCCGGTCCGCGATCTGCGCGGCCAGTGACTCGAGGAGCTTGTGGGATTCGCCCTCGATGACCTCCTTGGCGATGGCCCTCACCCGCGTGTAGTCGACGGTGTCTTCGATCCGATCGGTGCGTCCAGGCTCGCTCAGATCGCAGTCGAGCTCGACGTCAACACGAAATTCCTGCGACTTTTCGCGCTCGGCCGCTCGTACGCCATGCCGGCCCTGGAATGACATGCCCTCGAGAAGGACGCGATCCATGTCGCAATTGTGGGCTGAAATAAACTGGCACCGTGGCAAACACAAAAGCCGAGGTGCGCCCGGCGACAGAATCGGACCTATCCGCCATCAACGACATCTACAACCAGTACATCGCTGAAGCGCACTACACGTTCGACCTCGAGCCGTGGACGATGGATGCGCGTCGGGAGTGGTTCACGCACTACGGCACCACGGGGCGTCACCGGCTCCTTGTCGCGGTTGCGGAAAGGCGGGTGATCGGCTATGCGAGCAGCAGCCGCTACCGGCCGAAGGCGGCTTACGACGTGACCGTCGAGACGAGCATCTATCTCGACCCCGAGTCGGTCGGCCGCGGCGCCGGTTCGCGTCTATATCAAGAGCTCTTCAAGATCCTTGAGGGAGAGGACGTGCATCGCGCCAACGCGGGGATCACGTTGCCGAATCCAGGCTCGGTCGCCCTCCATGAGCGGTTTGGCTTCAAACGGATCGCCCTGTTTACTGAGCAAGGCCGCAAATTCGGGAGATATTGGGACGTCGCCTGGTTTGAGAAGCCCCTCGGCGGCGAGTCTGGGGAATCAAATCTGACCGCGTAAGGTTCAAACCACACATGGCCCAAGCGCGTACTAACCCATGGCTCGTGCTCGTGGTTTTGACCACGGGATTTTTCATGATCATGCTGGACACCACGATCGTCAACGTGGCGATCCCGGCCATGAGCGCGGGACTTCACACCACGCTCGACCAGATCCTGTGGGTGCTGAATTCCTACATCCTGGTGTACGCCGTGCTCCTGATCACGGCAGGGCGCCTGGGAGACCTGTACGGACAGCGCAGCCTGTTTGCCATCGGGCTCGCCGTCTTCACCGTCGCGTCTGGTCTGTGCGGCTTTGCACAGGACGCGAATCAACTGATCGCGGCACGCATCCTTCAAGGCGTGGGCGGCGCTCTGCTGACCCCGCAGACACTTGCGATCCTCACCACTCTGTTTCCGCCTGAGCGCCGTGGCGCTGCATTTGGAATCTGGGCCGGGGTCGCCGGCCTTGCCACTCTCGCGGGACCGACTGTCGGCGGCGCAATCGTCACCTACGTCGATTGGCGGTGGATCTTCTTTGTCAACGTTCCGATCGGGATCGCAGCGCTGATTTTGACCTTTGTGATCATCCCCGACGTCCGGCCCGGCCGCCGGCACGGTTGGGACATCGTGGGCACCATTCTCGCGACCACCGGCCTGTTCGGCGTCATCTTCGGGCTGATCGAGGGCGAGCGTTTCAACTGGGGACAGATCGGCTCGACAGCGATCGCCATCCCCGAGGTGATCGGCCTCGGCGTCGTCCTCCTGGTGGTGTTCGTGATCTGGGAGCGATACCAGCCCGAGCCGCTGGTTCCTCTATCTCTTTTTGAGGAGCGGAACTTTGCCGTCGCGAACTGGATGGCCGCTGCGATCGCCTTTGGAATGATGAGCCTGTTCCTGCCCATCATCATTTACCTGCAGTCGGTGCGCGACTTTTCTGCCCTGACCGCGGGTCTCACTCTGGCGCCAATGTCGCTGACGTCGATGTTCGTGGCTCCTTTCGCGGGACGGATGGCGGACCGCATTGGCGGGAAGTACATCCTGATGACCGGGATCCTTGTATTCGCGATCGGATTCGGAACGATTACGTTTGTCGCCGGGCCCGACTCGACTTGGATCAACTTCCTCGTGCCCGCGGTCGTTGCGGGCGCTGGCATGGGCATGACCTTCGCCCCGATGACCACCGTCGCCATGCGCAACATCTCGCCGCGGATGGCGGGAGCGGCGTCGGGCGTCCTGAATACGACCCGACAGGTGGGTGCGGCGGTTGGCAGCGCGGTGGTCGGAGCTCTTCTGCAAAACCGGCTCGCGATCACGCTGCACGACCAGGCGGTGAGTCACGCGTTCGCGCTGCCGGCTCTTTATCGCGACCAGTTCGTCAAGGCGTTCAGCTCGGTGGCGGCCAACGGGTTCCAGATCGGA
Source organism: Nitrosotalea sp. (assembly GCA_035687505.1). Taxonomy (GTDB): domain Bacteria; phylum Chloroflexota; class Dormibacteria; order Dormibacterales; family Dormibacteraceae; genus Palsa-870. The sequence continues at coordinate 4,418 of DASRWV010000143.1, forward strand.
ACCGGCCAGAATGGGGCGGCGCTGCCGTCGGGACTCCCGCCCGACGTGGCTACGCAGCTCACTTCGCTCGCCCATCAGGTGTTCGTCAGCGGCTACATCGACGCGCTGAAGCAAACGCTGGTTTTGCCGATCGCCGTTCTCGCCGTGACCGCGTTCTCGGCCTTGCTGATCAAGCGCCGCGCGCGCCCAGTTGAGGTCGAGCAAGGTGAGTCTGCCGCTGAGAAAGTCGCGGCGGCGAGCTAGAGGCGACCGCCCGACAGAAGCTTCAGAACGGATAGCAGCACCGCGGCACCGATGAACGCCACGATGATGCTTCCCCAGAAACCTACGGTGCCGGTGACGTGGAAGATCGCTCCGAGAAGGAAGCCACCGATCAGCGCACCAGCTACCCCCACGACGATGTCGGCGATGCATCCGAATCCCCGACCGGCCACCACCCGCGCGGCTATTGCGCCCGCGATGAGGCCGACGATGATCCAGGAGATCCACGATCCGGGATCGAGAGTCACTTCTTGCGCAACCAGTCCGCGATCACCTGGAAGACCTCCTCGCTGCCCAGATCGTTGAACGGCTCATGCAATCTTCCTTCGAAGATTTGCAGCTCGCTCATCGATGGGGTTTGCGCGTGAAGGTCGCGACTGCCTTGCGGGTCGATGAGATTGTCGTCAGACCCGGCGAGGATCAGGAATGGGATCTCGATCTGGCCGGCTCTGGCAGCGATGTCGTTGGTGGCCTGCTGCCACTCGGTGTACAGGCGGCTGGACATCTTGTCGTGGACCAACGGGTCGTGGTCGTAGGCCTCGACGACCTCGGAAATCCGGGAGAGGAGCGAGCCATGTGCGGGCGCGGCGAGCGCGAACCTCGGCATCACTTTGGACATCGCGTTCCCGAGCGTGACTTTCCAACCGGGCACGGCGACTTTCACCTTGAGCGCCGGCGAGGAGACGATGAAGCGCTTGCTCTTGGGCAGCTTGCCCGCGAGGACCGTGCTGAGCACTGTGGCACCGCCGAAGGAGTGGCCGAGGGGAACGACTTCGGTGGCGGCGGCCGCCTCGACGTGCCTGACAAACGCGGACGCATCGTCGGTCCATTGCGACCACGAATCGACGTAACCGCGCTGGCCGGGACTGTTGCCGTGGCCCCTCAGGTCGAGGGCGTACGTGCTCATGCCGTGTGCAGCCATCCCGTTCGCGAATCGCTCGTAGCGGCCCGAATGCTCGCCGAAGCCATGCACCACGGCGAAAGTCATGTCGGCGCCAGGCTTTGGCCAGGCGCGGTAGGCGAGTCTTGTCCCGTCTGCCGAGACGACTTCGCCCGCGGTTGCGGGCGGGCTCTCAGCTGCCAAGGTGCCCTAAGCCTCTGAGGATCTTGAGCGCTTCCTGCTCCGCTTCCATAAGCGTCGGCGCGTAGGCGCGGATGCCGCACAGGGAATAGGCCCACTCCGGACTTGGCGGGGCCAGCGAGTGGAGCCGAAAAGTCGGTGGATAGAAGAAGATGCGCTCGCCGAGGACCTTCTTGATTACGGGGCGCTTGGCGAGCACGTCTTCGAGCGCTTGCCCGTTCGGCAAGCGGCCGGACTGGAATTCAAGGCGGCGGAGTTTGGCGAGCGGATGATCCTCGTCTTTCATGGACGTGTTGATTCCGTACTCCGCGCTGAGGTCCCTCATGAAGATGGCGATCATCAACGCGTCGGTTTCGTCACCGGCCATCTTCACAAAGCCAGCGGCGCTGACCTCAGGCTCTCCGTTTCGAAGGTGGCGGAAGTACTCCATCTCGAAGAAACCGCGTGAGTTTTGGCTCGCGATCCAGGGTGGATCGCAGCGCCAGGTGCGTGCTGCGGCGAGGGCCTCGAACTGTTCGTGGACCCGCTCGAGACGCGGCTCGGGAAGTCTCGTCAGTCGGTAATGAAGGACTCGCCGCATGGTCGAAACTAAGCCTACCGGTTCAGGCTGGCTATCGAACCTTCGCACGCCCGCGACGCATCGTCTCTTCTTGCCAGGGCGGCGCCTTCACCTGGACCGCAAGTCGTTCGGGGCCGGCCGCCAGCAGGAAGTCACCGCGCTGAGAGGTTTCGAGATACGCACGCTGACGCGCGCTCAGATGAAATGTGTCCTGAAGCTTGGCCGCCTCGCCCGGCCGTTGTGCACCGAAGAGAACGACGGCCGGATTCGTAGCTACGACCGTGCCTTGATCTGAGCTCAGTAAATCACCGGGGTTCTGGGTAGCGAAGACCAACGAGCCGTCATATTTGCGGATCCTTCGCGCGAGGCTGACCACGAATCGGCGAATGGTCTGATCTTCGAAAAGAAGCCCGAGCTCGTCGATGATGAGCATCCGGCGGTGATCCTTGCGCTTGATTCGGGACCACAACGCTTCAGCGAGCAGGAAATGGACCGGAGCAATCATCTCGTCTCGGAGCTCGCGCATTCCGAAAGTGACTATCGGGGCTTCGAGATCGACGTTAGTAGGCGCGCTGAACATCTGGCCGAGGCTTCCGTGAACCCAACGATTGAGGATCGTTGCCACGCGCGAGCGTTTGGGCAGCCGGTCCGCGACGTCGCGCAAAACCGGCTGGGCGAGGTGGCCGTAAGTTGCGCGCACAGCGCTTTCAAGCAGTGCGCGCTCTGCCTCGTCAAGTCCGCCGCATATGGTTGAACAGAGGTCGACCGCATCCGCAGCGGCTGGTCCCAGCCATGCTTCGTCTCGGCTGTCAGACGGACGAAGATCAAGGACGTTGAGCGCGTGCCCGGAACCGAGGGCTAGCTCAACGTCGACACCGCCGACGGTTTTCGCCATCTCTCCGTATTCGTGCTCTGGATCGATGACGTACACCTGAATGCCGCGGCCTAGAGCGCCGAGCGCGAGCGCGGAAAGAAGGTACGTTTTGCCGGCGCCCGAGTGTCCGAACACGCCGATGTTTGCGTTGGCATAGCGCCGCTGGTCGAATGGGTCGACGAGCACGGGAGTTCCCGTCACGAGGTTGCGGCCGATGACGAACCCGCCAGGCTGCTGCAGGTCGGGCTCGAGCCACGGAAAGAAGGTGACGAGTGCGCTTGTATCCAGGACACGCTTGCGCGCCAGGCGATCGGTGCCAAGAGGCTGCGTGGCGAGGTAGCCATCGAACATGCGGAATGTGCAGGGTTGCAGCTGGCAGAGAACGGCTCGAGCTGCAGAGTCGACCCTGATCGATCCGGCGTCCAGCTCCTCCAACGTTGCGGCGGTCAGTGTCAGATACACAGCCACGTGGAAGGCCTTGTCCTGGCTAGAGGCCAGGCGCCGCTGAAGGTCCTCGGCGTTCGGCAAGGCGCCCGCCAGAAGAGGATCAGGGGACCCCGCGTCATGGTTGAGCAGACGCGTGGCCCTCATGTTGACGAGCTGGCGCTGCAGATACTCGACGATCCAGGCCACGGGCAGCGGAGTGACGTGCCACGAGAGCCGGACGTTCAAGCCGGGCGGAATGAGGCGGAAAAGCCAGCCGGCTTCCAGGTCGGTTCCGGGCAGGCGCTCGACATACCAGCTGCGGCTGTGCCCGCCGGGGTGCTGAACGCGATTGGCGAGTTCTTTGGCAAGGCAGTTCTCGATGTTTGGAACAGAGACTTCGAATGCCACATCGATCTCGCGGAGCGCTAGTTCCAAACGCTTGGCCTGAGCCTCGGAAGTGATCAGCGAGGTCTCAAATCGCTGCGATGACGGCGATTGGGCTAAGTGGTCGACAAATGCCAGGTCCGCTCCGCGCATTTCATCGAAGTCGATCGGAGACGCATGCGCTGAACCTTCTGTACCGGAACCTGGGACGGCTTCGATCAGAACCTGCATAGGACCGTCTAGTCCGTCGAGCAGGTGGCGAAACGAGTTGATCCAACGCATGCGATCGCTGTCTGCGGCGCCAGAGAAACCGAGCGATCCGGTTTTGATAAGAGTCATCGCGAGCGGTCCCTTCCACAGCACCGACGGTGGACGAGAAACGACTCTGAGCAATCCGAGATTTAGATCGGGGATCACGTTGGGGTGGCGAGAGTCTCCGTGGGATTCATCGATAACGGCTGGCGTGAAGTTTTCCGTCCAGGCCATCGCAGCCATGAGGTATGCCACTTCAATCGATGAGTCCTAGCGGTGAAAAGCACGATGTCGACCAACCAGAGGTCCGCCGATCGGCCCTTCCAGCGTCCCCATGACGCGACGGCGCCGATGCCAGTGGTCAGCAGCGCAGCGCCCGCGCGTACTACCGCGGGCGCCCATGGGGACGACCAGAGCGCGAAGCCGGACACGAGCGCGACGACCAGATAGGCCAATCGCGTTGGTGTCAAGCCGTAGAGCAATCTATCCTCGAGGTCGACGTCGAGAGGTACCCGCGCAGCCATGTGACGCAACATAGGGTCCGCTGCGGACGCAAGGAACCCAGGTTGTTAATGGCCCGCGTTCCTTAGAATCGACTCTCGGCTCTCATCTCAACCGTGCTCGCGTAGCTCAACTGGCAGAGCAGGGGACTCTTAATCCCAAGGTTCAGGGTTCGATTCCCTGCGCGAGCACCAATGCCTTGCACAGCAAACGAAGGTCGACACGAGCACCAATGCCTTGCTTCTCTTGCGGCAGTAAGACACCATGGTTCGCCTGGACCGCGCAGCACTTGTCAAGTCAAGCGCTTTCTATTTGACCCGGCCGCCACTACCAGTCAAGCGCTGAGCATCGGGCTCGCTTGGGGTAAGTCGATTAAAGGGGGACTCATGCGCCTAAGGACGCTTTCCGCGATCTGGGCGGCAGTCGGGTTGTCGCTCGTGCTGGCCACCACAGTTGCCGCGAGTGACGTGGTCAGCGTCAGCGCGAACGACATGAATGGCTGGTTCTTCCTCAATGACAACACCAACGGACCTGGCACGGGTCACATGGTCTCGGGTCCAGGCCACCCGGCCCTGGGCTCAGGCAGCGCGGAGATCGGCGTCGTCAACGCCGCGGATCGCCAGCTGCTCGGAACAAATGCCTTCAATGGAACGAAGCTCGCCGACATCACTTTGCTCAGCTACTGGACCTACCAAGTCGACGCAAGCCATGCGATGCCTTTCCAGCTCAATATCCGATACCACCCCACCGACACCGCGTGGCAGGGACGCCTTGTTTTCGAATCTGGCAATGGCAACCCCGCGGGCGCCAGCGGAGCCTGGCAGCAGTGGAATCCGATGGTTGGAAAATGGTGGGCGAGCGAAACCAGAGCTGTGGGCTCGAATGGATTGTGCCCTCAAGGAAGCCCCTGCACATGGGCCCAAGTCAAGACATACTGGCCGAACGCATCTGTCAACGGGACTCTCCTCTTCAAGGCTGGCGGCGGCTGGGCAGCGTGGAAGGGCAACGTGGACGCGTTCACGATCGGAGTGCAGAACCGCGGAACCACGACCTTCGACTTCGAGCCCGCCTGCGGTGAAGACGGTGACGATCAGGGAGACAACAACTGCGGGGACTGACCTGAGGCTTTACGCGGGGCCTACTGGTCCTTGTTCTGCAGTCGGCTCTTGTCGAGGCGCATCCTGTTCATGACCGCCCCGAACAAGAGGAACATGCTCAGGAAGTAGGTCCACGTGCCCAGGATGAAAAGGAAGCCGAAGCTTCGTCCGTACGTCGCCACACCATGAGTCAACGCCACATACGTCGGGAAAGCGAAGTTCAGCAACTCGATGCACATGCCCGCCACAAGGGCTCCGGGCCACAGCTCCGAGAAGCGGCTCTTTCGGTTTGGAACATATCGATAGATGACCAAAAGCACCGCCGCCACGATGAGTGCGCCGAAGACGAATGCGACGATCGTGTGCTCAGGTGCCGCCGCGGTCGCCGTGCTCACTCCCACCGACACCCCGACCGCAACCAGAAACATGCCCAACATCGTCAGGCCCATCAGCCGGTTTCGCCAGAACGACCGCGTGGCGGAGAGGTAAATCTGGTTCAGCGCGAACTCCATCGACGCAAACAGGTTGGTACCGCTCCACACCAACGCCAGCACCGAGGCGACGGCTAAAGTGCCGGCAGTTGACTTGGCGCCTTGGAAACTTTTCAAAATTCCGGCTTGCTCGCTCGGTGGAAACGCGACCACCAGCACCTTCTCCACCGCGCTTTTGAGATCGTCCGATTGCGGAAACAAACCGACCAGCGCGATCAACCCGAGCACCAGCGGAAACATCGATAGGAATGCATTGAACGCAAGGCCCGCTGCATGATCGGACGCATGACTCGCGACATATGCCATCACGATGTTCAGCGGCGGCCGCCGCCGCCAGGTGCTCATCTTCTGCGAGCGAAGCCACTTCGCGGTTGCCATCGAATTGACCCGCACGCTCCGCACAGCGCACAGGGTAGGCCAAGGTGACCACACTGCAGGGCGCACACGTCACCTTGCGCCCGCCGACCGAAGCGGACGTGCCGGAGCTCGCACGCATTCGAGCTACTGAACAGGTTCAACGCTGGTGGCGCGGCGGCGACGACATGATGGTGGCCGTAACCGAGGACCTCGCACAACCTGATGTCGAGACTTTCGTCATCGAGCACATGAACAGAGTCGCCGGCGCGATCCAATGGCAGGCGGAGACCGATCCCGACTACCTCCACGCCAGCATCGACATCTACCTCGACCCCGCCCTACATCACCGCGGACTCGGCTCCGACGCAATCCGCGCGCTTGCCCGCCACCTCATTGTCGACCTCGGCCACCACCGCCTAGTCATCGACCCAGCCGCCGACAATAGAGCTGCCATCAACTGCTACACCAGGGTCGGTTTCAAACCCGTCGGCGTCATGCGCCAGTACGAACTCGGTCTCGACGGCGCCTGGCACGACGGGCTGCTCATGGATCTTCTCGCGGACGAGCTGATCGGCTAGCTCACAGCTCCCGAAGGCGAGACTGAAGGGCCTCTAGCTCAGCGGCATCGTCGGGGTCAGGAATCTGTCCAGCAGCGGCAAACGCAGCGTGAGTGGCCGCGACCAGCTCCACTGCGCGGTCTCGATCTCCGTCTTCCATGGCCAATACCGCGGCGTCCTGAAGCAGATACGGCTTCAACGAACCATAGTCGCCCGCCCGGACCATCTCCACCGTGCTCGCGAAGAGCTCGCGCGCCCGATCTGTGTTGCCGTCGTGCAGCTCTACGTAAGCAAGGTTTCGGTGCTCGGCGGCGAACATCCGGTCCTCGCCGAGCTCGCGATTCAGGTCGATGCTCTCGAGGTAGAGCAGCCGCGCCTCGGCGTACTCACCACGCATTCGTGCGGCTACCGCCATCAGGTGGATCGGCATCCGTTTCAACATCATTTCTTCCCGCCGGTCCAGCGCCCCGAGAGACATCTCCCATGCCTCGTCCGCCAGCGTGGTCACTTTGTACAACTCACCCCGGCGCAGCGCGACCCTCGCCAGCATGCAAAGCGCGTCGCCGCTTCCGGGGCGGCCGCCCTCCGCATCGTCATCACGCGAATCGCCCAGCAGCTGCAAGGCCAGCAACTCGGCAAGGTCCGTATCGCCGGAACGAAACGCGGTCAATGAATCTTCGTAGGTGCCCACCGCAGACTATTAAACGTCACACCAACCCCGTCGCATAATGCCCTTAACAATGGCCACCGCCCTCTCTCTGACCCACCTCGGCTCGCTCATGCGCGGCGTGCGCAGCGTTGACGAGGTCGGGGCTGAACAGCGTGCCGCTGAGCTCGCCAAGCGCTCGATCAAGAAGGCCTCCAAGCTCTGGGCGCTCGACCTTGCCATCCGCTGCATGGACCTCACGACGCTCGAGGGTTCGGACACGCCGGGCAAGGTCACCGCGCTCTGCGCCAAAGGGATCCGCCCGAAACCCGGCGACCCGACCATCCCATCCGTCGCCGCCATCTGCGTGTACCCGGCCCGGGTCCCCGACGCTGCAACCCATCTAAAAGGAAGCACCGTCAAGGTCGCTTCCGTCGCGACCGCCTTCCCCTCAGGCCAGAGCTATACCTCGATCAAAGTCACCGAGACCGAGCAAGCAGTCCAGGAGGGCGCCCACGAGATCGACATGGTCATCGACCGCGGCGCCTTTCTCTCCGGCGACTACCAGCGCGTCTACGACGAGATCGTCGCCATCAAGGAGGCATGCGGCAGCGCGCACCTCAAAGTCATCCTCGAAACCGGTGAGCTCGGCACGTACGACGCGGTACGACGCGCCAGCATCCTCGCGATGGCCGCCGGCGCCGACTTCATCAAGACCTCCACCGGCAAGGTCCAGCCCGCGGCGACCCTCCCGGTCAGCCTCGTGATGATGGAAGCCATCCGCGATTTTGTAAGAGAGACCGGAAGGCCCGTCGGCTTCAAGGCCGCCGGCGGCATCCGCACCTCGAAGCAGGCGATCGCTTACCTCGTCCTTATCTATGAGACCCTCGGCTCCGACTGGATGACGCCCGACCTCTTCCGCCTCGGCGCCTCCACGCTGCTCAACGACGTGCTCATGCAGATCGAGAAGGAGCGCACCGGCGTGTACCAGTCACCCGACTACTTCACCATCGACTGATGGCGATCACCAAGAAGCAAAGCGCGGCGCTCGCGAAGCAGGTCTTCGAGTACGCGCCCGCCCCCGAGTCGATCGACCACGTCAAGATCCAGCCGCGCTACGGCCTTTTCATCGGCGGCAAGATGGTCGAGCCCCACAGCAAAAAGCATTTCCCGACCATCAACCCCGCGACCGAGAAAAAGCTTGCCGAGGTCGCCGAAGCCGACGAAATAGACGTCGATCGCGCAGTCAAGGCTGCCGGCAAAGCTTTCGAATCCTGGTCGCATCTCGCACCCTCGCAGCGCTCCCGCTACCTGTTCCGAATTTCCAGAATCCTGCAGGAACGAGCACGAGAGCTTGCAGTAATAGAAACGATGGACGGCGGCAAGCCCATCAAGGAATCCCGCGACGTCGACATCCCGCTCAGCGCCTCCCACTTCTTCTATTACGCAGGCTGGGCCGACAAGCTGGAGTGGGCATTTCCAAACCGCAAACCACGACCGCTCGGCGTCGCCGGCCAGGTCATCCCCTGGAACTTCCCGCTCCTCATGCTCGCGTGGAAAATCGCTCCAGCACTGGCCGCCGGCAACACCGTGGTGCTCAAGCCCGCGGAGACTACGCCGCTAAGCGCGATGCTCTTCGCCGACATCTGCATGCAGGCCGAGCTCCCGCCTGGAGTCGTCAACATCGTGACCGGCGCCGGCAAGACCGGCTCACTCGTGGTCAGCCACCCAGGCGTGAAGAAGGTTGCGTTCACGGGTTCGACCGAGGTCGGAAAGTTAATCCAGAAACAGCTCGCCGGAAGCGGCAAGAAGCTCACGCTCGAGCTGGGCGGCAAGGCCGCCAATATCGTGTTCGAGGACGCGCCTCTCGACCAGGCCGTCGAGGGCATCGTCAACGGGATCTACTTCAACCAGGGCCACGTTTGCTGCGCAGGCAGCCGCCTCCTCGTCCAGGAGTCGATTGCCGAGCCACTCATGGAGAAACTCAAAAGACGCCTCTCGACGCTCCGCCTCGGCGACCCCCTCGACAAGAACACCGACATCGGCGCCATCAACTCGCGCGACCAGCTCGAGAAGATCCGGGGCCTTGTCGAGTCGGGCATACAAGAGGGCGCCGAGCTCTACCAGCCCGAATGCCAACTCCCCGAAAAAGGCTTCTGGTTCCCGCCCACGCTGTTCACGAACGTCAGCCAGTCCTACCGCATCGCCCGCGAGGAAATCTTCGGCCCAGTCCTCTCCGTCCTCACCTTCCGCACACCGGCCGAGGCCGTCGAGAAGGCGAACAACACTCCCTACGGACTGTCCGCCGGAGTCTGGACGGACAAGGGCTCGCGCATCCTCTGGATGGCGGAGAGATTGCGCGCCGGCGTCGTTTGGGCCAACACTTTCAACCGCTTCGACCCCACATCTCCTTTCGGCGGCTACAAGGAATCAGGCTACGGCCGCGAGGGCGGCATCCACGGCCTGGCGCCATACCTGGACCTCAACTAGAAATGGAAGTCCGCAAGACGTACAAGCTCTATCTAAACGGGGAATTCGTGCGCTCCGAGTCCGGCCGCGCCTACCGGCCGGACGGAAACGTCAACGTGCCAAGAGGTTCCCGCAAGGACCTCCGAGACGCAGTCAAAGCCGCCCGCACCGCATTCAACAGCTGGGCCGGACGCACCGCGATGAACCGCGGCCAGATTCTCTACCGCGCGGCGGAGATGCTCGACAGCCGCGCCGCGCAGTTCACCGACCTGCTGGGCGGCGGCGCCAAAGCAAGACGCGAAGTCGAGCAGGCCGTCGAAACACTCGTCTGGTATGCCGGCTGGACAGACAAGCTCCCGCAGTTCGCCGGCACCGTCAATCCCGTCGCCGGGCCCTACTTCAACTTCACCCTCCCCGAGCCGACCGGCGTGGTCGGCATCGTCGCGCCCGAAGAACCTGCCCTCGCCGGGCTCATGAAACGAATCGCGCCCGCCCTCTGCGGCGGCAACGTGATCGTGGCGCTCGCACCCGAATCAACCCCCCTGCCCGCGCTCACCCTCGCCGAGGTCTTCGCCACCAGCGACTTCCCGCCAGGCGTCGTCAACGTGCTCAGCGGACAACGCAAAGAGCTGCTGCCGTGGCTCGCCTCGCATATGGACGTCAACGCGATCGACGTCGCCGGCTGCACCCCCGACGAGGTGAAAGCGGCCGAGGCCGC
>DASRWV010000144.1:0-13916 GCA_035687505.1 Nitrosotalea sp.
GTCGGCGACGACGGCAAAACCACGACCGGCGTCGCCCGCGCGGGCGGCTTCGATGGCGGCGTTGAGGGCGAGCAGGTTGGTCTGGTCGGCGATGTCGTTGATGAGGTCGAGGATGCCCTCGATCTCGTTGACCCGACCGGCAAGCGCGAGGGTGCGATCGCCGGAGGCCCGGAGGTCGGTCTGGGCGAGCTCCAGGTTGGCTTGCACCTCGCCGGCCTGGACGGCGACGCGGTCGACGGTGTCGGCGATCGAAGCCGAGGTGCGCGCGACCTCCTCCATGCTCGCCGAGGTGGCCGTGGCGGCGGTGGTCTGCTCCTGGGTCGCAGAGGCAAGCTGCTCGGAGGCGGCGGAGAGCTTGCCGGCGGACTCGGTGACCTCGCCTCGCAGCCGGGACAGAACACCACTGAGGCGTTCGACCATGGCGTTGAAGGTGTCGCCGAGCCGGCGGACCTCACCGCCACCTTTGAGGTTGACGCGGGCGGTCAGGTCGCCGGCCTCAACGCTCGCTGCGGCGCTGGATAGGGCCGTGATCGGTCGCGTGGCGTAGACCGCGAGTACGACCGCGAACACGATCAGAAGCACGGTGCTCAAGGCCTGGAGCAGCGAGGTGCGGAGCTCCTGCTGGTAGACCGGAGCCAGCGCCGTGGCGGTTTCGGTCGACGCGATGACCACCCAACCGAGGGTCTTGATCGGTTCGTACCCGGCCAGTACCTGCCGGTTCCGGTAGTCGCTAATCTGGGCGGCGCCAGAGCCGGCATTCGTCGCCCGATCGAAGATCGCCCCCTCGGCTGGGACCTTGAGAATGCCCTTGGCCAGTACGGCGGCATCGTCCGCGAGGACACCCCATCCCGAGCTGTACACAAGGAGGTGCTGAGCATTGACCAGATGCACCTCCTGGTTCCGAGTCGAGGCTTGATCGCCGTAAGGTTTGAGCAGGGCTCCCAGTGCTAACGGGCGCAGATCTCCCATGACCATGCCCTCTGAGGTGCCGTCCGGGCTCCTGACCGGCGCGGTCATGATCCAATCCAGCTCGCCCGCTGCGATCTGAATCGGGCCGAGAGTGGCGTAATCGAGGCTTGTCAGGAACGCCGCCCCTGTTGGGGCGGCTGGAACGCGGACTCCCGGTCGCGTCGAGGCGACCACCTTTCCCTTCGTGTCAAAGACCTGCAGGCTGTGGAAAGTCGGATGCGACCCATCCGCGGCCAGCAGGCGGCCTTGTAACCATGGCTTGTCAAGGCTGCCGACGCTGTCATCTGCCAATGCGCGAAGCTCCGCCTTCCGCTCTCCAACCCAGTCGTTGATTCGAGCTGAAGCAGCTTGTGCGGTCGCCATCGATTGGGCCTTGGCCTGGCCGATCGCGGTCTCGCCGATCCAGTTCGACATCACGAACCCAAGGACGATGGAGATTGGAATCGATACCAGGAGCACGCCGGCCACGGCACGTACGGAATAGCTGTTGAAAGACCTCAAAGGGTTCCAACTAGGGGGCGAGTTAGCAGGCCCCGGCGAGGCGTTCGTCAGTCGAAGCGGCGGCGACCGGTCATCGAGCACCCGGACGTGGGGCGGAATGTGACGGACCTGCATGCTCTCGTAGTACGCCAGACGGCCTGCATTGTCGCCATGGGTGAGGACGGCGGTCGGCCCCTCTAAGGGGATGGGACGGCAGGTTCAAGTTCAGCATTCACCTCCCCGCCTTGCGGGTGGGGTCGATCTCCCTCAGCATTCACCTCCCCGCCTAGCGGGGAGGTCCCCGCCGAAGGCGGGGGGTGGGGGTCGATCCTGCCTCAGCATTCACCTCCCCGCTTTGCGGGTGGGGTCGATCTCCCTCAGCATTCACCTCCCCGCCTTGCGGGGAGGTCGGGCGCCGCTTGCGGCGCCCGGGTTGGGTTCGATATTCACCTCCCCGCCTTGCGGGGAGGTCGGGCGCCGCTTGCGGCGTCCGGGTGGGGGTCGATCCCAGTGGCATTGCCTTCCTAAAGCCGGCTTTCCCTCTCGCCGCCTTCCCAGCTGGACCCTGCAAGATCAGCCGCAAGCGTGCCCTGTCGTGCAGCGGCCGCCGCGATCTCCTGGGCGGTGACGGCCACCGCGCGGCTGCCTTCGGCGATGTGCTCGATGGCGAGCACGACCTCGTTGGTGGACGCGCGCTGCTGCTGGGTCGCGAGCTGGACCTGGCCGCTCACCTGGGTCATCGCCCGCATCATGATCAGCCCGCGCTCCATCTGCTTGACGCCTTTCTCCAGCGCCATGACGGTCTCGCTGCTCTGCGACTGCGCGCCTTCGACCAGCTTGGCGATCTGCCCGGCCGCCGCCTTGGAGCGCTCGGCGAGCCGGCGCACTTCGTCGGCGACGACGGCAAAGCCGCGCCCGGCGTCGCCGGCGCGGGCGGCTTCGATGGCGGCGTTGAGGGCGAGCAGGTTGGTCTGGTCGGCGATGTCATTGATGAGGTCGAGGATGCCCTCGATCTCGTTGACCCGACCGGCGAGCGCGAGGGTCCGATCGCCGGAGGCCCGGAGGTCGGTCTGGGCGAGCTCCAGGTTGGCCTGCACCTCGCCGGCCTGGATGGCGACGCGGTCGACGGTGTCGGCGATCGACGCCGAGGTGCGCGCCACCTCCTCCATGCTGGTCGAGGTGGCGGTGGCGGCGGTCGTCTGTTCCTGTGTCGCGGCGGCAAGCTGCTCGGAGGCGGCGGACAGCTTGCCGGCGGACTCGGTGACCTCGCCTCGCAGCCGGAAGAGGACAACGCTCAAGCGCTCGACCATGGCGTTGAACGTGTCGCCGAGCCGGCGGACCTCTCCGCCTCCCTTCAGGTTGACGCGGGCGGTCAGATCGCCGGTTTCGACGCTAGCCGCGGCGCGCGACAGGGCGACGATCGGACGCATCGTGAAGATCGCCAGCACTATCGCGAAAACGATCAAGAGCAGCGTCGAGAAGACCTGGAGCAAGGTAGTTCGAATCGCCTGGTCGTAAACCGGAGCCAACGCGACGGAGGTATCGATGGATGCGACCACCACCAAGCCGAGGCTCGGGAGCAATTCGAAACCCGTCAGAACATCGTGGTTTCGATAATCCTTGCCTTGCATGGCGCCGTCGTGATTCTTGACCGCGAGGTCGATGATGGTGGTGTTCTCTTTGAGGCTCAAGCCTCCTTTCTCGAGGATGCCGTTGTTGTCGGCCACGACGCCCCAGCTCGAGCTGTAGAGGATCAAGCCATTGAGGTCGGCAAGGTGGATCTCCTCGCTCTGGCCGAACGGGTGCTTCATGGAAGGGTCGGTGAGGAGAGCTCCAAGCGCGGAAATGGACAGGTCGCCCACGATGACCCCCTGCGACCTTTCGTCGATGCCGAGGATGGGCGCCGTTATGATCCACGTCACCCCTGACGGTCCGTTCTGGATGGGCTGCATGGTCTCGACCTGAAGACGTTCCATCGAGCTGGTGCCAAGCGGCGTTTGTGCGCCGGGGCGGGTCGTTGCGACGACAGAACCGGATGGATTGATCACCAGCAACGTCGCAAAATCCGGATGGGCGGATTGGGTGCCGAGGTCTGCCGCCGCCGCAGCTGGGGAGCTCACCAGGCCGGCCTCGTCCAGCGCCAGCTGTCGGAGCTCGGCCCTGCGCGCGCTCATCCAGAGCGAGGTCCGGTCGGAAGCGCTCTCGGCGGCCACCTCGGACCGGATCTGAACTTGATCGATCAGGGCCTGTGTGTTCCACCTGGACATCAGGAACCCGAGCAGGATGGAAGTTGGAATCGACACCAGCAGCAGCCCCGCCACGATGCGTACGGATGCGCTGTCGAACGACCCAAAGCGCTTCCAGCTGGGCTTGCGAGGAGTCATCTTTGGGCTCTTGACCAGCCGCAAGACCGGAATAGTGGGGTCGATCAAACCGGCCATAGGCCGCCTTCGTAGCAGCTGCACCTGGCTAGTGCTACGCCGAGCCGTCTGCCTTGTCGCCATGAGGGAGCACGGCGATGCACCCCTCTAAGGGGATGGCTTCATGCGCTCTTGCGCAGCCAAACGCGACTAGTGGTTCGGCATGTCTCCGCATGAAACGCTCGGCGCGTTGGCGGGGGCGCTGAAGTCTGGTCCGTGGTGGATGTTGACGTACCAGCCGAATGCTGGGACCGCGTAGCCGGTGGGCACCACGGTGTTCACGGTGGCTGCGCCGGACGCGTCTGCGTTGACCTGCTGAAGCGCATACGCAACACCACCGGGCGCAGAGCACTTACCCACGTGGATGTGCGCAACATGGCTCGAGTTGGCCGGCAAGCCGGTCAGCTTGACGGTGAGCGTGAATGAACCGGTGCTCTTGACGACATCGGCTGTCCCTAACACTATGCTGCCGTTCTGAGCTCCCATCGCGAAGGTGATCTTTGGCTCCGGCGGTGCAGTTGCCGTGCCTCCACCACCGCAGGCTGCGACGACCATGGCGCTCACAAGCGCGAGCAGGGTTCTCTTCATTGCACCGTATTACGGCCACCGTGCGTGGTTGTCGCCATGTGAGCCGATGGCAGGCCACCCCTGAAACGGGATGGGAATTCGAGAGCCTTCGCGGCCTAGAGGACGATCAGGCCCTTGCGCGCAGCCGAGATGACGGCTTGAAGCTTGGAGTGCACCTGCAGCTTCTCGATCACGTGGCGGACATGCCACTCGACGGTATGCGGCGCGATGCCAAGGCGCTGCGACATCGCGGTGGTGTCCAGGCCTTCGGCGAGGAGGTGCAGGACGTCGAGCTCGCGCGGTGTGAACTCTGCCAGCAGCCGCTCACGCTCACGCTTCTTGACCGCGGCGCCCCGATGACGCGCGATCGCGCGGGCGAAGAGCTCGGCTGGAATCAGCACCTCGCCTTTTGAGGCCCGGCGGACGGCGGTGATGATCTGGTCCGCGGTGGCGTCCTTGGTCAGGTAGGCGGTGGCGCCGGCGTCGATCGCATCCAGCAAGGCGGACTCCGACTCGTCCGCGCTGTGGAACACGATCGCCGCATCCGCGTGCTCGTTCTTGATCATGCGGGCGGCCGCGGGCCCGGAGACGTCGGGGAGCCGGAAGTCCATCAGGACGACGTCGGGACGGTTCTCGGTAGCGGCTTGCACAGCGGCGGCACCCGAGGCCGAGACCCCGGCAACCTTGAAGTCTGGCTCCATTTCCAGGACCCTGGCGATGGCGGACGCAAGGAGTGGATGGTCCTGCACGATCAGGACCTGGACGCGCCGGCGAGCCGACTGGTCCCTGCTGGCCTCCTGTGGCTCCTGCACGGCGCTAAGCCCCGCGGCCCTCGTCGAGATCACTGCGCATGACGCGAAGAAAGCTCAGGTGAGGCCGGCGCGGCCGGGACGCCGTCACTTAACATTGTCAACTGGAGTCTGCGGTTCATAGGCCTTGGCTGGTCCCACCCACACAAAGCACAGGGTGACGCACATACGGCGCTGGACAGTTCGGCTTACACAAAGTTGATACTTTTGCCCTTTGTTTGCATTGGTTAACGGCAACTGTAAAGCGATTGCAAGCGTTTCGGCCATTCTTAGCGTCAATAGGGGTGCCTCGGGACCTTGTTTTCGCAATTCGGATCTGCGCGCCCCTGCCTCTCTTATCCTTCCCGGCCATGAACCCGGCTGACCCGGACGTCTACTTCAACACCCCGGGGGTGGCCTCGGTGAGGTGGGACCAGGACGCCAAGCTCGTCCTGGTTGAGTGGGAGGGCTGGGCGGACTCGACCGAGTTCAAAGAGCTGCTTGACGCCGAGATCCGGGCCCTGCAACAGCATCGCGGCTCTCGGGTGCTTGCGGACTGCCGGCAGCAGAAGGTCATCAATCCGGCCGACCAGGAACGAGCGAACAGGGAGTGGCTGCCTCGCGCGCTGATGACAGGTCTGAAGCGCTTCGCCGTCGTCCTGCCGAAGAGCGGGCTGGCGGAGATGAACATCAGGGACGCGCTCGGCAAGGTGCCCGACATTGAGCTCCAGGTCGCTTACTTCGCGACAGTCGAGGAAGCCAGGGCCTGGCTGACCGGCTAGCCTGAAGATAAGGTTCACGCCTTATCATCTGCTATCAAATTGGCAACGACCTGGCCGCCCGGCCCTTACCGCCCGGGCAACGGCATCGACCCGCCATACCTCGGTGATCGCGAAGAGCAGATCGAAGCGGTGCGTGCGTTCATGCGCGATCCTCGCCACCCACGCAACGTGCTCATCACTGGGCTGCGCGGAGTTGGCAAGACGGTGCTCCTCAACCGGATGCAGGGCGAGGCCGAGGCTGCTGGGTGGATAGTCGTCGACCGGGAGTTCTCTGAGCCGGACTCGGAACCTCCCGCCTTCGCCAACGCCCTTCTCACGGACGTCAACCGCGCCCTGCGCAAGCTCAGCCTTTCCGCGCGGCTCCGGGAAAAGGCGGCCCAGCTGCTGCAAGCGGCGATCGACTCTGTCGGAGCGCTCGCGGTCAGCTACGGCGAGTTCAAGGTCAGTGTCGACACGAACCGCCGCCGGCACGATCCCGCCCGGCGGCTCGACGACGACCTGCGCGAAGCCCTGATGCGCATCTGCGAGCTGTGCCAGAAGAGCGAGCACAAGGGCCTGGTGCTTCGCTACGACGAGTTCCATGTCGTGCGCGAGCGGACCGGAGCGCCAACGCTCAGCGCCCTGCTGAGCGCGACATCTGCTGTGCAGCAGCACAGCCTTCCTTTGATGTTGATGCTCTGCGGGCTTCCACCGGTCGTCGACAACCTGTCGCGTTCGAAGAGCTACTCAGAGCGCATGTTCCTCACGCAGGAGCTGGGTAACCTCCGTCCTCCGGAAGACCGCGCCGCGTTCGTCGACCCAGCGGTGCGCCTGGGCCGACGGTACGCGGACGACGTGATCGACGCGGTCATGGAGGACACGGGCGGCTACCCGTTCTTCATCCAGGTCTACGGCGACTCGCTGTGGACGGGCTCGACCGGGGAGGTGATCACGATCGCCGATTTCAAAAGGCTCCGGCCGCGCATCCTCGTCACGCTGGACGCAGGTTTCTTCCGGGCGCGGTACGTGCGCGCATCGCCCAACGAGCGCAAGTTGATGCGAAACATCGCGGAGGTTGGCGAGAGCGCCACGAGCGAGCAGCTGCACCAGGCGTCAGGTCTGAGGAACAACGAGATCCAGCCGACCATCAGCTCGCTGATCCAGAAAGGGTTGATCTACCGCCCTGAGCGGGCTCGCGTCTCTTTCACTGCCCCGATGTTCGGAGCGTTCCTACGCCGCACCCCAGATTGATAAAACAGACGCGGTATCAATGTTTAACCGAGGTCTGAGTCACCTCCCCACCTTGTGGGGAGGTCGGCCCGACATTCACCTCCCCACGTGTGGGGAGGTCGGCCCGACGTTCACCTCCCCACGTGTGGGGATGTCGGCCCGACGTTCACCTCCCCACGTGTGGGGAGGTCGGCCCGACGTTCACCTCCCCACGTGTGGGGAGGTCGGCCCGACGTTCACCTCCCCACCTTGTGGGGAGGTCGGCGCGCGTAGCGCGCCGGGTGGGGGTCGAACGCTAAGGAGAGTCGCCTAAAGCTCGCTCCGAACGATCGCTGCCGCTTGCGCAAGCACGGTCAACTTTCCCAGGGCCTTGTCTCGGGGCAGGTACTTCATGCCGCAGTCGGGCGCAAGGATCAACCGGCCGGCATCGACAAACTTGAGGGCGCCCCGAATCCGGCCGGCGACGATCGCCACATCCTCGACGGGGCTGTTGTCGTCGAGGTCGATGACTCCGACGATCACCTTCTTGTGGCGCAGCGCCGTCAGCACCGAGAGGTCGACCTTCTGCTGAGCGGACTCGAGAGAGATCTGCTGCGCGGAGACATCCGCGAGCTGCTCCAGGAACGGATAGCCATTCGGTCGTGAATGCACGATGTGGGCGTAGCCGAAGCACGTGTGCAGCGCGGTCGTTCCTGTAATGCCGTCGAGCGCCCGATTGATCGCCTTGATCGCAAAGCGCTCCGCCTTCTCCGCGCGGGCCTGCAGGTAAGGCTCGTCGAGCTGAACCACGTCGGCGCCGGCGGCGAACAGGTCGCGCACCTCCTCATTGACTGCATCGGCGAGCGCCATCGCGAAAGCCTCCTCGTCGTGGTAATAATCGTCTTGCGCCTGCTGCGACATCGTGAAGGGCCCCGGCAGCGTCGCCTTGATGATCCGGTCGGTGTTCGCGCGCAAGAACGTCACGTCTCGCACCTCGACCGCGCGCGTGCGGCGGATCGGGCCGACGACTCGAGGCACCGGGTTGGGATGGCCTGTCCGATCCAGCGCGGTGCCGGGATGGTCGAGGTCCATACCCTCAAGGGCGGTCGCAAAGCGATTCGAGTAGCTCTCGCGCCGAACTTCGCCGTCGGTGATGATGTCGATCCCGGCGCGCTCCATGTCCCGGATCGCCACGATGGTGGCGTCGTCCTGCGCCTGCTCCAAGAAGTTGGGCGCGACGCGCCAGATCTCCAGCGCTCGCGTCCGCGGAGGAAGGCGGCTGCCCAGCATCGCGCGATCGACGAGCCAGTCTGGCTGTGGGTAGCTGCCGACGACCGTTGTCGGCAGAACGTCAACCATAGGGCCAAGGTTAAGCCCCACGAGAGCGCATCATGTCCTGCTGATGGAGGCCAGAAACAACCGGCTCAGGGGTGACAACTGCGACCGGGATTGGATCTGGGAGCGAGAGATCGAGACCGCGAGCGCCGATGACATCTTCAGACTCTCGGCCGGCGCATGGGAGCGGCAGTTCCGCCGCTTGAGGGAATCCTCTCCTTTCTATATGCGGAAGTTTCGCGAGGCCGGGCTTGGGACGTCGTTCGTGGGCCTGAACGATATCGCCAACGTTCCATTTACGACCAAGGCCGAGCTCAAGGACGCGCTGGACGAGGATCCACCGTTTGGAAGCAACCTGTGCGTCGAGCCCGGTCTGGTCAAGCGCGTGTATCAGACCAGCGGCACGACCGGCACCCCGACAGTCCTCGCGTTGACCCGAGCGGACATGGAGACCTGGACCGTCATCGGGACTCGCACGTACTACGCGACCGGGATCCACGAGCACAGCAGCGTTCTGACCACGTTCGGAGCAGGTCCCTTCGTCGCCGGGCACACACACTTCGCCCTACTGCGAATCGGAACGCGAACACTGCCAGTCGGGCCGGGCGACACGGAACGGGTGCTCTTCACGCTTCGCTCCGGGCTTGCCGACACGCTGCTGGCGACCGCTTCCTTCGCCCAGTACCTGGCGAATCACCTGGAGAAGACAGCCGCCAACCCGGGCGACAATCCGCTGACCCACATCGTCACGGGTGGCGAACCTGGCGGCGGCATCCCCGCCATACGCGACCACATCCAAAAGGTATTGGGGGTAACGGTGACCGAGGTCATGGGCATCGGTGACATCGCGCCGTCGCTGTTCGGCGAGTGCCCGCACCAGCAGGGAATGCATTTCTGCGGGATGGGTCATATCTGGCCCGAGCTCATCGATCTGACGACTCGCGAGCCCATGAAAATTGAGGCGGGGGCCGTCGGAGAGCTTGCTTACACGAGCCTGACCCGCGAGGCGATGCCGGTCGTGCGGTTCCTCAGCAATGACATAGTTCGCATCGAGGGGACCTCCTGCGCGTGCGAGCGGACGACCTTCCGAATGCGCTGCATCGGGCGCCAAGACGACATGTTCAAAGTCCGCGGCGTGAATGTGTATCCGACGGCGATCCTCTCGGTGGTGGGCGACTTCCGGCCGCGCGTCACCGGACGTGCTCGAGTCATTCGCTCCGGTGCGGACGTCAGCGTCACGCCGCCGGTTCCAATCGAGGTCGAGGTCCCTGACGGCAATGCCTCCGATGGAATCCTCGCCGGCGAGATCGCCGAAGCGATCCACGCCAAGCTCGTGTTTCGCAGCCAAGTCACGCTCATACCGGAGGCTGCTTTCGGCGAAGCCGGCTACAAGACGAAGCTCACCGTCAACCGGCCATGACCAAGAAGCTCAAGTCAGACCTTGGCTGGAGCACTGCCGATCGGATAGTGGTCCGGGGTCATGACCTGGCCGAGGAGCTGATCGGCAAGGTTTCCCTGGGAGATGTTGCCTTTCTCGAGCTGATGGGCCGCCTGCCGACCAAAAAGGAGTCGATCGTCTTCAACGCCATCACGGTGACCCTCGTCGAGCACGGCATGACGCCGAGCGCGATCGCCGCCCGGCTGACCTATTTCGGAGCCCCGGAATCGCTGCAGGGCGCGGTCGCCGCGGGTCTGTTGGGCATGGGGGATCGGTTCGGCGGACCAGTCGAGGGCGCGGCACGTTTGTTGCAAGAGGCGTTGCGAGACGTTGCGCCCGGTACGGATCTGCGCCCAATCGCGGTCCTGATCGTCGCCGAGCACCGGGAAAGCAAGAAGCAAATCGGCGGTCTCGGCCACCCGGTGCACAAAGAGGTTGACCCCCGGACGCCGAAGCTGTTCGCGATCGCGGCCGAGAACGGTTTCTCGGGCCGCTACGTGGATCTCATGCAGTTCGTCGGCGAGGAGGCGTCGCGAAGTTTTGGCCGCCATCTCCCTGTCAACGCAACCGGCGCGATCGGGGCGATCGCAAGCGAGCTCGGGCTCCCGTGGCGGGTGTGCAGGGGGCTGGCGGTGATGTCGCGCGCGATCGGGCTGGTCGCCCACATCCAGGAGGAAATCGACGAGCCGTTGGCAGCCGAAATCTGGTCCCGGGTCGACGAGGAATCTTCCGGTCACAACCGTCCGGGTACGGACTAAACTCAGGTCACAGCTGTGCCAGCGAACCTGCTCGGCATTCATCACGTAACCTCTATCACCGGCGACGTCCAGAGGTGCGTCGATTTTTACGTGAACGTTCTCGGGTTGCGCTTCATCAAAAAGAGCATCAACCAGGACATGCCCGACACCTACCACATCTACTTCGGCGACTATGTCGGTTCGCCCGGCACTGCGATGACGTTCTTCGGCTGGCCGGATTGGCCCAAGCGGCGCGCCGGAAGTGGCCAGGTCACCACCGTCTCTTTTTCCGTGCCCTCCGGATCACTCGAGTTCTGGACCAGCCGCCTTCGCAAGCTCGGTGTGAACGCCAAGCACGCGAGCACGTTCGGTACCGACGCAATAGTCGTTGCGGACCCTGACGGCATCGAGCTGGAGCTGGTCGCCCAATCATCCCAGCAGCCATGGGTGGCTTGGCCGGACGGCCCGGTGGACAGGGATCACGCCATTCGCGGCTTCCACTCGGTGACGATGACCGTGGCCGAAGCTACCGCGACCTTCGATCTGCTCGCCAAGACGATGGGATTTCGAAAGACAGCGCACGAAGGACGCCGCACCCGATTCGAAACCGCCGACGGCGGGCCGCACTCGATCGTCGACGTTGTCGAGTCGCCTGAGGGCCCGGAGGGTGAGGAGTCGATCGGCAGCGTTCACCACGTCGCCTGGAGAGCGGCCGATGCGGCCCACCAATCCGGATGGCGTGAGGCGGTCGTAAAGGCCGGATTCAACGTCACGCCCGTGATCGATCGCTACTACTTCAAGTCCATCTATTTCCGTGAGCCGGGCGGAGTGCTCTTCGAGATCGCCACCGACGGTCCAGGCTTCACAGTCGACGAGAGTGTCGAGTCACTTGGGTCGACGCTGAGCCTGCCGCCCTGGTTCCAGGT
Organism: Nitrosotalea sp.; assembly: GCA_035687505.1. GTDB lineage: Bacteria > Chloroflexota > Dormibacteria > Dormibacterales > Dormibacteraceae > Palsa-870. The sequence continues at coordinate 11,631 of DASRWV010000144.1, forward strand.
TCGCCGCGACCGATTGGATGTAACGCTTCCGCCCATCGTCGTACCGACCACGGCGACGACGGGCGCAGGACACTGACAGTACGTGGTCGCCAGTCAAGACTCTGGAGAGGGAATGAGCACATGAGTACGACCACAGAGATCGCTCCGGTCAACCCGATGTCGGCGGAGGGCAAGGCCACTGTTCTGAACGTCATGCGTCGTGACCGCGAAAACTTCACGCGCATGGTCTCTGATCCGAAAAACTGGAACGTGCAGACTCGCTGTACTGAATGGGAGACCCGTGACCTGGTCGGCCACATGATCGACGTCATGGAGGGCTATTTCAAGAACTGGGAGGCTGCACTCGCGGGGAAGGACGGCACTGCCCTCGGCCTACCCGTGATGGGGGAGACCCTGAACGACCATGCCAAGGAATTTCGCAAGCTCTCACGCGAAGAGGCGCTCGAGCGCTTCAAGAAGGACGCGCAGAAGCTGGACAAGATGCTGGCGGACCTGACGCCCGAACAATGGACTAGCTTCATGGTCTATCACCCGTTCGCAGGCCCAGTGCCGGCAGGGTTCTACGGCACGTTCCAGATCATGGACTACGGGGTCCACCCGTACGACATCGAGTACGGGTTGGGCGACAAGCTCGCGACTATCGACGAGGCGACCGCGGGACTCATCCTGCCCTTCGCCTTCGTCTTCTGGCAGTACACGGTCGACGAGAAAACTGCCAAGGGCCTCGACTTCACATATGGGCTTCAGGTCGACGGACCTTGGGGCGGGAAGTGGCGCGTCACAGTGAAAGACAACAAGTGGTCGGCCGAACCGGCGAAGGATTTCAAGGGAGTCGATGCGCTGTTCCATTACAACAACGCGGCCGACGCGGTGCTTTCGTTCTTCCAGCGGTTCCCCGGCGGTTCGGCGAGTGGTGACCCGGATGTGATCGAAGCCGTGCGCCACCTGCACTTCCGCTTCTGATCCGTAGCACTCTTTGGGCGGCCGACCCCGGCACTCTGGGGTCGCCCGCCTCCCCGCTTGGCGGGGAGGTGACGCGCAGCGCCGGAGGGGGCGTATCAGTAAGAGAGATTGATCCGACCACTTCTCCCTTGGTGGCCATCGCCATGGGAGAGGAGGGCGACCTCGTAGAAGTCCGCCTCGCGAGAGGATGTCGGTGCTTCGGCGCGTGGCTCGACGGCGACTTCGCGGGTTATAGCTGGCTCTCTACAAAACCAGAGTGGATCGGGGAGCTCGAGCTCGAGATCAGACCCAACGCTGGTGAGGGTTACATCTGGAACTGTCTCACTCTCGAACCTCAGCGTCGTCGAGGCGTCCTGCGTGCGCTGCTGGCGGGGATCAGGGCGCGCGCGCACGATGAGGGGCTGACCAGGCTGTGGATCGGCAGCGTCGCGATCCCGGCCGAAAGAGCATTCGGCCCGTCAGGATTCACACCCGCACTGGTCTTCGCGAGCGAGGTGATCACGGGCTATCGGTGGCTGCAGGTCCGGCCGGCCCCAGGAGCTGAGCCTGCGCTTGTGGACGCTGCGCATCACGTCATTGGAGCCCCTGCCGGAAGGTTCCTGCGCCAGTCGCACCCGCGCCGCCACTGATTCCGCCTTTTTGGATCCAAATTGGTCAATGAATCGCGGGGATTCGACGCTTCTGGCGCCAAATATCGGCGAACCGTCAGAGAGCCGCGAGATAAATCTTCAGCAGGTCCTCGGCCGGATATTTGCCCCCAAGTTCGCCTGCTGCTTTGCGCAGCTCCGGCTCGCCGATCCGGTACGCGGAGATGTGCTGCGGCAACTGTAATGACCCGATCAGGCCCTGCACCCGACCCGCCGGATCGGGCCCGGTCGCTTCGGCGATGAGCGCGAACCGCTCAGGCATCCGCCGCTCCAGATAGCGCATCACGTGCGGAAGCAGCAGGCACGACGTCACGCCATGCGGAATCGCATGGCGAGCTCCGATCTGCTTGCCCATCGTGTGGCTCAACCCGCTCGCCGAGGCCGTGAGCGTGTACCCGAACCATGCGGCGAGCTGATTTTCTGTCCGCACATCAATGTCGCCCGGCGCCGCCTTCGCGCGCGGCAACGAATCGAACAGGCGGCGGATCGCCTCCAGGGCCATGACATCGGAGAACGGGTGCAGGCCGTCGGCGAGAATCCCTTCCACCGCATGGTCGAGGGCGCGGATGCCGGTCGACAGCCATAACGCCATCGGCGTGACGAGGGTCAGCGCGGCGTCGTAGATCACCACATCGGGCAGCTGTCGCGCGTCGCGCATTCCCGCCTTGTTGCCGGC
>DASRWV010000145.1:0-23771 GCA_035687505.1 Nitrosotalea sp.
CAGTGCGACGATGGCCGGCAAGGTCAGCCCAAGAAACGCCGCAACGGGCGCCAGGAAAGTCACGACAGCAGGCTCAGGTGGCGCAGGGTCCGCAGCACCATGTCATCGATCGGCTGGTCGGTTGACAGTCGCGCGAAGCGCAGGCCTCGGCGGAGGGCCGCTCGTTCGATCTCTCGGGTCCGCTCCACGAGCTTCTCGAGATAGGCGGCCTGCGTCACCGGCGTCGATGTGAACTCGCGCTCCATGCCGGTCTCGGCGTCCCTCAGCCGGGCATCGCCGGTCCAGTCGGGAGCGATCTCCTGGGGGGCGAGCAGCTGAAGCACGGCCCCTTCCTGTCGGGCGCGGCCGAGCGCGGCGATCGCGGGCTCGATCGAGCTCTCGCCCAGCCCGTCGCTGATGAGGACCGTCATGCCGGGACGTTGCCTACCGATGGGCCACACGAGACGGGCGTAGTCGGTCGGCCCGCCCGCCGGAAAGGACTGGAGCCGGGAGAAGAGCTCGGCCGCGGCGCGGCGGCCGCGGTACGGTGCACCGCCAGACGTGGGGCCGTCCGCAAAAACTGTCAGGCGTACGCGATCGAGCGACGCGAGCGCCACGTAGGCGATCGCCCCGGCGAGCCGTCGGGCGGTCACCGCTTTGTTGGGTCGGCCCCAATCCATCGAGCCGCTCAAGTCGACGAAGATGCTCAGCGGCAGCTCCTGCTCGGCGACGAAGAGACGAAGCATGAACCGGTCGAGCCGGGCATAAGCATTCCAGTCGATCAGACGAAAGTCGTCACCGGGCGAGTAGCTGCGAAAGTCGGCGAACTCCACCGAGCGCCCCCGAGCTGTGGAGCGGCGCTCTCCACCCATCTGGCCGCTGACCGCCCGGCGCACTCGGAGCGCAAGGGCCTCCAGCCGGCGCAGGAGCTGTGGATCGAGCAAGGCCGCCACGGCTAGGACGGCGAAGGTAGCTTTTTCGCGTGCTCCAGGATCTCGTCGATGAGCTGGTCCGTGGTTACGGAGTCGGCCTCCGCCTCGAACTGCAAGAAGATGCGGTGGCGGAGGGCTGGACGCGCCACCGCGGCGAGGTCTTCGAAGGCCACGTTGAAACGACCTTCGAGCAGGGCGCGGACCTTGCCCGCGAGGACCAGCGTCTGCAGGCCACGCGGGCTGGCGCCGTACCGGACGTAGCGGCGAACAGTGTCGAGCTCGGTTCGGTCGGGATGAGTGGCAATGATCAGCCGTGCCGCATAACGCAGCACGTGTTCGGCGATGGGAACTTCGCGAGCGACCCGTTGGGCCGCGACGATGGAGTCGGCATCTCCGATCGCGTGCAGCTCCGGAATTGTCTCGCCTGTCGTGCGGCGCGCGATTTCGAGCAGGTCGTCTTCGGTGGGAAAGGGCACGAGAACTTTGAAGAAGAATCGGTCGAGCTGCGCCTCGGGCAGCGGGTAAGTGCCTTCAAGCTCGATCGGGTTCTGGGTGGCGAGCACGAAGAATGGGACAGGAAGGTCGCGGGTCTGGGTGCCGACGGTCACCGTTCGCTCCTGCATTGCTTCCAACAGAGCGCTCTGAGTCTTCGGCGTCGCGCGGTTCACCTCGTCGGCGAGGACGAGGCTGGCAAAGATAGGCCCCGGCTGATACTCGAACTCGCGGCGGCCCGCATCTTCTCGAATGATGTTGGTGCCGACAATGTCGGCGGGCATCAGGTCTGGCGTGAACTGGATGCGCGAAAAGCTCAAGGTGAGCGCCTGGCCGAGCGAGCGCACAAGGACCGTCTTACCAAGGCCGGGGACTCCTTCGAGGAGGAGGTGGCCGCCCGCGATCAGAGCGATGACCGTGTCGCGCAGAAGTTCCTTCTGACCGACGATCAGCCGTGAGAGCTCGCCCTCGAGATTGGTCGCGAGCTCGGTGACCTTCTTGGGGTCGACCCGCTTGTCAGTGATCACGGCACAGCCTGTATCTCGCCCAATCTCGAGAAGTACTCGCGCACGAGGTCGCGTTGGCTCCCCGGGATCAAGCTGCGGTTGGTGGCGTTGAGGGCGGCCTGCCGGTAAGCCTGGATCACCTGGGTGTAGGGGGTAAGGGGCACATCCTGGCCAGGACCGAGGGGTGACGGATCGTTCTGGAGGATGCCAGGGACCGGCTGGCCCGGTACGTAAAGCATCTCGCCTGGCTTCGCGGCGTCTCCGGTGCCTGAGCCGCTGCCGCTGCTGCCGGTGCCACTGCTTCCTGTACCGGTACCGTTGCCAGTGCCATTGCCGGTGCCGCTACCGCTGCTGCTGCCGTTGCCGTTGCCATTCCCGTTTGCGTTTCCATTGCCGGAGGCGCCCGAGCCACTTGCGGGCGACGCGCCGGAAGTCCCATTTGCACCGCTTGCTGCCGCCGCGTCGCGGTCCGCCTGCGCCGCCAGCCCTTGCCGTGCTCCTTCGAGAGCATTGATCGCGGCGGCAATCTCCTGGTCGTTGCTCTGCTGATCCTGGAGAGAATCGAGCTGCCCGGCCGTCTCGCTCAACGCTGCGGCCGCAGCCGCGAGATCACCTTTCGATAGGGCGGAAGACGCGCGCTGAAGCGATGCCGCCATCGTCGGATCCTGGGCGTGCTTGGCCGCTTCCTCGAGAGCCTTCGCCAGCTGCGCCTGCGCCTGTGGCGACAGCCCTTGCAGCTGATTGGAAAGTTTGCGCAGCTCCTCGGCGCCTTTGGCAGGGCTGTTGCTCAGTGCCTGGGCGGTAGCCTGCCCAGCGCTGGTCGTGCTCAGGGCATTCGCCAGGTTCTGCGCCGTGCTGGAACGGGCTGGAGTCTGCGGATCGGAGAGCTGTTGAAGCTGCTGCTGCGCTGGAGATATGGCTTGGAGCGCCTGGCGGGGATCCTGGGCCTCCCGGATCTTCTTCGCTGTATCGCTGAGGATCTGCTGGATCTTCGGATCCACAGGCGCCGCTCGGCTTGCCGCGATCTTGGTTTGTGCTTCGCGGATGGCCTGGGCTGCTTTTGCCTGGCTGACGCGATCAGCCTGACGCTGATGCAGCACCTGGTCCATCGGATTCGGCAGAACCGCCAGTGCGAGCGCGACGGCGGCGACGATGGCGAGCGCACCCGCCTCCCTTCGGTTGATCCGGACCGGAAACGCTTGTCCCAATCGATCCAGGTCTGCGTGCTCCAGGGCGTCTCGCCGGAGCAGCTCGTCCATCGTTCCGCTCGCTCCACGCCGCTCCCACGCGGTGGAGAGGCGCTCCTTCAATCCGAGGCGTACGTCGGCCGCCCGCATCAGCAGCTCGGGTCCTGGGCGCCTTGCGATCCACGCGATGACAACCACGGCAAGCGCGACTGGAAGACCGAGCACCGCAAGTTGGATTCGCGGTTCGAGGGCGATCATCCTGGCGACAAGTTGAACAACCGCCAGCCAGATGACTGCCGCCAGGGCGCCATGCACCAAGAAAGTGGCAGCACTCGATCGGGTGTCCGACCCGCGAAGCGCTCGGACGACCGCCTCGAGCGACCTCGTTCTGTTGATCATTTGATCAGGCCGGCGCCGTAGGCGGGCGCCTTTGACGCCAGGGCAAGCGGCGCACCGGAGGCAGTAAGACCGCGCTGATCAGCAAGGCGACAAGGCAGATCGCGACCTGGATACCGACGGTCGCCTGCCAGTACTGCCAGCCCTTGAACAGGCCACTCGGAATCTCAGTTGCGGATGCGACGCCAGATCCGCCCTTGCCAGATGTCGTGTAAACGGGCCCTCCCGAGGAGCAAACGTTGCCTTTGCACATCACCGTAGCGCTGCTGTATCCGGGACCGCTCTGGTAGTCATAGCGAACGAAATAGTTCGTGAGGGGCGGCGCATTGGTCGCGATCGCAACCAAAGGCATGATCGGGCTGAGATAGGTCACCGCGGGTGGAGCTGGGGTGCTCGACGAATTCGGATCGATTTTGGTCGGGAGGATCAGGCCGTACCCCAGGACGCCGAACACGAGCGCAAAGGCGGTCACGTACGAGGCGACGGTGGCGGCCAGGGTGCGACGCAGCAAGGTTGAAAATGCGACGCCGATGAGTCCCAGCGTGAGGGCTCCGAGCAGGGTGATGAGAAAGCAGTACAGCACCTGGTCGAGCTCGACGCCGCCAAACAAGAAGACCAGGCTGAAAATCGGCACTGACAGCAACAGCAGCAGGACGACGAACGACATCGAGGCAAGGAGCTTGCCCCAGATGATCGAGAAGGGCGCAATGCGCGTCACGAAAAGCAGATCGATCGTCTGGCGCTCACGCTCGCCGCTGATGGCTCCGGCCGTGAGCGCCGGGGCGATGAACGCGATGAGGATCATCTGGAAGACGACGAGATACTTGAACAGCTGCTGGCCGTAATTTGGGGCCTGGGCGCCGAATCCGCTGCTCGAGGCGACCATCGACGAGAACATCAGATAGCCAAGCCCGGCGATGAGGACGATGTAGATCATCATCGCCAGCGGCGATCGCCAGGTTCGCATGCGCGAGCGGTACTCCTTGGCGACGATCGGATTCCAGAATGCCGCGAGTACCGCGCTCATACCTCTCCTTCCGAAGTAACTCGCATAAAAGCTTCTTCGAGGCCGCCTTCGACCTGGCTGAAAGCCGACACCTTGATCCCTTGCGAGGTCAAAGCCTGCAGGATGTCGGCCGAGGTGGAGTCGTCGCCTTCATATGTGGCCTCGATCGTTCCATTTGCCATTTCGACCTGGGTAACTGCTTCCAGCGGCCCGAGGATCGCCACAGCTTGGTCCGTGTCCCCGACGACGGTGATGCGAACCCGGCGGCCAGCCGACAGCTTCCGGATGACCTCCTGCACAGGGCCCGTGGCGCGCATGCGGCCCTGGTCGATGATGCCGATCATCGTGCACAGCTCGGTCAGCTCCGGAAGGATGTGGCTCGAGATGATGATGGTCTTACCCATTCGGCGCAGCTCTCGGAGGATCTCGCGCATCTCGACGCGGGCCCGCGGGTCGAGACCGGATGCCGGCTCATCCAGCAAGAGCACTAACGGATCATGGACGAGCGCCCGGGCCAGGCACAATCGCTGCTTCATTCCACGCGAAAGGGTGTCGACCGCCTGGTCGCGCCTTTCAGTCAGCCCGATGAGCTCGAGCAATTCGTTCACGATCTTGTTCCGGCGGTGCTTCGGCTGGCGGTAGCACGAGGCATAGAAATCCAGGTACTCGGCGACGGTGAGCTGGTCGTAGACGCCAAAGAAGTCAGGCATGTATCCGATCCGGCTGTGCACCTGGTGCGGCTGTCTGGCGACGTCGGCGCCATCGATCGACGCGCGCCCGCTGGTCGGTTCGAGGAGCGCGGCGAGTATGCGCAGCGTCGTGGTCTTGCCCGCGCCGTTCGGTCCGACGAAGCCGAAGATCTCACCTTCGGGCACCTCGAACGACACATGGTCCAGCGCGGTCCTCTTGCCGTAGACCTTGGTCAGGTTTTCTGCAGTGATCACGCGACTGTCCCGGTCAACGAGATCGAGCCCAAGAGTGTCTGGCCGCCGGCCGCGGTGAGGCGGAGCCGCACCTCACTCGACGCTGGATCCACGGCGATGGGGGGCAGGGTGCTGGTCCCGTTGGCGTTGTAAGCCATCGAGACCCAGGCCGAATTGGCCCAGTCCCAAACCTCGGCCTGAAGGGTTGGAGCAGAACCGGAGGAACCCGGGGCGGTTGGGGGCCCACCCTTCGCACTCTGATTGGTCGAGTCCAGGCCGGCTGCAGTCAGGTGCTTGCCCGGCGCGAGCGTGGGCTTGAACGCGTAGGTCACGGTTCCGTTCTGCATCATCACCCCACCGGGTTGTGTCTGTGTTGTGCCATCGATGTCGGTTAAGCGGCTCACCACCAGGCCTGCAGACAGTTGACCGGGACCGATCTGGCCAATCGCCATGGGAACGACAACGGCTGTCTCAGATGTCGCACGGGTCAGGCTGCCGGTGACCGCGATCCGCTCAGCAGGCTGCTTGGTCCACGCCACGACCATCGGCGTGATGGCGGCGGTGTAGCCGTAGTAATTCGGGGAGGCGATCAAAGACAGGATGGAGGTCTTCTCCATCGCCTCCCGGTCAGCGTCAGTTGGCTGGCCGGGTGGTGGGCCGTACATGTAGTTGGTGTAAATCGTGGAGAACGCGGGCGGACCTGCATAGGGGTTTGAACCCTTGGGCGTGAAATCGAATGACGTGCTCGCGCCCGGAGCCAGACCTGGAAGTTTCTGGAATCCGTCACCGGCCAAAACGACAGCGTCGGTGAACGTCGTGCCGGAGTCGTTGCGAACGTTGCCCGTGAGGTTGCCGTTGACAAACTTGGTCGTCACGACCAGATGTGGCGCGTCGATCAAGCCTTCTGTGGCGAAGCCCCGCAAGACGAATGCGGTCATACCCGGCAACCCGATCGAGTTGTTGTCGGAGTTGATGCGGATGAGCTCGGTGGTCGACGAGGCCGGGCCTCCATTGCTCGAAGAGGCACTGCTGAACGAGACGATGGGTCCGATCAATGTTCGAGAGCCGGCGACCTTGACCTCGAAGTCACCACGAGTCGGCGTCACGACTCCCGTGTATGACTCCTCATACGCGCGGTCCCATCCAGGCTGCAGGTGAATGATCGAGACCTGGTTTGTTTGCACGGACCGACCTTTCGTGAACATTCCAGTGCCGAAAGCGCCGGCTGAGGCGACGACCGCAATGAGAGGCACAGTGATCCAGGCGAGCGCGCGCCGGTGCACCGCGCGGAGGGCGAGATAGTTGATCGGGCCCACGATGAGCACATAGGCCGCGATGAGAAGCCCGATCACCATCAGCGAGGGCAGGTCGAGCGCCGGCAGGCTCCCGAGCGCCTGGGAGAGCCCCATGCTTCGCCCGGTCGCCGACCCGGTCATCATTCCGAACTTTCCCATAGCCATGGACGGAGGCGTGGCCGAGGAGTACAACGTGCGCACCAGGACCTGGCGGAGCAGAGAGCTGGTTGCACTCCAGCTGGCGACCGGCTCCTGGTTCCAGTCGAACGTAGCCAGGTTCACCGATCCACTTCCTACGAGCTTCTCTGCCAGCAAGGGCGTCTTGCCCTCCGATAGCCATGCCAGTGCATCTGCATCGAGAGCTCCGGTCGCGACCTCAGCCGTCGGCAGCTTGTCGAGAGCCCCGATCGAGCTAAGGGTGGTGGTGCCTCCGATCCGCATCGGCAAGACCGTCGCGGAGATCCCCGCGAGCGTCTTGCGCCACGACGCGCCCGTACCCAGCAGAAGCGCGCCGCCGTTCTGCACATAGTCGGTAATGGCTCCGCGCTGGGCGGCAGTCAGCGTATCAGTGGCGAAGTCGTCGATCACCAGCAGGTCGAATGCACGCAGGAGGATCGCTGAATCGCCGACGTCTTCGAGCGAAAGGTGAACTACGTTTGCCCTCAAGCCTCCAGGATGCTGGGCTTCAAAGTTATTCAGCGCGGCGGGCCCGTCGGAAAGCACACCAATCAATGCAGTCGGACTCGAGCCCGCCCCGGATGTAGCCGAAGCCACGACCTTCCCGTTCTGAAGGATCCGGGCGGACACGGACGTGGGGGCCCAGCCTTCGACCAGATAGGTCTTCAAGTGTTTGGTCGTCCCGGAGGGCAGGCTCACGTGGGCTTCGTAGATCGCCGAGCCGGTCGGCGGCCCGTTTGCTGCGGCCGGTGCATTGACCTCCAGGATGCCGTCGACATCGGGGCCCTTGTTGGTCACGTCGATCGTCACCGGCATCCACTGCTGAGTCTTGACGAACCCGGAATAGCCGACCTTCAGAGTGATCGACAAGGGGTTGTCGGCCGCCAGGGCGGCGGGGGCAGCAGCCAGCGACATCACCCCGATCGCCACCATGGCGAAGGCCGCGCGGAGCAGGCGAACGTCGGCGCGTCGCATCTCTTCCTCTAATACGCCCCCGGCACCCGAATGGTAACGGTTCACTTAACGCGCGCCTTGGTGCCTAATCCCCCGTGAAACCCCACTGAACTGAGGGGCCGAAGGCCATGGACGCGGACGGAGCCCACCCTGCGGTTCTCAGGTTGCGGGTCTGACGGCGGCCATCAGAGAATGAAACGTGATCCGCCAGCTTCGTCCTGTCTGTGGCGTTGGCTCGCCTGGCGGCAGGTAGAACTTTGGCCGCGAAGCGACCCCAGACCAACGGACACAACGCCGTCGCCGGAGTAAAAGTGCCCGCCTCTGAAACGCCAGGCGAGACCGCGACCATGAGCCCCGGCGCCGGCGGCTTGCGACGTCTCGTCGACCCCGCCCTCTTCAGCGACCCGTACGCCGCCAACAACTTCATCGGCAGCGTGCTCGAGGCCTCGACCGAGACTTCGATAATCGGCATGGACCTCGAGGGCAACATCCAGCTGTGGAACGAGGGCGCGCGGCGTCTGTACGGCTACGAGCCGGAGGAAGTCATCGGCAAGGCCAACTCCTCGATCCTTCTTGCTCCTGCAGACGTGGGTGCCGGGTTGCCTCTGCGGATGATGGCGACGGCGCTCGAGACAGGCAAGTTCGAGGGCACCGTGATCCGCCGCCGCAAGGACGCCACGACCTTCACAGCCCGTGCTGTCCTGACCCCGCGTCGCGACAACAAGGGCGACGCCATTGGCTTCCTCCTCATCTCCAGGGACGTCTCCGACGAGATCCGCCTCAGCGAGGCTCTCGAAGCAACCCAGGTTTACACGCGTTCCCTAATGGAGTCGAACGTCGATGCCATCATGACCACGGACGCGCTGGGCGTCATCACCGACGTCAACCAGCAGATGGAGGCCCTGACCGGGCTTTCGCGCGATGAGCTGATCGGGTCGCGCTTCAACCGCTATTTCACCGAGCCCCGGAAGGCCGACGAGGGCATCCGCCTCGTTCTTCGCGAGGGCAAGGTCACCAACTACGAGCTCACGGCCCGCTCGAAGAGCGGCAACGAGACGCTGGTCAGCTACAACGCCGCCGCCTTTTTCGACCGTGATGGCAAGCTGCAAGGGGTGTTCGCGGCAGCGCGCGACATCACTGAGCAGAAGAAGTTGGAAGAGCAGCTTCGAGAGCAGCAGAACTACCTCCGAGGGCTGATCGAGTCCAGCGTCGACGGCCTGGTCACAGTCGATCCCGAGGGTCTCATCTCCGACCTGAACGAGCAGATGTGCCGTCTGTCCGGCTTCGCGCGCGAAGACTTGCTGGGCACTGCGTTCGCGACGTACTTTGTCGATCCCGAGCGAGCCACCGCCGGCGTCAAGGAGACTTTCGACCAGGGCTCCGTAAGGGACTACGTCCTCACACTTCTGACGCGGGCGGGAAAGAAGCTGCAGGTGTCCTTCAACGCCTCGATCTTCCGAGACCACGTCGGCAGCGTCCGCGGAATCTTCGCGTCGGCCCGCGACATCACCGACGAGGCAGGTCTGCAGGTCCAGCTGCTGACCGAGCGCGCCTACAACCGAGGCCTCATCGAGGCTTCATTCGACGGCCTCATCACCGTCGACCCGATGCTGATCATCACGGACGTGAACGAGAAGATGTGCCAGATGTCCGGTTTTGAGCGGTCCGAGCTCATCGGCAGCGCTTTCCAGGACTATTTCACCGACGCCAAGCGGGCGGCGGCCGGCGTCCGTGACACCCTGGACAAGGGCGCCACCACCAACTACGAGCTCACCCTTCGCACCAAGGACGGCCACGAGCAGCTGGTCTCGTTCAATGCCGCTACGTTCACCGACCAGGAAGGGCACGTGCGCGGTATCTTTGCGTCGGCCCGTGACATCACCGAGCAGGCGCGGCTCCAGAAGCAGCTGGCCGAGGAGCAGGCTTACAACAGAGGTCTGATCGAAGCCTCGCGCGACGGCCTGGTCACCGTCAACGACGAGATGCGAATCACCGACGTCAACGACACTCTCTGCCATATGGTTGGGCGTCCCCGCGCGCAGCTTGTCGGCACGATGTTCCCTGAATACTTCACCGACCGCGGCCGGGCGATCGATGGCGTCCGCCTCACTTTCGAGAAAGGTGTGGTCACCAACTACGTACTGACCATGCAGGCCGCGAACGGGCAAAATCTACCGGTCTCCTTCAATGCCGCGGTCTTCCGCGACGCCGCCGGTGTGGTCCGCGGCATCTTCGCCTCGTTCCGCGACATCACTGACCAGCAGGAGCTCGAGCATCAGCTCCGCGACACCCAGAGCTACACCCGGTCGCTGATCGAGTCGAACATCGACGCGATCATGACCACCGATCCGCTGGGGGTGATCACCGACGTGAACGAGCAGATGGTGGCACTCACGGGTCACACACGGGAGGAGCTGATCAACTCTGTCTTCAAGACGTATTTCACGGAGCCCGCTCGAGCTGAGGATGGCATCCGGCAGGTGCTCCGCGAAGGCAAGGTCACCAACTACGAGCTGACAGCCCGCGCCAAAGACGGCCGCGAGACGGTGGTCAGCTACAACGCAAGGGCTCTCTTCGACCGAGACAACCACTTGCAAGGCGTGTTCGCCACCGCACGCACGATTACCGAACAAAGGACGCTCGAGGAAAAGCTGCGGGAGCAGCAGGCCTATCTCCGAGGCTTGATCGAATCGTCGGGGGACGGCCTGATCACGATCGACCCCGACGGCTTCATCTCTGACGTCAACGAGCAGATGGTGCGGATGTCCGGTTACGGCCGTGCCGACCTCATCGGTACCCACTTCGTCGACTACTTCACCGAGCGAGAAGTTGCGCGCGATGGTGTCGAGCGGACGTTCGAGATGGGTGTGGTCACCGACCATCCCTTGACCATGGTCTCGCGCACGCGCCGCCACCTCCAGGTGTCGTTCAACGCGTCGGTGTTCAAGGATTCTGGTGGAATCGTGCGCGGCATCTTCGCGTCGGCTCGCGACGTCACCGATCGCGTCCGTCTCGAGGAGCAGATGCGCGAGCAGCAGAACTATCTGCGCGGTCTGATCGAATCTTCTGGTGACGGCCTTGTGACTGTCGATCCCGAGGGGTTTATCACCGACCTCAACGAGCAGATGTGCCGGATGACCGGGTATTCGCGCCAGGAGCTGATCGGCTCTGTCTTCAAGCGATATTTCACAGAGCCGGACAATGCCGATCTGGGTGTCCGCAGAACCCTGGCCGAGGGTGGGGTCACGAACTACGAGCTCGTGCTCGAGTCGAAGGGAGGCCGGAAGGCCGCCATCTCATTCAACGCATCGGTATTCCGGGCTCCCGACGGTCACATCGAGGGCGCCTTTGCGTCCATGCGTGACATCTCTGAAAAGGCTCGACTCGAAACGCAGCTCACCGAGCAGCAGGTTTACAACCGATCGCTGTTCGAAGCGTCCGCCGACGCCCTGTTCGCCATCGCGCCGGACGGCGTCATCACCGACGTCAACGAGGAGGCAACCCGGCTCAGCGGCTACTCGCGCAAGCATCTGATCAGCTCGCGCTTCAACGACTACTTCACCGACCCCGCCCAGGCGGCGGCAGGCGCGGCGAAGACTTTCGACGAAGGGCGCGTCATCGGCTACGAGCTGATGTTGATCACGCGCCAGGGCAGGCGCGTCAACGTGAGCTTCAACGCAGGCGTGTTCAGCGATGCCACCGGCAAACCGCTTGGCATTCTCGCCGGCGCCCGCGAGACGAGCGCCCAGAAGGAGCTCGAACAGCAGCTGCGTGACTCACAGGTCTACACCCGCTCGCTGATCGAGTCCAACATCGACGCCCTGGTCACCACCGACCCAGTGGGCGTGATCACCGACGTCAACCAGCAGATGGAATCGATGACCGGCATGGGGCGCAACGAGCTGATCGGCTCTGAGCTCAAGGACTACTTCACCGATCCGCAACGTGCAGAGGAGGGAGTTCGCCAGACTCTTCGAGAAGGCAAGGTTACGGACTACGAGCTCACCGCCCGCAGCAAGAGCGGTGCGGAAACCGTTGTCGTGTACAACGCGGCCACGCTGTTCGACCTCGACCACAAGCTGAAGGGAATCTTCGCCGCCGTTCGTGAGATCACCGAGCGCAAGCGCTTCGAGCAGCAGCTGCTGGAGACGAATTTCCAGCTCGAGCGTGCCGACCAGGCGAAGGACCGCTTCCTGGCGGGCATGAGCCACGAGCTGCGAACTCCCCTGAACGCGATCATCGGCTTCACCGGCACCTTGCTCATGAGGCTGCCTGGCCCACTCAACACCGAGCAAGAGACCCAGCTGCAAACTGTGCAGTCGAGCGGCCGCCATCTGTTGGCGATCATCAACGATCTCCTTGACCTGGCCAAGATCGAGTCCGGCAAGTGGGAGGGCGACTTCCAGGACCTCGATTGTGTCGAGGTGGCGAAAGAAGTCGTGGGCGGCCTGAGCCCGCTGGCGCGCAACAAAGGGCTGATCTTCACGGTGACGGCCCCGAAGCATTCGTTCAAGGTCAACACAGACCGCCGGGCGCTGCACCAGATCTTGATCAATCTCAGCAGCAACGCGATCAAGTTCACTGACACCGGTGAGGTCCGCATAGATGTCAGCGAGGGATCATCCGACGGGCTGCCGTCGGTCCGGTTCGACGTGAGTGACACCGGCATCGGGATCAAAACGGAAGACCAGACCAAGCTGTTCAAGGCTTTCGAGCAGCTGAAGAAATTCGGCATCGCAGCACCCAGAGAAGGCACCGGCCTAGGGCTTTACATCTGCCAGCGCCTGGCTGGGCTTCTCGGCGGCACCATCGAGTTCACGAGCGAGCTCGGAAAGGGCAGCGTCTTCAGTTTCATCGTGCCGAGGGATCGTCCTTGAGCAGTAGCCAAGACTTGATCCTCGTCGTCGAAGACAACAAGGCCAGCAGCGACCTGATGGCATATCTCCTCAGGTCCGCCGGTAACACGGTCCTCACCTGCAGTGACGGCGCTGACGCCATCGAGATCGCGGGACGTGAGAACCCGAGGGTGATCGTCATGGACCTTCAGCTCGAACGCATGAGCGGGCTCGAAGCAGCAGCCATACTCGCGGCAGATCCGGAGTTGAAAGCCATTCCAAGGGTCGCTGTGACCGCCTACGCGATGGTCGGGGATCGCGATCGTGTGCTGAAGGCCGGATTCCACGGCTATATCGCCAAACCCATCGAGCCGACGACGTTCGCTGCCCAGATCAAGTCTTTTTTCGTGCCGGCAACTCCCTCTAAGGTCGGCGCCTGAGTGCCCCTTGCAGTCGTGGTTGACGACAACGCCGCAGATCGTCTGCTCGCGACGACCCTGCTCAAGCACGCCGGCTACAAGGTGATGACTTGCACAGACGGGCGGGCCGGGCTGGACCTGATCCTGAAGGAGCACCCCGACCTGATCATCGCGGACCTCATCACACCTAACGTCGACGGGTACGACCTGGCCCGCGCCGTACGGTTCGATCCTCAGACGTCGACCACGCCAATGGTCCTGCAGACGGCGCACTACCTCGTTGCCGAGGTGCGCCAGCTGGCCGCCCAGGTAGGGGTCCAAGAGGTCATCATCAAGCCGTACGAGCCCCAGGACTTCCTCGACGCGATCGCTAAAGCGGTACGTCAAAAGTCGGCGCCGGTGGCACAAGGTCCTTCGTTTGACTTCGAGCACATGCTCCTGGTGTCGGCCAAGCTCTACCAGAAGGTAAGAGAGGTCGAGGCTACGCGGGAGGAGCTGGAAGCTGCCGCGACCAAGTATCAACTCCTCTTCCAAGCTCATCCGGAGCCGATGTTGGTCGTCGACCTGGAGACGCAGACCTTCGTGGAAGTCAATGAAGCGGCAATCCAGAGTTACGGCTACTCGCGCGACGAGTTTCTCAGCATGACGATCAAGGATCTCGATCCGCCGGCGGAGATAGTGACTTCAGTGAAAACAGTTCCTGTCATTGCGGAACTGGGAGACGGTGCGCTCCGCCACCGCAAGAAGGACGGCGTGGTGATCGAGGTTCTGGTCACGACCCACGACCTCGTTTACGCGGGACGTAAGTCCTGTTATGTCATGGCGCAGGACGTGACGCAGAAGCACCTGCTTGCCCAAAAGCTCCATCAGCTGCAGCGCGTCGAGAGTCTCGGCAAGCTGGCCGCCGGCGTCGCTCACGACTTCAACAACGTTCTCGGCGTGATCATGAACTTTGCCTGGTTCGTCAAAGCGAACCTCAAGGCGGCGGTCGACAGCGGCGACGGCGAACGGTGGCGGCCGGTATTAAAGGACGTGGAGCGCATCGAGCGGGCTGCCGAACATGCCGCGCGCCTGACACGACAGCTGCTGGCATTTGCTCGAGAGGAAGTGGTACGGCCGCGGCCTATGAACGTCAACTCGGTGGTGATCGAGCTGGCGCCCCTGCTGCAGCGCACCCTTGGCGAGCACATCGAGCTGGTGACGTCGCTGGGCCCTGACCTCGAAGCGGTGATGATCGATCCCGGCCAGCTCAGCCAGGTTTTGACGAACCTGGCGGTCAACTCGCGCGATGCCATGCCTAAAGGCGGCAAGCTGACAATCGACACCGAGAACGTTGACGTTGACGCGACCTACACGGGCGCACGGCCTGGCCTGAAAGCCGGACGTTATGTCCGGCTGCGCGTCAGCGACACCGGCACCGGCATGGACAAGAACACTCTGCAGCACGCGTTCGAGCCGTTCTTCACGACCAAGCCGAGGGGCCAGGGGACGGGACTCGGCCTGGCGACGATCTACGGCATCGTGACCCAGGCTGGTGGGCAAATCTCGTTGTACGCGGAAGCGGGCATGGGCACGCGTGCTTCAGTTCTGTTGCCGATCACGAACCAGACGGAGGCCCCGGAGTTGCCTTCGATTTCACCAAAGGCGAAGGCAAACGAGACGGTCCTCGTGGTGGAAGACCAGGAGGACCTCCGCGAGATCGCCGGCCGCATCCTGAGTCAAAACGGATACCAGGTGATTGCCGCTGCGAACGGACCAGATGCGATCGAGATGCTGAAGGCGTATACCGGCCGCATCGACCTGCTCTTGACTGACGTGATCATGCCGCAGATGTTGGGCACCGAGCTTGCTCCACTGCTCGTCCGCGACCGCCCGGACCTTCGCGTTCTGTACATGTCCGGTTACGCGCAGCCAACTCTTGGGAGCAACGGCACGTTTCCGAAAGACGGCGACCTGCTGGACAAGCCGTTTACGGAGCCGACGCTGCTCGCCCGCGTCCGCCAGGCACTCGAGGCCAAGCCGTGAGCGGACGTGTCTTGATCGTGGACGACCACGAGGACGACGTCGTGATGCTCGAGAGGTTCCTCGAGGGCGAAGCCACCGTGATTCGAGGTCTGACCGATTCGACCCAAGCGGAGCTGGTTTTCAACGAATTCGAGCCCGACCTCGTCCTCCTCGACCTGCACATGCCGCCGCCTGACGGCTTTGCAATCCTCCAGCAGCTCCGCGATGCCCGCCGCCGGTTGGGCTTCTTGCCGGTGGTGGTGCTGACGGGCGACATCGGATCGGTCGCCCGCAGAAAGGCGTTGGACATGGGGGCCGACGACTACCTGACCAAGCCGCTCGACCGCCAGGAGGTGGTCCTTCGCGTGAGAAACCTCCTGTCCACTCGGCGGATGCACGTGGAGCTGGCGCGCGCGTACCAGCACAAGAGCGAGTTCCTGGCCAGCATGAGCCATGAGCTGCGAACGCCGCTCAGCGCAATTATCGGTTTCTCTGAGCTGCTCATCGGGGACACGAGCGGTAGATTCGACGATCAGGCGCGGAAGAAGTTCTTGGCGCAGATCAACTCCGGCGGCCGGGACATGCTGGTCTTGATCAATGACGTCCTGGACCTCTCCAAGGTCGAAGCCGGTCAGGTTGTGTTGCGAATCGAGGAGGTGTCAGTCGATGACGTCGTTCGCAATGTCCTGAGCACCATGGAGCTCCTTGCGTCGAAGAAGGCGATACACCTCGACGCGGATGTCGCCACCGCGGGTAAGGTGCCGGCCGACCTGGGCAAGTTGAAGCAGATGCTGCTCAATCTTCTCTCCAACGCGGTCAAATTCACGCCGGAAGGCGGCCGGGTGACGATCGGCGCGAAGCGGCTGGGCGACACCGTCGAGATCTCTGTCACCGACACCGGGATAGGAATCGCGAAGTCCGATCAGGAGGAAGTCTTCAAAGCATTCCGGCAGGTCGACTCCGCCACTGCACGGGAGCAGCACGGAACCGGGCTCGGGTTGGCACTCACCAAACGATTCATCGAGCTCCATGGCGGCCAGATCCGGATCGCCAGCGAGCCGGGGATGGGCAGCGTTTTCACTCTCGTGCTGCCGTTGACCCCGACAGACGCGAACTCACGCTTCCTTCCTCTGGCGTCATAACCCGAATCGCGCGCGTCCTCGATTACTCTCGCTCTAAGCGGCGGTAACCTCGCCCGGGTATCCAGGACTCGATGACGAGGCGATTGCCCCCCTCGTTCAGTCGGGTGATCACAGCTTCCTGGATGTCGATTAGGAAGCGGTGAGCAGTGCTGCCCGACTCGACCTCGATTGCCATCCCGGCGACCTTTGCCTCCCCCTTCCAGCCGGCGGGCTCGCCCGCCGGTGGGTCATCGGTCGGCCCATGAATGGCAACCCGTGGGTCGCGGCGCAGATCCAGCGCTTTGACTGCATTGGGCATCGATCCAATTTGCAGCTGCCCGCCGGCTAACTCGACCTCGGTGCCGCTGATCCGCGGCGAGCCATCGCGTCGCAGCGTGGCCATCGTGAGGTGCTTGCGTGAGGCCATCAGGGCACGCATTCGCGACGCGAACTCGGGCTCAGCCGCCTCGAATTCAGCCCACGTCGCCATCGTGTTTTGACAATACCCCTGGACGCCCCTAGCGTTCGTGCCATTGGGGGCGTACAACTGAACGTGAAATGCGGAAGCTTGAAATGAGAGAGAACAGCTACCTGAAGGCCCTGTTCGCCGTGGTGCCTAATCTTCGCCGCGCCTCAGATCACGCCCTGAGCGTTTACATGCCGGTCAGGGCCGAGGGCTACGACTTGCGTTTCTACGACCTCGAGTTTGGTCAGCTGAAGAGGCGGTACAAGGATCGTCTCGATGACGATGAGCGCGCGGTGATGGAGAGGGAGCTGCAGCGCATTCGCGAACACCTGGAGATCGTGAGGCCGGCGGGCTGCCCTGCGATGGCGATGTTCGCGGACGAACCGGCGGGGGTGCTCGAGCTGGTTAAGCTGCCTGCCGAGACCGAGACCCGGCTTCAGGTCGGTCCTCCTCTGCTCGCTCCCATCGAGCGCCAGCTGGAGAGATTTCCGCCGGCTCTGATCGCTGTGGTCGACAAAGAGCACGGAAAGCTGTTCGCGGCCATCCTTGACGACGTCTACCCGATCGGTCAGGTCAAGGGTCTCGAGGTCAAGCACACCAAGGCCGGCGGAACGTCAGCACCGAGCAATCAGCGCAAAGCCGACAACCGCACCAAAGCAAATCTGGAGCGCGTGCTCGAGACGATCGAACGGCAGATGCAGGCGGGCATTTACAAGCGGCTGTTCCTCGCCGGGCCGGAAGAGGCTCGCGCGGAACTCGAACACCTGCTGCCGCCGCCGCTCAAGCGGATGATGGCGGGTCACTTTTCGGCTTCCCTGGACTCGAAAGAGCTCCAGCACGGGCTGCGTGAACAGCTCCTGGTGGCGGCTAAGGCTTAACCCCGCGTCATGCGCGGAGTCACTAAGTGAGGGGCATCCAGAATTCGATCCGGGTGCCCAGGCCTGGCTGACTATCGATCTTGTACCAGCCTCCCGCCATCAGGGCGCGCTCCTTGATGGCCAGCAAACCCAGGTGCCCGGGAATGTTGTTCCTTTCCGAGACGACAAAGCCTCGTCCATTGTCTTCGACCAACCCAAGGACGCCGGAGTCGCTCGCGGTCAACCGCACCTGCACACGTGTCGCCCCTGCGTGCTTCTCGATGTTCGTGAGGGCCTCGGCCAGCTGCCTGAAGACTGTCGATTTGAATTCGTAGGTCAGCGCATCCGGTAGGTCGAGCTCGACCTCTGGATCGATCCCGGTCAGGGAGCGAAGGATCGCCAGCCGGTCGCGGATCGATTCTTGCAGCCCAGCCGGCTCCTCGAGCGCCGGCGGCCGCACCTCGAACAAAAGCCTGCGCAGCGCGTCCTCGGTCTGATCCAGCAGACCGCGCGCTTGCCGTAGCACCTGCTGGTCCGGACGCTCCGACTCCCCGATGCGCTGGAGCTGCAATTCCGCGGCCGTGAGCTTCTGCAGCGCGTCGTCGTGAAGCTGGCTGGCGAATCGCTTGCGCTCGTTGTCGACCGCGGTCGAAACCGTCTTGAGGAGCATCTGTCGCGCGGCGTCGACCTTCTGCAGTCGCTCGACGGTTGCCTTGAGACCAAGCTCTGCCAGCTTCAGCTGCCAGACCAGGCCTGCCGCCAGGCCGGCCATTTGCAGCACCCATCCGTCCTCTCGCGAGAAACCCCCCGGACGCGTCGAGTCGTAAGCCGCTAGCAGCCCCAATCTCTCGTCGCCGGCACGCCAGGGGACGCTCATTGCACTTGACACGCCGAGGATTTTCAGAATACGCGCGGATTCAGGTGATCCATCGCCAACCACTGCGGCGTAGACGAAGTCCTTGAACACGACCCGGCTCTGCAGGTCGTCACGATCCGGCGCGCAAGGCGCTGTGCTCAGGCCCGCGATGTACTCCTCGTCGACCCCATATCCGCCTGGTACCGCACTGAGGATGCCGTTCTCGTCCACCTGCCAGAAGAGAACTTTGGCGGCACCTACCAGTCGAGCGACGTTTTCTCCGAGACGCTCATAGAACTCGGTGAGGTTCTGGCCGGGGCGGGCGTGCATGGAGATGGCGAGGAGCGCCTCCACCGAAAGCTCGTGGGCCTTTTCGACCCGTGTGGCGCTTTGCGCACGTTCGTGCGCGACCAGCCTCTCTTGATCCGACCGCTCGACCTCTGCCCGCAAGTTGACCAGAGCCTGGACCATCTCCTGCCGGCGCCGCACAGCCATAGCGACCTGGATCGATGCGGCCACGTGTTGGGCAATCACACTGAAGATCCGGCGCTGGAATTGTGGGTAAGTCGACCCTCGCGCGACGCCGATCATGCCGATGGTCTCCCCACCGGCAACCAGCGGTTCACCGGCGACGGATGGGTTGGACCCGGAGTTGGCGGACGTGATCAGCCTTTCGGTCTCTTCCCGTCGCGGGTCGGCCGAAGCATCGGCGGATCGCGAATAGACACGCTCATAGCTCCCGGTTTTGTCCGTCAGGCCCATGAAGGCGACCGAGGACTTGGTCAGGGTTAGCGCCAGCCGTAGCGCGCTCTCGGCAACCTCATCGAGATCCTTGAGGCGCGCCAGCTCGACAGAGGCGGCCTGAATGTCTTCAAGCGCCTTTTGCACGCCAACCTCGTGTGGATCCGCCGTCTCCACGGCCCTGGTATCTCCCCCCGCAACGTCTTTCGGCCGCTCGTCTGCGACCCGACGCTCAATGCCAGTTTATGTCCGGAAGCGAATCGAGTGTACAGTCGCGGGTTCCGGAGACCAGGCTTTATGATCGACAGGGGTGGGAGAGGCTAGAGTTACCGGCTCCGCCGCTTTGTCGGCCGGTTTCCAATCCGGCGCCGCGCTCTGGTTCCCGGATCGTCTCCTCAGACAGGCCGGCACAGAGCTCACGCGCTGGACCTCCCTCGCAGGCGACCACGACCCGGTCGACCAACGACCGATTCACGTTCTTCTGATTGAAGACGACCCGGCCATCGCCGAGATGTATCGCATTCAACTCGAGTACGACGGCCATCGAGTCACCGTCGCAAGCACAGGCGAAGTCGGTTACGCAAGCATGGTCAGCTCTCGTCCCGACATCGTTCTGCTTGACCTGCTGCTCCCCGACCGAAGCGGTCTGGAGATCATGGCCGACATCAAGGAAGGGTTTCCCAACCATCCGCCCGTGGTGATCCTTTCCAACTACGGCGAGCCGTCGATGATCGACAAGGGATTCTCACTCGGAGCGCTGGAGTACCTGGTGAAGTCGCGTGTGACTCCGGCCTCGGTCTCGCAATCGATTCCCGCCTGGATCGAACGAGCCCGCCAAGGGCGCTCCGAGCCCCACAACTAAGTTGCTGGTCGGGGGCATGACCGCGTGATCCTGGCCGAGCGCATCGCCCAAAACCTCACCGCACTGGGATTCGTACTGCTTGGCGCGGCGACTGCTCTGGAGTGGTACCGGCATCGCGGACACGCCCAGGCGATGCTGGCCCTGTCACTGGTCTTCCTGGCCGTCGTCTCTGCCCTGGGGCGCTTTCAGGAGGTGCTCGGTCCGGGGTGGTCGGCCGCCATTGGCATCGTCAACGTCGTCGCGTTCATGGCTTCGGCTTATTTCATCCTCCTGTTCCGCGACGCGTTTCTCCCGCTCAGCACGGGCGCCCTGCGAGCGGCCAGAGCGCTGCTCGTTGTTGGCTGCATGGCGGGGATCGCCGATGTCACTGTCTTTGCCCACGCGAGCACCACCGTCATGACCGCCTTTGCGTTTGTCCTGATCGTGGCGTGGGCCATCTTGACGGGCGAGCCGATCGTCCGTTTCTGGCTCGCGAGCAGGAACCTGCCAAGCGTCCAGAAGGCCCGGATGCGGGCCCTGAGCTTTGGATTCGCTGTCCTGATCGTCATCCTGATCGTTGCTGTCCTAGGGGGCGCGGCCGTGCAGAGCCCATTGGCAGTTATCGCGATCCAGCTGATCGCGCTGGCCATCGTCCCCGTGATCTACGCCAGCTTTGCGCCTCCAGCGATCCTTCGGCGCGTTTGGCGGATGGGGGAGGAAGCCGAGCTCAGGGCGGCGATTCAAGACCTGCTCATCTTCAGCCCGACCAGGCAGAACCTTGCGGAGAAGGCCGCTGGTTGGGCGAAGCGGCTGCTTGGCGCAGAGGGAGCCTTCATCGTCGACTCCGACAGCACGCTCATGGCTAGCTCCGGGATCGAAGGGGGTGGGGTGGAGGAGATCATGTCGGCGCGCAAGTGGGAGGTGGACGGCGGGATTCAGGAACCCACGCCAGGACGCAGCGCCTCCATCGTCGTGCCGCTGCACCTCACCGCAGGCACGGGCTTTATTGGTGTCACCGGGGGACCGTTCACACCTCTGTTCGGCAGCGATGAGGTGAACCAGCTACAGGGCTACGCCAGCGCGGTCACAGCAGGACTCGAGCGGGCGCGCGTGACCGAGCGCCTCGCCGCGATCGAGAGGAACAAGACGCAGTTCCTCAACCTGGCATCGCACGAGCTTCGAGGGCCGTTGACGGTGGTTCGCGGTTACGTTTCGATGCTGGAGGGCGGGCTGCTGGGCAACCTCAATGAACGAGGGCGCAAAGCGATACCGGTGATATCAGCCAAGGTCCTGGAGATGAACGCGCTGATCGAGCAGATGATCGAGGCTGCGCGTCTAGAGGACGGCGCGTTGATGCTGCGCCCAGCGGATGCCGACCTTCGCGACATCGTAAGCGCCGCGGTCGATTCAGCCAGGCCGCTGGTCGACGACCAGCATCAGATCCTGGTCAAGTGCCCTGAGCAACCGGTTGGCGTTCGGGTTGACGCCGAGCGGGTGAAAACCATCATTGCGAACCTCATCAGCAATGCGATCAAATATTCGCCCTCAGGTGGTCCAATCGAATGCGAGCTCGTCAACCGCGGCGGGATCGCAAGGGTGACTGTCACCGATAAGGGACTAGGCATCGCCAAGGAGGACCTTCCGATCCTCTTCACCAGGTTCGGTCGCGTCTCGACTTCGCAAACCCTGCATCTGCCAGGGACCGGGTTGGGCCTTTACCTGGGCAGGCAGCTGGCGCGACTCCACGGAGGCGAGATCACCGTCGATTCAGCGCCCGGGCGCGGCAGCACTTTCACCCTGCACCTGCCGGTGGCCGCCTCAGGTCACCCTAGCCCGACGCAAGAGCGGTCATCCTCGACCGCACGCAGCTCGAATTGATGTTTGATGCCGAACGGCCGCTTCAAATGAGGGGCAAATAAGGGGGTTTCATGAGCGAACGCAAATCCAGCGGTCACGCGATCGAGACGATGCAAATCGAGGAACGGCGCTTCAAGCCTTCACCTGAGTTCAGCCGGCAGGCCAATGCGCAGCCTGACATTTACGACCAGGGTTTCGACGAGTTCTGGACCAAGGAAGCCGGCAGGATCTCGTGGTTTGAGCCCTGGAAGCAGCTCTACGAGTGGAAGCCGCCATTCGCCAAGTGGTACATCGGCGGCAAGCTCAACGTCTGCTACAACTGCGTCGACCGGCACGTGGAGGGCGGCCAGCGGGATAAGGTCGCCTACTTCTGGGAAGGCGAGCCGGACAACGATCGCCGCAGGATCACGTTCGGCGACCTGCAGAAAGAGGTCGTGCGCATCGCCAACGGTCTCAAGAAGCTGGGAATCAAGAAGGGCACCCACGTCGGGCTCTACATGGGCATGGTCCCGGAGCTCGCGGCCGCGATGCTCGCGTGCACCCGAATCGGTGCGCCTTTCACCGTGGTGTTCGGCGGATTCAGCGGAGAGTCCCTCTCCGGGCGGCTCAACGACATGCAATGTGAGTTCCTGATCACCCAGGACGAGGGCTGGCGAAGAGGCAACCGAGTCCCGCTGAAGGTCAACGCCGACGCTGCCCTGGAGGCGTCGCCAACGGTCAGGACTTGCGTGGTGGTCAAGAGGACCGGTGGCGAGGTCAACATGAAACAAGGACGTGACGTCTGGCTCCACGACGTTCTCAAAGGAGTCAGCGACGACCCCGCCTCGTGTCCGTGCGAACCGATGGATTCGGAGGACCTGCTCTACCTCCTTTACACCAGCGGGACGACAGCCAAGCCCAAGGGCATCATCCACACCATCGGGGGTTACCTGGTCGGCGTGGCGACCACCCACCACTACATCTTCGATGTCAAACCGGACTCGATCTTCTGGTGCGCGGCTGACATCGGGTGGGTGACTGGGCACAGCTACATCGTCTTCGGCCCGCTGGCTAACGGCACGACCGGAATTGTTTACGAGGGCACGCCTGACCATCCGGACAAGGACCGCTGGTGGCAAATCGTCGAGCGCTACAAGCCGGACATTCTGTACACGGCGCCGACGACCATTCGCACTCACATGAAGTGGGGACCTGAGTACGCGGCCAAGCACGACCTGAGCTCGCTGCGCTTGCTTGGCAGCGTCGGAGAGCCAATCAATCCCGCCGCCTGGATCTGGTATCGGGAACACATCGGCGGCAATCGCACGCCGGTGGTCGACACGTGGTGGCAGACCGAGACCGGCATGATCTTGATCACGCCACTGCCAGGCATCACGACCCTCAAGCCCGGCTCGGCGACCAAAGCCTTTCCGACCGTCGACGCCGCGGTTTACAACAACGAGGGCGAGGAGGTGCCCCCGGGAGGTGGTGGTTACCTCGTGATCCGCAAGCCCTGGCCCGCAATGCTTCGTGGCATTTACGGGGACCCGAAGCGGTACCAGGAGACCTACTGGAACCGCTGGAAGGACACCTATTTCGTCGGTGACGGCGCGCGGATTGACGAGGACGGAGACTTCTGGCTGCTGGGCCGGGTCGATGACGTGATGAACGTGTCCGGACACCGCATCTCCACGATCGAGATCGAAAGCGCGCTGGTCAGCCACCCGGCCGTGGCTGAGGCCGCGGCGGCCGGCCGCAATGACGCGCAGACCGGGCAGGCGATAGTCGCCTTTGTCACGCTGAAGGGCGGCCGCGAGGGCTCTCCCGAGATGCTGCGTGAGCTGCGCGAGCATGTCGGCAAGGTGATCGGCAAGTTCGCTGCGCCTGCAAACATCGTGTTCACACCCGAGCTGCCGAAGACGCGCTCGGGCAAGATCATGCGGAGGCT
>DASRWV010000146.1:0-2886 GCA_035687505.1 Nitrosotalea sp.
AGGGATCAAGACCACCTTCGGCAGCTACAACGCTTTCAAAGAGCAGCTCCAGAAGGCCGGTGTCGGCCAGTTCGGCAGCGGCTGGGCGTGGCTGCTCGTCGACAAGGGCGGCAAGCTCTCGATCAAGTCATATCCGAACCAGGACAGCCCCTATATGGAAGGCTTGACGCCGATCCTCGGTGTCGACGTGTGGGAGCACGCCTACTACCTGAAGTACCAGAACAAGCGCGCCGACTACATCACCGCGTGGTTCAACACCCTCAACTGGGATGCCATCAACGCGCGATTCTCGTCCGTATGGGCCTGACCCGGCCTGGGTAAAATCTCCGAGTCCCATGGCTAAGGTCCAGCAGGCGCTCATCATCACGGAGGCCGTTCTCTCGGTCCTCTTGATGGCGGGCATCCTGATCCAGACGCCGAAGGCCTCGGGCCTGGGCGGAACGATCGGCGGAGGGGGCGACGGCAGCGGCGGCGGGTATCGCACCCGCCGTGGCCTGGAGCGCCAGATCTACTGGACCTCGTGGGTGCTCACCGCCGCCTTCCTGATCTGCTCGCTGGCCCTCATCTGGATGAGAACCCATCTCAAGTAGGCGGCTGTTCACCGCCGCAGGTGCGGCGGTGGCTCTGGCCCTCGCGGGGTGCCAGCCGGTCGCGACGGTGCCGAAGCCGGCACGTGGCGGCACTGCCGTCGAGGCGTTGGTGGGAGCCGCCGGCGTGCTCAACCCCCTATTCGAGTCGGTTGACAGCACGCGCGACGTAGACAGCCTCATCTATCAGGGCCTCACCGGTGTAGACGATCAGCAGAGCATCATCGGCGTGCTGGCGAGCGACTGGACGGTCTCGCAGGACCACCGTACGTACACGTTCAACATTCGCCAGGGGGTCAAGTGGGCCGACGGCCAGCCCTTCGGCCCCGAGGACGTGCTGTTCACGTATCACGTGCTGCAGGACCTCGAGTATCAGCAACCGGGTGCCGAGTTCTGGCGGCAGGTTGGGATAGCCGCTGGCGGTCCCAACCAGGTCGTTTTCACGCTGCGCTCGCCGAGCGCCTCATTTCCTCTGGCGCTCCGCATCGGCATCATCGCCAAGCACCTTTTCGCCGGTATGGCCCCGCCGCAGATTGCCGCGAGCCCATTCAGCGGCGTGCGCGCGATCGGCACCGGTCCCTTCAAAGTCACTGCCATCAGCTCGCTTGCCATCAACATGGACCGCAATCCCTACGCGGTCGCGCAGCCGTACCTCGACCATTTGGTGCTGCGCACGTATCCGGCGGGCGATCCCCAATCGGCGATCAGGGCGGTGGGGCAGGGCGTCGCTGACCTGGTCGGCGGGCTCCAGCCACAGGAGGTGGACGCGCTCAAGGGACGGACTGACATTTCCGTCGTCGAGTCGAGGATGTTCACCAATTCGTTCGTCAGCCTCAACGCGGACGGGGACGGCAAGCAGTTTTTCGGCGACGTCAAGGTCCGGCTTGCGCTCGTGCAGGCAATCGACCGCCAGCGAATCGTGAACGAGGTGCTGGCGGGCAGGGCTGACCCTGACCCGACGCCCATCCCGGTCGGAGTCTGGGCTTACTCCGCCGCGGCGGCGGGGCTGCATCCGTTCGACCAGCCCGCCGCGGCCCAAGCGCTGGACAAGGTGGGATGGGTGATCGAGACGGGCGCGAAGCTGCGGACCAAGAACAAGGTCACGTTCAAGGTCGAGCTGGTGGCGGCGGATTCGTTCCCCAACCGCCAGGTGGCGGACGCGCTGGCCCGACAGCTGCTGGAGATCGGGGTCCAGGTCGACGTCAAGCCCGTCCCCGCTTCCAAGCTCGTCCAGGAATACCTGGTCGGACGCAAGTATCAGATGGCGCTCGCTTCGTTCGATGTCGGGCCGGATCCAGACCAGTACTCGCTGTGGCATTCGGGCGCCGACGCAAGCACGTTGAACTTCGCGTATTCGCGCGGGTGGGGCCTGATCGACAGCGACCTCGAGAGCGGGCGGGCCGCGGTCGATCCACAAGCGCGGCTGGCGGCCTACATCGACTTCCAGATGCTCATGGCCGACGCGGCGCCGGCGATCTTCCTCTATTCGGCGCGGTACGACTACGCGATGTCGCCGCGCGTGCACGGCGTGCGCATGAACAAGGTGGTCCAGCCCGCTGAGCGCTTCCAGTACGTCACGCAGTGGTACGTGAACACGAGCGGGTGAGTTCTTCTACCCCGCCCCTCTCCCTACCCTCTCGCCTGAAGGGGAGAGGGGAACCTTTACATTTGGAGCGTGGATCTAGGGCTTGGGGGGCGAAAGGCCCTCGTCACAGCAGCGAGCAAAGGCCTCGGCCGTGCTTGCGCTGAGGCTCTGGTGCACGAATCGGCGGACGTGTTCATCTCGTCACGAGACGAGGTTGCGATCGCCAAGACCGCCAAGGAGATCAAGGCCGCCGGTTGGTTCGCCGCCGACCTGTCCAGGCCGGACGATCCAGAAGCTCTCGTCAAAAAGGCTCTGACCCAGCTCGGCGAGCTCGACGTGCTGGTGGTGAACGCCGGCGGTCCGCCACCCGGCAACTTTCAGAACACTCCGATCGAGATGTGGGAGGTCGCGTTCAACCTCACGCTGATGAGCGCTGTGCGCCTGATCAAGACCGCACTGCCGCACCTGAGGCGATCGGGTCAGGGGCGGATCGTGATCATCACCTCGATCTCCGTCCGCCAACCCATCGGCACACTTGTCCTTTCCAACTCCCTTCGCGGCGGTGTGACGGGGCTGGCCAAGACGCTGTCGCGCGAGCTGGCGCCGGAGGGGATCACGGTCAACTGCCTGGCGCCGGACGCTATCCTCACCGACCGGATCCGGCAGCTCGCGGCGGGTGCGGGCGGCGACCTCGAGGAAGAGCTCAAGCGAAGG
>DASRWV010000147.1:0-16127 GCA_035687505.1 Nitrosotalea sp.
CCGCGGAACAACTACCAGATCGGCGTTCCGGAGGGAGGCCGCTGGCTGGAGCTGCTGAACAGCGACGCGCCGCTGTACGGGGGAAGCGGGCAGGGGAACCTGGGCGGCGTGGAGGCCTCGCCGATCAGCATGCACGGGCACCGGCACAGCCTGACGCTGACTCTTCCGCCTCTGGGGGCGCTGTTTTTGAAGCCGGAGTTTGTGCAAGAGGGCGAGGGCGGCGAGGATGGCAGCTGAGAAGAAGCCGGTCCGCAAGCGCGCGGCAAAGCGCGCCGATCCGCAGGCACGGGACCCGCAAAAACCCGATCCAACAGACCCGGAAGTCACCGACAAGAAAGCCACCGAACCGAAGAGCGCCCCGGTAGTCGAGGCCGGCCCGGTGGCCGTCCACGTGGATGCCGGCGACGTCAAGGTGGTGGTCGCGCCTCCCGGTCGGGATGGGTTCGACCGGCGCCTGTACAGGGTCCTCAACGACCTTCCGCATACCAAGCAAAGCGACCGCTACGTCAGCGTCCTCTCGGACCTGGGCGAGGGGCTCGGGTGGGTGGCCGGCGGAATCGCCCTGGCCATTCTCGGTGGCCCCAAGGGCCGGCGGGCGGGCGCGGCCACGGCGGTGGCATCACTAGCGGCGACGTATGTCGTTCAGCAGCGGGTGAAGCCGATCTTCCGGCGGGTGCGCCCTTTCGTCAATCGCGAGGCGACGGTGGTCGGAATCAGGCCGGCCGACCACTCCTTCCCATCCGGCCACACCGCCTCTTCGTTCGCGGCTGCCACAGCCCTGGCCATGTTCTATCCGCGAGCGGCTCCCCTGGCGTACGCGGTCGCGACCGCGGTCGGGATGTCCAGGGTCCACCTCGGCGTGCACTTTCCAAGCGACGCCGCTGTCGGGGGAGTGATCGGCATCGGCATCGGCACGTTCTGCGGCTGGGTGCTCAGGAAGCGCTAGGAATCCTGCTTTAAGCCCCTACCCTCACCCTAGCCCTCTCCCCTTACGGGGAGAGGGAAGGCCAGTTCGTAGCGATCGCTGCCTGGGCGGCGGCCAGGGTCATCACTCCGGCGCAGACCTTCGTATGGAGAGAGTTTTCGACCAGATCTTTCTTCGCGGCCGGATAGATGCCGCTTCGTGGTTGCGGCCAGAGGTTCTTCGCATCGCTGGGATGGCCGCCGAGCTCCAGGGGAATGAGGTGGTCCTCCTCGTAGTCCGCCAAGCTCGTGTCGGCGTAGCCGTACTCCGCGATCTGCCGGACCTTGAGGTCGTTTGTGTAGCTCGATGCCGGACGCACCGTCGTCGTGTAGCCCCTCATGCAGATCGTGGTGGAGATGTTGTCCTGCATCACACGTGGATCAACTAGCCCAGGAGTGCAGACCGGATCGGGGAGACCGTTCGCCGAATGGCAGTGCGCGCTTGTTTGGATGACGGTGGCCGGGCTCGCGATCGAAGACTGATGCGAATTCCAGGCGAGCCATATACCAAGCGCGATGACGAATAGAAAGACAATCGACAGAACGAAGACAGCCAGCCGGCGATTGCCCAAGTCGCTGGATTATGAGGCCGATCCCCGAAGGAGAGAGGGAACTCCGTGCAGCCGGTCGGCAGGCTTAGACCCAAACGACCGATCTCTGATCCAGCGAATCGACAGCACGAAGCTCAGCCAGGCGGTCGCGATGAGCATGCCCGCGAGGACATCGCTCGGCCAGTGCGTCCCGGCGTAGATCCTGTCCAGCCCAACAGCGATGACAATCGCAGCCATGAGCGCCCAGCCGATCGGTATCGCCCACCGCGGCAGATACCTATGGCCGATGCACAGCATCAACACGGCGGCGCTGATCGTGATGAAGATGAGGTGCCCGCTCGGATAGCTCGTGGAACCAGGATGCTCGGTCACACGAAGGATCTGGTCCACCGTCGGCCGCGGCCTGTGGACCAGGTTGACGATGACTTCGTACCAGAGGCCGCCGGCAAGCGCCGCAAGGGCCAGCCTCCAGGCCCGGCGATTCAGAAGAAGCACCAGGAGGATGACGACTATCTGCATGGGGATTCCGCCCGGCCCTCCGA
The DNA here is from genome assembly GCA_035687505.1 of Nitrosotalea sp. GTDB lineage: Bacteria > Chloroflexota > Dormibacteria > Dormibacterales > Dormibacteraceae > Palsa-870. Next base: position 2,057 of record DASRWV010000147.1, read on the forward strand.
GCCAGGTGAAGAACGGGAACGTCAGCGTGAGCGGCCCGAGGTTCGTCGCCTGGATATCGCGTTCCACTGTGGCGTCAATAGACAGGTATGGATTCATGACGACGATCCCGGTGATGATTCCGACCAAGACCGCTGCAACGATGGCAACGGCCAACAGGGGACCCCGGATCATGCCGCCGGTCGGGCCCGACCTCGAAACCACTTCCAGCTCGGAGACGGCAGCCAGCGCTCGGGGAGCCATAGCACGAATGCCGACCAGCCGATTCCGAGAAAGACTCCGCCGATCACGTCGCTGGGCCAGTGGGCGCCCGCCCAGACCCTGGCGATACACGCCAGCAGGATCACGACAGCTGCCGCAATCCACAGGACCGCCCGGTAAACGGGCTTGACCTTGGGCGCGAAAGAGAAGGCGAGCATGAAGGCCATCCACGTGAAGAAGACGGCGTGGCCGCTTGGATAGCTGAAACCGGTGGTCGGGTTGAGGATGTGCACGAGGTCCGCGGGCGGCCGCTGCCGCGAGATCACGAGCTTGATGATGTTGTCGAGCCCGCTGGAGATGCTCCCAATCAGCATCAGCCAGCCGGCACGGCGCTCCACGACGAAGAGCACGACGACCGCGATCGCGCCGAGCAGGACCTGCCAGATGCCCGCGCTGGCGTTCAGCCACTCCATCGGGTAGACGAGCGGTCCCCAGCTGAGCTGCTGGATGAAATGGGTGATCGGGACGTCGAACGAAATCAGCGAGTTGCTCACCACCAGGTAGGTCTGGATCGCGAAGAGGACGAAGACGGCGAGTGCGGTCGGACCAAGCCAGCGCCTGGCCGTCGGTCCGGGTTGCCCGGCGAGAACCTCGGCCGCCGCCTTCTTGGGTTCGGCCAGAGGCGGAGTGGCCTCCTGTCGTTGCGCGCTCATTTGGGCAGTATCACGTGCAGCGCACTGAGCTCAGCGGAGATGGTGGCCGGCGTCCTGCCGAGCTGCATGTTGTCGGCGTAGATCCGCACCTTCGGCTTGGTGGTCACTACGAGCTTGCGGAACTTGAACACCTGGCCCAGGCCTCCTTCTTTGTGCTTGGACAATACGACGCGAGCTAGCACGCGTTTGACGATATCCCGGCGCGTGGCGCCTGCATGCACCGATAGCTCCAGGTAGGGATCTTCAGGCGTCTTGTCGCTGACCGGCATCTGCGAGCCGATCGATGTGGTGTTGGTGAAGACAAGGGACATGGCGGTGCCGCTGCCCCTGATGTCGCCTGTCAGCTCATACGTGAAGGGCTTCGCCTCGGCGATGTGTTTCAAGTCCTCGGCAAACTGTCCGAACGCCTGGTCTTTGGCGGACTCGCCCGCGGCGATGGTCTCGCCGAAGAGTCCGATGGCGGCGGCCTCCAGGAAGATCTTTCCGTTCAGGCGCCCAAGGGTGATCGGACGGGGGTTCCCTGTCTTGATCACGCGGATCGCCGCATCGATCGTCGTCGGCAGGTGAAGCGACTTTGCGAAGTTGTTGAAGGTGCCCATGGAAAGGATGCCGAGCGGATGTTTCGTCTCGGCGAGCTTGCGGACGACCCAGCCGATCGTGCCATCCCCACCGGCCACGATGACCAAGGCTGTCGGCCCGACCAACTTTTCGATTTCCATCTTCGGATCGAATTCGACGATCAGGCTGCTCTCGAATGCCTTGCGCAGCTTCGCCTCGATCTCGGGCGTCATCGAACCCGCCTTGGGACTCAGGATCAGGAGGCTGGACGACAACCCCCGGGCGGTGTTCGGCGCGCGAAGCGCAGCTGTGCTCGTGCGACTCAAGCAGAGCTGCCCATCAACCGGATCCAGCGTGCACAGGCGAAGGAGTGGAGACCCAGGGCCACAAACCCCAGCGCGATTATGCCCAGCACAACGCGTCCGAAGGGCTGGCCCAGCAGGAACGTGAAGGCACCGCCGAAGCCCTGGACCTGGCCCGGGTCGTGATGGAGGCCTGCCTGCACGATGAACCATCCGATGACCAGAAAGGTCACACCGCGCGCGAACATGCCGAACCTGCCTAGCCGGATCACGAAGGTCCTTTCACTCTCGCTCATCTCGGCGCCCTTCAGGTCCTGTTTGAAGGTGGCTCGATAGGCTTCGAGGAACTGCCCCAATCCGACCCCGATCGCGATGAGGCCGATGACGATGGTCAGCGCGCCACCACCAGGGTGGTTGAGGATGGAGGCGATCGTTTTCTGGGTGCCGTCACCGGAGTTTCCGCCTGACCCTGCGAGGATCTGGAGGGCGAGGATCACGAGCGCGGCATAGGACACGGCGCTAGTGACGAAGCCAAGCCTCGCCATGTAGCCGGAAGCGTCGCTGCCGCGATGCAGTGGGTCGTAGATGGCCCGGACGAAACCCCACAGCGAATAGGCCGCCAGGCCGACCGCCATGACGATCAGCACTACCTTGCCGTACGGGTTGGCAATCAGGAACACGAGACTTCCCGACAGGTCGGTGGCCTGGCCGCCTCCGACGCGGAGGGCTATCCCAAGGGCCAGGAGTCCCATGGCCGTGTAAAGGGCACCTCGCGTCGCGTAGCCGAGACGCTCTAAAAGCCGAAGCACGGGGCTGCCCGCGACTCGTTTGACCGCACTGTTGCCAGCCTGGAAAGTTGCCATTTGGTTCATTTCCTCCATCGTCTAGATAAGCTGGGAGGCGGCCCAGTTCCGCTACCACGTGCGGTTGGCGGGACAACGAGGTACCAGGGCAGCGTCAGTTGAACAACGGCCCAGGTCCGCGGCGTACGCATGCCGGCGGTCGCCAATCTTCCGCTCGCTGAGATCGTTCCCGCTGAAGGTGACCGCACGCTCAAAAGGTCGCCGATAGATATGTGGGCACTCTCATTCTTGCTGTCAGCCATGCAGCCCGTGAGGATGTGCCGAAACAGGTAACAAAGGCAGTAATACACATCCGTTAACCTCATGCGGCTCCCCGCGCCGGGCGCGCGCAGGGCGCAAGTTCAATTAGAAGCGCGGCGGGTATCTTCGTCCGATGCGACATGAGCCCGGAAGCGTGCTGACGAGCTGGTTTCTCACCAGCTCTGAACGCGGGAATGAGTTCAGCGCGCTCGACCGGCGGCGCCCGGATGGGATGGCCTGGAGCACGGGGAACACTGTCGAAACGCTCGTGCACGGCGCAACTTACTTCGGCCGGCTGCTGGAGACAATTCGCGGACTGGGCCCCGGAGACCAGCTGTACTTCACCGACTGGCGAGGGGACCCCGACCAGCTGCTGAGCGACGATCCCGATTCCCGGGTGGGCCCGGTCCTGGCGGACGCCGCGCGCCGGGGAGTGATGGTCAGAGGATTGATGTGGCGGTCTCACCTGGACAGGTTCGGTTTCAGCGCAGAGGAGAACCGCAACCTCGCCCAGGAGGTGAACTCGGCGGGCGGCGAGGTCCTTCTCGACCAGCGTGTGCGGCTGGGCGGCTCCCATCACCAGAAGCTCGTCGTCATCCGTCACGCCGCGGGGACAGCACAGGATGTTGCCTTTGCGGGAGGCATCGACCTCGGGCACGGCCGGCGCGACGACGCCGACCATCACGGCGACCGGCAGCGCCAGGCGATGGCGCCGGTGTATGGGCCAACCCCCCCATGGCATGACGCACAGGTCGCGGTCCAGGGTCCCGCGGTAGGAGACCTGGACTTCTGCTTCCGGGAACGTTGGGATGACCGGAATCCCCTGAGCCGCGACCCTCTGGGGATCTTGCACGACCTGCTGCGCCGTACGGACCGCAAGGCGAGCGCCTTGCCGCCGATGCCGGCCGATCCCGAGCCCTGTGGAACTCACGCGGTCCAGGTGCTGCGTACCTACGCGCGCCGTCACGGGGGCTATCCGTTCGCTCCACACGGCGAGCGCAGCGTGGCCCGCGGATTTCGGAAGGCGATCGAAAGAGCGCGCCGGCTCATCTACATCGAAGACCAGTTTCTGTGGTCGAGCGAGATCGCGAAGACGTTCGCGGACGCCCTCCGGGCGAACCCGTCGCTGCACCTCATCGCGGTCCTCCCGAGATATTTCGACCAGGCCAGAGCCATCACGCTGCGGCCGAACCAGGTCGGCCGGGAGAACGCGGTGCACGTCCTTCTCGATGCGGCGCCCGATCGTGTGGCCATCTATGACATCGAGAATCTCGCCGGCGTTCCGGTCTACGTCCACGCCAAGATCAGCGTGATCGACGACGTGTGGGCAGCGGTCGGATCGGACAATTTCAACCGGAGGTCCTGGAGCCACGACTCGGAGATCGCGTGCTCTGTGATCGATGAGGAACGCGACGCGCGCGAACCGACCGATCCTGCGGGCCTCGGCGATGGCGCTCGGAAGTTCGCTCGCGACCTGCGGCTGCAGCTGTGGCGCGAGCACCTGGGGCGAGCGGATGGCGATGATCGCGACCTGCTCGATCCCATCGAGGCGGTGGCGAAATTCCGTGAGGCTGCGCTCGCCCTCGAACACTGGTACCAGAGCGGCCGGCGCGGAGAACGGCCGCCGGGTCGCGTGAGGCCGCACCCCAGGATCCAACCCTCACGAACCACGAGGCTGTGGGCCGAGCCCATCTACCGAATGGTCTACGACCCCGACGCCAGGACGCCCGAGATGCGCCGCCAGAACAAGTGGTAGATCGAGTGGTCGGGCTCTAGTCGGCCCTCGCGGCACGTGATTGTCGTCCTCGACTAACATCGGGCGCCACCAGCGCACTCCAGCCGAGGAGCCCAGTCACATTGTCGAGCTTCGACTGCACCTCGAAACCGCCATCGTTGATCTCAAAGGTCCAGATTCCTTTTTCGTGGTCGCTGTTTCGCATCTTGAGAATGGCGACAGCGCGGCCCACCTCCGACTCCTGCTCGATGTGGCGCAACAGGATCACGTTGTGGTACAGAAAAAGGAGACCATCAACCGATTCCGTCGTCGGACCGAGACTGCTTGTCTCGCTGGTTGTGAGCAAGGACACCTCTGCTGACCGCAACGAAGCCAGAAGGCTGCGGGCAAAGGCGGGAAAGCGTTCCGTCTCCCGGGCTGCCACCACCATTTCGGCGAGGCTGTCAATCACCATGCGGTGGAGCGGGGCCTTCGCGAGCTCCTCACGAACGACCGACGCCACAATGTCGAGGTCGAGCGAATCTTCGGCGACGTGGTAGATCTTCAGCTGTCCCGAGGCGATGTGCGGGCTGAGATCCCAGCTGAAGCTGGCCGCCTGGCGGATCAACTGATTGGCATTTTCCTGAAAAGACACGTAGAGGCATCGCTCGCCATCCTCCAGGCCCTGCGCGATGAAACGCAGCGCCAAGGACGACTTGCCGCAACCCGAGGGACCCAGGACCAGAGTCGAGCTTCCTTTGGGTAATCCTCCGTGGGTCATCTCGTCCAGACCCGCTACCCCGATCGAGATTCTGCCCGCAGGCTCGGACTCCAACTCGACATCGCCATCCACCGTCTCGGCGCGGACGAACACAGAGATGCCGGCTTCACTGATGTGCAGCGGGTGATGTCCCGAAAGGTGCTTCGAGCTCCGCAGCTTCCGCACTCGCAGCCAGCGCCGATCCATCGGCTCGTGCGACTCGTACACCAACTCCACGATCCCGTCCGCGAGAGAGAACTCCGGGGCCGACTCGACCTCGTCCGGCCCGTACTCGCCAACAAAGATGAGGGTCGTTTGGGTATGAGCGATGCGGGATGAAAGCAGGTAGATGGAAGTGCGCAGCGTGCGTTCGGTGGTGCTGAAGTCCCGGAGCGCCTTCGCGCTGTCCACGACGACGACCGCCGGTTGCTCCGCAACGCACTTGCGGACGATCTCATCCATGATCGCGGCAAGGCCGCCTTCCTTGTCGTCCTGCAGGATCTCGCCGAGGTTGATGAACTCGACCTTGTCCACCAGGGCGCTTCGGTCGAAGAAGTCAAAGGTTTCGAGATGGTTGATGAACTTCTCAGGCGGTTCCGAGATCGTCGAGTAATAGACGGCCTTGTGTTCCGCCGTGGCATTCCGAAAGCAGATCTGCTGGGCCAGGATCGTCTTGCCGGTGCCAGGCGATCCCGCAATCACAGTGAGCGAGCCGACCGGCAGGCCACCGCCGAGCACGGTATCCAGTCGCGGTATACCGGTACTCAGTCGCTGCAAAGCAGGATCTCCACTCTCGTCGGTTGTCCTCTCGTGGCCACGATATCAAACGTGCGCGAAGGGACAACCGACCGATTGTCTGACCCGAGATCGCGCCTAACCTGCACTGAGTCTTTGCTCCGAAAGAAGTGAGTTCACGTTGGCGAGCAGGCTGGATTGGTGGAAAGGCTTGCCCATCACGATGTCGGCTTGTCCAGCGGACTCCCTGGCCTCAGGGTTGCCGGTCACAGCCAGGATCCGGAGACCAGCGGTCCGTGGGTCAGATCTCAGGTGGGCGATCAGCTCTCCACCATCCATGACCGGCATCATCATGTCGGTCACGACAAGATCCGGCAGCGCTTCCTTGATTCGGATCAAGGCGGCCACCCCGTGCTGAGCCTCGATGACCTCGTAGCCGGCACTTTCGAAGATCAGCCTGAGCAGGAATCTGATGCTCGGGTCGTCATCCACGACCAAAATTGTCTTCACGCGGCACCCATCGCGCTGGGCAGACAGGACCCTTTTTTCGGTAGGCGTTTCGACAACCGCAATCGGATTCGCTAGTGATAAATGGAACCGGTTGCACTGTCAATCGCAAGAATTCTTGCGCTTGGATTGCAATCCAGAGAAGACCGGTGCGTCGGGTCACGCACCATTGATCGCCCCCTCCCGGATGACAAGACAGTAACCCCTGCCTTTCTCGGTGACCACCGAGCAATAGGCCGAGAAGGGTGAAAGCTTCTGGCGAAGGCGTGTCACGTAGCTCCGAAATTGCTCGACTGAATATTCGGGACCCCAAGCTTTTGAGGCCAGCTCGCCGGCAGTGAAGAACTGATTTGGACTGGCCAAGAAGGTGGTGAGCAGCTGCCACTCCCGCTTGGTGAACGATGCCTTGCCTTCTTGACCCGTGACGACTCGCTGCCCGGCGTCAAAGACAAGGCCTCCCAGCTCGATCCTCTTGGCGAGCGGGACCACTGACACAGGCCCAGGCCGCCGCATCTCGGCAATGATCGCCCCGATCAGGGCGTCAGGGACGAATGGCTTGGGCAGCACTTCGTCGGCTCCGGCTTTGTAGATCTTCAGCGTGTCCTTGGTCTGTTCGTACGACTCCGTCAAGACGATCAGCGGACACTGCGCAAGCAATCGGAGCTGACCCACCTGCTCCGCCGTGACCTGGGACTCATCGCTGGTGCCGACGATGACAATTTCGAAGCGGTTCTTGCCATCGAATTGATGCTTCGCGTGGTCGAACTCCGCGACACTCTCGAACTGCGCTCCGGCCAGCTCGACGACGTGCGAGATGACTGACCTGTAGCCGGGGTTGGCCTCTACGACAAGGACCCGCGGCCGGCTCGGCCCGGGCTGCACCCGAGGGTTCGGCTTGATTTTTCCCACGACGTCCCGCCTTTGCCGGTTTATCCGGTCGTTAGTTGAGCTGGCTTCGTCTCGGATCGCCACCGGAGATCGTATCCGAGCACCAGGCGATCACGAACCCGCCAGACCTCGCCATTCCTGGAACATCGCAACAAGAATTGCGCTCGCCGGGCACTGTGCGCAACATCTCTTGCGCAGCCGACCTGCGGCGCCGAGGTCAGAACACTAGGGACACGCGCAGAAGGCTTGCCACGCTATCCGGCAATGGATCTTGGCTGAACAAGAATCGAGTTCACGGTTGCGAGCAGCATGGATTGATCGAAGGGCTTGCCCAAAACATAATCCGCATCCCCGGCAGCCTCTCGTGCGTCAGGGTTGGCGGTCAGGGCCAGGATCGGAACATCAGCCGTCCGGGGATTGGATCTGAGGTGGGTGATGAGCTCTCCTCCATCCATCACCGGCATCATCATGTCCGTCACGATGAGATCCGGCAGCTCATCTTTGATTCGGATCAAGGCGGCGACCCCGTGTTGAGCTTCGCTGACCTCGTGGCCAGAGCGTTCGAAGATCAGCCTCAGCAGAAATCTCATGCTCGGGTCGTCGTCGACGACGAGGATTCTCTTGACCGACATACCGTCCTTTGCTCGACCTGCATTCAGGCTCCGGTCCGCTGACAACAGCACCCGAGGGTACGATCGAGCAACTCGCGTAACAAAGTCAGTAACCCAGGTTGATGTGCCGCGCGAGCGGCGATCAGCGGAGCTGAGCTCCGATCAAGCGACGAACGACAAGCTTCGCTTCTTGGCCCAGATCTGCGCGATCACATCGGCGCGCGGAGTGAATTCTTCGCAAGGCACGCCCAGCTGACACAGGCATTGTCGAAGCTCGATTGTCAGCGCTTCACCGAAGCGATGCGGGCGTGTGATCTGGGCAAGAGCTTCATCGAAGACAAAGGTAAGTTCCCGATCGCCCATCCTGATTAGAACGTCTGCGCGCGTCGCGCTACCGGGAGGCAGGGACCACGGGTGCACCGCCGGATTTTGAGACCGGCGTGAGACTGGCATTGAGACCACGTCGCTGCGATGCTTGCGCGCATGATCAGGCGCTTTTCCCGTCTCCACCTGGCTGCCCGGATCGTGATCGCCGTATCCATCGCGATGGTCGTGCTGGCTGCGTATGGCGGATGGCAGCTGGTGGCCTGGATTGGTGCGCGCGGCAATGACACATGGGTGTACGAGCCCTCCCACGGATGGTCCGAACGCTCGACCAATCCGTCGCCCTCCATGCGCACGGATGCAGCGATCGCTTATGACCCCGCGCGGCAGAAGTTGGTCCTCTTTGGAGGACGCGCGACGTCGGCCTACGCCAGCCTTGACGACACCTGGAGCTGGGACGTCCAAGGCTGGCACCCGGAACGACCGGCACTGCACCCGCCCGCGCTCGCCGGGGCGGCGATGGCTTACGACCCGCTCGGCAAGCGAATGATCCTGTTCGGTGGTCAAACGACGCCCCAGCAGCCGCGATACGTCGCTCCCCAGCCCGGGTGCCAGGTCACGATCTCGGGGGGCCAGAAAGTGCCTCCGCCGGCAAGTTGCGTCACAGCGTCCGAACCAACCAACTCACCTGAGGCGGCCGACACGTGGGCCTACTCCGACGGGTTGTGGACGAAGCTCGCCCCATCGCATCAGCCGCCGGCGCGCGGAGGGGCAGCCCTCGCATTCGACGCCGCATCGAGTCGCATGATCCTATTTGGTGGCAGCGTCCAGATCCCGGCCGGCGGAGGCCCCGAGAACATGCTGGGCGATACCTGGGCGTTCGAGGCTGGTGACTGGTTGCTCCTCACCCCGGAGGGCTCACCCGCACCTCGAGCGCATTCGGGCTTTGCCGAAACTCCGGCCGGGCCCTTGCTGTTCGGTGGCTCGGCGGGCGGGTTTCTTGCAGGCTCCGGAGATGGCCAGGCCCTGGGCGATACCTGGCGCTGGGTCGGCTCCAGATGGGAAAAGCTGGCACCCTCCCACTCTCCCGACCGCCGCTTCTCGCCGGGCATGGCGTCTTCTGGCCCAGGTGGTGGAGTCTTGCTTTTCGGGGGGCAGCTGGGTTGCGGGGCGGACCACGGCGCGCGTGGATGTTCGGTCTCGCCTCTCCTCGACGACACGTGGAAATGGAACGGCCGGGACTGGCAGTCCGTCGATCAAGGGGCCTTCACAGCAAAACCACGCTGGCGGTCCGGGGCTTCGATGGCTTACTTCGGAGCAACCGGCGTAGTCGTTCTATTCGGCGGCCAGGATCCTCACCAGCTTTCGCTGCTCTGACCGACGGGATTCTCAGGGTTCGGGTGATGGAGCCCCGGCGAACTTGTGGGGTACCCCCATCTCGGCGTGGATCACATGCATTACCGCGTTGATCAGCGCCAGGTGCGAGAAAGCTTGCGGGAAGTTGCCCAGATGCCTGCCGCTGCGCGGGTCGATCTCTTCCGCGTAGAGCTGCAGCGGGCTCGCGTAGGAAAGGAGCTTCTCGCAGAGCTGGCGTGCGCGGTCCAGCTCGCCGATCTCGCACAGCGCGGACACCATCCAGAACGAACAGATGGTGAACGTGCCCTCCTCGCCGGAAAGGCCATCGTCGGTTTCCTCTGTGCGGTAACGCAAGACCATTCCGTCCACGGTCAGCTCCTCGCCGATCGCGAGCACGGTCGCTCGCACACGCGGATCATCGGGCGGGAGGAAGCGAACCAATGGGATCAGGAGGACCGACGCGTCGAGCACCTTGGCTCCGTAGTGCTGGACGAAAACGCCGCGCTCGTCGACTCCGTGCTCGCAGATGTCCGACTTCATCTCGTCGGCCGCCGCCTGCCACCGATTCGCAAGCTCGAGGTCGCCGTGCAGCTCGGCCAGCCGCGCGCCTCGGTCCGCCGCGACCCAGCACATGACTTTGGAGGACGTGAAATGCTGCGGCTCGCCGCGGACCTCCCAGATCCCGCGGTCAGGCTTCCGCCAGTTTTCGATAGCGCATTCGACCGAGCGCTTGAGGATCGGCCACACGACCTCCGGCATGAAGTCGCGCGACTTCGTGTGCAGGTACACCGAGTCGAGCATCGCACCCCAAACGTCATGCTGAATCTGCTGGTAGGCCGCGTTGCCGATCCGCACGGGCCGCGAACCGTCGTACCCGCTCAGGTGATCGAGCGTTTTCTCCGTCAGCTCACGCTCGCCGCCGATGCCATACATCACCTGAAGGTCCTTCGTGCTCCCGGCCGCGTCGGCGATGAAGTAGAAGAAGTCGTTGGCCTCGCGCGCGAAACCCAGCGTGTAGAGACCCCAGAGCATGAAGGTGCCGTCGCGAATCCATGTGTAGCGATAGTCCCAGTTGCGCTCGCCGCCAATCGTCTCCGGCAGCGATGTCGTCGGCGCGGCGAGCAGAGCGCCGGTCGGGCTGTAGGTGAGACCCTTAAGCGTCAGCGCGCTGCGCTGGAGGTAGCTCTGCCATGGATGCTCGGGAAACTCCCCTCTGTTGATCCACTCGCGCCAGAAGTCCGCGGTCCGCTCGATGCGCTGGAATGCCTCCTCGCACGTCGCGGGCGCGGGATGCTCTTCCCAGTACTCCTTGCCTGTCGAGTGGCGAGACCGCGACCAGACCATCGCGACGTACGCTCGCTCGCCCTGCCGCAAAGTCTTGGTCGCGTGCGCGCCGGGCCCCTCGAAGCCCACGTTCAGGTCCGTGACCAGGCGCAGCGGCACCTCGTCCTCTCCCCCGCTGGCGATCGCTTCGCCGTAGCCGGTTCCCGCGTACTCCCACCTGGCTGACGTCCGGCCGTAGTCGAAGACCGGGTGGCAGTCCATGCTGAGCTCGACGCTTCCGACCACACACTTGGCGGTGCGCAAGAGGATGTGCTCGGCCTCATGGTCGGTCGGAGGCCGGCGGTTGGTGCCGGAGCGGCGCTGGCTGTGATACCAGGGCCCAATGCACAGGGCGTCGCGAACGATCATCCAGCCGGTTCGCGTGCGCCATGTGGTCTCGAGGACCAGGGTGCCGGGCAGGTAGCGGCGTCCGGCGGGGACCTGGACGTTGGTGGGGCCGAAGCGGAAGTTGCCCGCCGCCCGGTCGAGGATGGAGGCGAACACGCTGGGGCTGTCCGGCCTGGGCAGGCACATCCACTCCACGCGGCCGCTGGGGGCGATCAGCGCGTTGACCTCGCAGTCGGAGAGGAACGCGTATTCGGCGATGGGCGGGAAGGCGCTCGCGATCCGGGACATCTCGGCATGTGGCTCGACCTCCGCCGCTCCATTGCCGTTAGCGGCGGGTTTTATCGACGGCCCAAGGTCTGATTCACTGGCTTTTTTTGCCACGTCCACCCAGCTTTACCGTGAGGATATTCCGATGGCCCGGCGAATGCGCTCGAAAACCGCATCGGGATCGCCAGTGCCGTCGACCACCTCCACCCGCACACCCTCCTTGCGGTAGTGGTCGAGGACGGCCTCCGTGAGCTTGTGGTACTCGTGCATCCGCTCGGCGATCGCCTCCTCGGTGTCGTCCGCGCGCCCCTCGACTGCCGCCCGGCGCAGGATGCGGTCCACCAGGTCCTTCTCCGGCACGTCCAGGGCGATCACGAAGTCCACCCGATGCCCCTCTTCGGCCAGCATCTCGTCCAGCGCCTGAGCCTGCTGGATGGTGCGGGGAAACCCGTCGAGAAGCACGCCGGCGCCTTTTTCTGAAGCGGGCAGGCGCTGGCGGACGATGCTGACGATGAGGTCGTCCGGCACGAGGTCGCCGGCGGCCATGCTGCGCGCCACCTCCTGGCCGATCTCGGTGCCGCGTTTGACCTCGGCGCGGAGGATCTGGCCGGTCGAGAGGTGGGAGAGGTTGAACTCGTTTTCGATCCGCTTGGCCTGGGTTCCCTTGCCGCTGCCGGGCGGGCCGAAGATGATGCCGATCAAGGGCGTTGTTCTTCCTCGCCCCTCTCCCCTGAAGGGGAGAGGGAGTCACTTTCTGCCTCGCCCCTCTCCCCAGCCCTCTCCCCTGAAGGGGAGAGGGGGTCACTTTCTGCCTCGGCCCTCTCCCCAGCCCTCTCCCCTGAAGGGGAGAGGGAGTCTTTCTCCCTTGTCTTGGAGCGGCGCTCGGGGATCTGGATGGCGTGGCGACGGCGCCACCAGCTGTTGGCGTGCTCGTTGAGCAGCTCCTCCACCGCCGGATCGGGTCCGGCCGCCTGGCCACCCTCGCTGAGCTTCAGCCATCGATGGGTGATCTCCACATACAGGTCCGCCTCGGTCCAGCCGGGCAGCTGTTCGAGCACGCCGTGTTTGCGGATCGCAGCCGCAACCGGCCTGTACACGTGGTCGTACCAGCTGGCCGCCGCCTCCGGCAGCGGCACGGCGCGGCCCTTCTCCAGGCCAAGAAAGTAGCCGTGGCCGAGGATGTGCTTGAGGATCTCGTCGTAACGGCCGAGGCGGCTGCATTCCAGGCGCGCCTCCGGCCGCGTGCGATGGAGCTGAGTCGTCTCGAGGAAGGCTGCATACTCGGCCGCACGCAGCAACGCCGCCGCGTCGAGCTTGGGTCCCAACGGGGCACGGGTGCGCACCTCGACGACGCGAGCGTTGATGGTGGCGCGTCCCAGGCTCCGAGCGACCGAGACGCGATGGTGTCCGTCGATCACGTAGTAGCTGTCGCCGACTTTGTAGACATCGATCGGCGGCAGCTCGTCGCCTTCGACCATCTCCTTGTAGATGCGTGTCCAGCGGTCGCGCATACGCCGGTTGACCGGCAGGAATCCGGGGTCGAAGTCGCCTGTCTTCGAAGGCGGCGCCGCCGAGCCCACCACCTTGTCCAGCGGTATCTCCTGCACGCCGCCAAAAGCCCGGCCCTCGAGGCCAGCCGCTTCGAGCACCGGCTCGATGGACTGAAGCCGGCGCGCGCGCCGGGTCAGGATGGAGCCGATCGAGCGCCTGAAGGCGCGGAAGCGGGCAGCGTCGAAGTCCTCGAGTGCCCGGATGTGCTCCAATGTCCGCCCCTCACCCTAGCCCTCTCCCCTAGAGGGGAGAGGGAAATTTACTGCTACAGCAGGGCTAGTTCGCTCTCCGCGTCGAAGTAGTGCATGGTCCGCGTGTCCAGGCCGAGGCGGACCTTGTCGCCGGGCTGGACGGCCATGCGCGGATCGACGCGGGCGGTGACCTGGTCGCCGCCGACCTGCCCGTAGAGGAACTGGTCCGAGCCCAGCCGCTCGACCACGTCGACTTTCATCTCCATGGCGGTGCCGCCATCGACAACGCGATCCGTCACTGCTTCCGGCCGGAAGCCAAGCGTGCCCTTGGTCGAGTTGATCGGCTTGGGCAGCTTGACCTCGAAGCCAGAGGCCTTCGCCGTCCCGTCCTGCACTGTCGCGGGAACGAAGTTCATGGTCGGGCTGCCGATGAAGCCGGCGACGAAGAGGTTGGCCGGGTGGTCGTAGATCTCGCCCGGCGTCCCCACCTGCTGCAGGATGCCCGCGTTCATGATCGCGATCCGGTCCCCCATCGTCATCGCCTCGACCTGGTCGTGCGTGACATAGATGAAGGTCGTCTGCAGGTCGCGGTGCAGCTTCTGCAGCTCGATGCGCGTCTGG
>DASRWV010000148.1:0-23734 GCA_035687505.1 Nitrosotalea sp.
CCTGGTACCAGAGCCGCTGGGCGCTCGCCGCCGCGGCGGCGGTCATCGCGCTCACAGCCCTTGTCGCCTACCAACCCTCGCGCGAGGCGGTCGCGGACTGGGTCAACGTGCACGTCTTCTTCCAGCGAGTTCACGTGGTGCCGACGCCGTCACCCCTGCCGCCGGGTCCGCTGGGCCAGCGGCTCGGCCTGGGCGGCAAGACGACGCTCGCCGACGCTCAGCATCAGGTGTCCTGGCACGTGACAGTTCCGTCCAAGCTCGGCGATCCGGATGAGGTGTACCTGCAACTTCCCCCCACTGGGTCGGCGCAGGGTGAGGTGACGCTGGTTTACTCCAAGCGACCGGACATCCCGGTGGCGGGCGAGACCGGTGTGTCGGTGCTCGTGACCGAGGCGAGGGGCGCGGTCGACAGGAACTTCTTCGGCAAGATGCTCGGCCCGGGCACGACTGTCGAAGACCTGACAGTCGCCGGGCATCGTGGCTATTGGATCGCCGGATCCCTTCACGACTTCTACTTCAACGACGCGAATGGATCTTTCAGGGGCGAGACGATGCGTCTCGCCACCAACACGCTGATCCTTGACGTGGGCGGCACCATCGTGCGCATCGAAGGGAACCTCACGAAGGCTCAAGCACTGGAGATAGCCGCCTCCCTCCACTAGGAACCGAACCGCTTCTGCCGGTGTATGGGAGGCGAGGTGAAGAACATGCGACGAGCTCTACTGGCGGTGTCCTTTCTTGTGCTGGTGGCTGGATGCGGTTCTCCGGGTCCCGTCGCCGCGGGGAACTACAAGCTGTACGAGGCTGCTTCGGGCCGCACCGGACAGATCGTCGCACTGATCGACACGCAGTCACGGGCCACGGAGCGCCGCCTGCCCTGGGGCATTCCCTCGACCGATGGCATGCATTTCTATGCACTCAGCGGCAAGACGCTTCAAGACATCGATCCTCGCAGTGGCAACGTTCTCCGCACGCTTCAGCTTCCGGGCGCCTTCGAGATGCCGCCGGCGACACGAGGCGGGGCTCCGGGCGGCCTCTCGCAGAACGGCCGCTACCTGGTCCTGCAGGCGCCCGACCCGCGGACTTCCACGCACATGCTTCTGATCGACACGCAAATGTTCAACGTGGCGAAGCGCATCGACCTGAATGGCAAGTTCGACTTCGACGCAGTGAACAACACCGGACAGAGCGTCTACGTGATCGAATACCCAAACGCCGCCGACAGCTATTACCACGTGCGCGTCTACGAGGTTCTGGCCGGGCAGCTCGGGGCATACACCGTGGTGGACAAAGGCGGGCCTGGCGAAATCATGACCGGGGTGCGCCTATCCGGAGTCTTCTCGCCTGACGGTCAATGGCTGTACAGCATTTATGCGCGCGAGAACCAGGGCGCCTTCGTGCACGCGCTCAACCTGAGCAGCCCATATGCGTTTTGCCTCGACCTCCCGGGCTCCGGCTGGTCATCGAACTCGAGCGCCTTTCAGTGGTCGCTCGCGATGACGCCGGACGGCCGGCACATCTACGCAGCCAATGGGCCGATGGGATTGGTCACGCAGATCGACAATCTGGATGGCAACGCTCCATCGATCGTGCGCAACGGCAAGTTCCCAATGATCGGCTCGAGCGCGAGCTTGTTCGTCAAGGGCGTGGCGGCCAAAGAGATGGGTTCGCAAGGTCCTCGTGGCGCGGCAGTGAGCAACGACGGCAAAACCCTGGTCACCGCTGGTCTGAATGGCCTCATCTGGATCGACACAAGCAGCCTGCAGGTTCGCAACCGCACGCTCGCGAACTGGAGCGTCTCGAGTCTGGCGGCGAGCCCGGACGGCGCGATGCTATATGCGCTGAGCGATGCCGGCGCGATCGCGGAGCTCTCGATGGCGAGCGCCCGGCTGGTCGCGACCTTCGACCCCGCCGAAGGATTGCCTATGGGTCTGTTGAGGGTGGAGCCGGCTTAATTTCGTAGCCGCGGCATTTCAGAACGGGCAACCGCGGATAGCGCGGGAACGAGCGATCCGTCAGCGACAGCTCGCACATCCAGAAAGTGCTGTGGGTCCCCGGGACCTTGCGCGAGTGCTTGCAGGAGGCGCACAGCCCGACTTCCACGATTGCCTTTGTAAGAGTCAGGCCGGCATCGAGGCGAGAGCCTTGATCAGGCGCTCGAACGAGCTCCCCACCCCATAGCGCTTGCCGAGCGCTTCGACCTTCGCCGAATCGTCCGGGTAGCGGTCGCGCCGCCCGCGCGGAACTTTGATCTTGAGATCGGTCACCGGCGCCACGACGCGCTGCGCTTTCTCGAGGTATTCGGCGTCCGAGTCGCGGAAGATGCCCGCCTCGAGCATCGCCGCCACGGAACCGTACCTGCGGACCAGGTCCGCCGCCTTCTTGGCGCCGACTCCGGCCACGCCCGGCAACCCGTCCGAGGGATCGCCGCGGAGGACGGCGAAATCGGCGTACGCGCGGCCCGGGATCGAATACCTGCGAGTGACCTCCGCTTCGTCGACTTCCGCGATGCCGGTTTTCTCGGGATACAGAACGATGACCTCCCGGTCGCGAATGAGGCTGAAGAGGTCGCGGTCGCCGCTTGCGATCTCCACCGGCGGGCTGACCTTCGAAACGAGCGAGGAGATGATGTCCTCTGCCTCGTAATCCTCGAGGCCCACGGTGTCCACGCCCACCGCGGCAAGGCATTCCATGATGATCGGCATCTGCGGATCGAGCTCCGGCGGCACCGGCTCGGCGGTCCGGTGCTCCTTGTAGCTGGGCAGCAGCTCCACGCGCCAGTCGGGTCGCCAGTCCTCGTCGGTGGTTAACGCAACGTGACGTGGACGGCGATCTGTGACGTAGCGCGCAAGGTTGTCCATGGTTCCACGCACCGCGTTGACGAGAGTTCCGTCCGGCGCGCGCATCGTTTTGGGGATTCCGTAGAAAGCTCGAAAGATCATGCTCGAGCCGTCAACGAGGAGCCATTCCGGCAAGGCGGCACCCATGGTAAGACCTACCATGGCGCTGAACTGATGCTCATCCGGATCCTGGCTCTCGCCGCGGTCCTTTTGGCGGCGTGCTCCATGTGGGGATCCGGTCCGATGCAATCACCCATTCCCATCGACTCGGCGTCTCCCAGCCCCACCCCCGCCAACTCCAAGGCGGCCGACCTGCGCACGAAACTGGACCTGCTGCTCGGAGAGCACGTGATGGTGGTCGCCAAGCAGGCCACCGCGGCGGCCAACAAGACCGACGAGCACTCCGCCTACACCAGCCTCCTGATCGCAAACACCAATTCGCTCGTGGACCTCATCCGCTCGGCGTACGGCAACACTGCCTCAACCCAGTTCGAGAAGTCGTGGGGGATTCAGAACGGCTACCTGGTGGATTACACGATCGGCCTCGTGTCGCACAACGACGCCAAGTCGAACGGCGCCAAGTCCGGGCTCGCCAACGGTTTCGTGCCCGAGTTCGCAAAGCTCATCACAAGCCTCACGCAGATCCCGGTGGATCAGGTGACGCAACTCGAGACCCGTCAGCTGACGGCGATGCAAGCGGTCATCGAGGATGCCGCAGCGCAGTCCTACCCGAAGATGTATGTCGACCTTCGCGCGGTGTACGCAATCACGTCTGGTGTCGGTGATTTGCTGGCGACACGCACAGCGCAGATGTTCCCGGACAAATTTCCGGGTGATCCGGCGAGCAAGGCCGTCGACACGCGGGTGTCGCTGAACGTGCTTTTGCAAGAGCACTCGTACCTCGCGACGATGACCACCGACGCGGCTGCCGCTGCGCGCACAACCGAACAGGCCGGAGCCGCCGCGGCCCTGGGAGCCAACGCGGATGCGCTGGGCAAGTTGTTCACCGACATGTCGGGCGCCGGGGCCGGCAATCAGATCGCTCAGTTGTGGGGGGCGAGAAACTCCGACCTGATCGCCTACGCAACGAGTGGCGACGCCACGGCGCGGCAGAATCTCTCGGAGAAATTCATCACGCGTCTATATGGTGTCGCGCCGCTTGCCTCTGACACAGCACGCGATCAGGTGCTGTCCACCATCAAAGTGATCGACGACCAGCGCGCCAAGAATTTCAAGCTGGTGGCCGGGGACGACCGGGCGGCGGCCGCCGGAATGCAGGCGGTCGCCGACCGGATCTAGTAACGACGCCTTACGCCGCCTCCGCCTCCACGGCGGTGAACTCACTTCGAACGTGGACCTGCTGCACCGCCGCCACGGGCACGCGGAGAGCGACAAGCACCACGAGCAGGCCAACCGCGATGCACGCCGCCGCCAGCAGGAACCCAAGCTGGTAGCCGCCGGCGAGCGCGCTGACCAGCGGCTGTCCCTGCGCCACGAGCGCCTTGGCGTGATCCGTGGCGATGGTGCTGAGGACTGCAAGGCCGATCGCCGCTGTCACCTGCATGGTGACGTTGGCGATGCCCGACGCCAGGCCAGCTTCCGCCACGGGAACCTCGGCCATGGCGATGGTGATCAGCGGCATGAACGACATGCCGGCGCCGATCCCGAACAGCAGGTAGCCACCGAAAATGCCCGGGAAGTAGCTGCTGTGTGCGTCGAGTGTGGACAGGACCAGCATGCCCGCGGCGAAGATCAGCATGCCCGGGACGACGATCGCGCGCGGGCCGAAGCTCCGCATCAACCTCGCGGTGATGCCGAGGGACAGGATGCCGAGCGCGACGGTTTGAGGCAGGAACGCAAGGCCGGTGCCAATCGCGTCGTAGCCCTTGACGTGCTGCAGGTAGAGGGCGCCGAGGAAGTAGGCGGTGAACCCTCCGCTCGCGAGCAGAGCGCGTGCCGCGCTCGCGCCGGTGAGGCTGCGGAGGCGAAGGATCCGCAACGGCATGATCGGGTTCTTGATCCGCGCTTCGAGCACTATGAACGCGAACAGGAGCAAGACTGCTGCCGCGCCAAACCCGAGCGTGTGAGCCGACGCCCAACCCTGATCGGAGGCGGTCACTATCGCGTAGACGCCGACCATCATCGCGACGCTGACCAGGATCGAGCCGGCAATGTCGACGTCCCGGCTGAGGCCCCTGGTCTCGTTCTCGTTGATCAGCCACCAGCCGAGGATCAAGGTGGCCAAACCGATGGGCAGGTTGATGAAGAAGATCCAGTGCCAGTTGATCATCTGCGTCAGCAGTCCGCCGGCCAGCAAGCCGAACGAGCCGCCACCTGCAATCACCAGGGTGAAGATGCTCATCGCCTGCGCGCGCTCTTGAGGCTTTGGAAAGTCGGTGACGATCAAGGCGATGATGACCCCGCCCGAGAGGGCGGCACCAAGTCCTTGCAGCGCGCGCGCCGCGACCAGCATCACCTCGTCCGTGGTCAGCCCGCTGAGCACAGAAGCCACGGTGAAGACGACCAGGCCGGCGAGGAAGACCTTCTTCCGGCCGATGAGGTCCCCCGCTCGACCGGCGAGGAGCAGGAAGCTCCCGTAAGTGATCAGGTAGGCGTTGACCACCCAGGTGAGGGTGGCCGGGGTGAAGTGGAGGTCGCGCTGAATCGAGGGCAGCGCGACGTTGACGATCGTGGCGTCGACCATGATCATCAGCTGGCCGAAACAGACCACGACGAGGGTGAGCCAGCGGCGCCGGTCGCTGACCGGGTTCTCGATTAAGGATCGATGGATCTTCATACTGCCTCCTAGACGAACCTGACTGCGGGACGATCACTATAATATGATGATCATCGCCCTTATTTCGTCCAAGGCGCATGGATTATCTGGAAGTTGGGAATGATTCTCATCTAGTGGTAGGATCGGTAGAGACCAAAGTGGGTGGACATTCCGGTAGCGGTTTGGTGGAGCTGCTTCAGCAGGTCTCCAAGGCGTTGCACAGGCGTACGGCCGAGGAGCTCGAGGGCATCCGGCTCAAGCCATTTCTCGCCCTGGCCCACGTGCGCGAGCGTGGAAGCGTCTCCCAGCAGGAGCTGGAGTCGGTCCTCATGATCGACGCCAACAGCGTCGTGCTGTACCTCAACGAGCTGGAAGCGGCCGGGTACTCAGTACGCCGGCGCGACCCCAGCGACCGCCGCCGCCACCTCGTGGAGATCACTCCGGCGGGTCGTGCTGCCGTCGAGCGCGCCGAGAAAGGTCGCGCGAAGATCGAGGATGAGGTGCTGGCCGCTCTCAGCCCCGAGGAGCGGGAAACGCTGAGAAAGCTCCTGCGCCGGGTGCTGGACGGCGTCCTGACAACCGTCCCGGACGCCGCCAAAGCCTAACCCGCCCGGATTCGGAGCCTTTGGCGCCAACGGCACCTATCAAGGCGTCGGGTTTCGTACTTTTGGCGCCAACGGCACCTAATCAGTCGAGTGCTGAGGCGATGATCTCCAGGCCGGTAGCGGCCTCTTCGGGGTCCAGCACCAACGGCGGACTTATCCGTACTGCACGGCTTCCCGCCGTGAGCAATAGCAGACCTCGCTCGAATGCCGACTGCACCAGCTGCGCAGCCTGGTCAGGCGTCTTGAACTCGAGAGCAAGCATCAATCCCATTCCGCGGACATCAGTGACCTGCGAGTGGGTCGAAGCGATCTCGCGGAGGCCGTCTTGCATGACGGCCCCAACACGCGCGGCATTCTCCATGAGCCCATCCTCGAGGAGATCGAGCGTCGCGATCCCCGCGGCGCACGCGACGGGGTTGCCGCCGAACGTGCTGCCATGCGATCCCGGCGGCCAGTTCATCTGCTCCGCTCGCGCGATGAACGCGCCCAGGGGAAGGCCGGAAGCGATGCCCTTGGCGAGACACACGATGTCGGGCTCGACTCCCCAGTGCTCGATCGCCAGCAACTTGCCAGTCCTGCCCATGCCAGATTGCACCTCGTCGGCCACCAGCAGAATGCCGTGCTTGAGGGTGAGCTCGCGCAGCCGCGGCAGGAAGTCGTCGGGCGGCACCAGGTAGCCGCCTTCTCCCTGTATCGGCTCGACGAACACCGCCGCCACGCTCTCCGGCGGCGCCACTGTCGCAAAGAGCTCCTCGATGCGGGCCAGGCTGTCATCCGTGGTTATGCCGCGGGACTCGGTCGGAAAGGGCGCGTGAAACACCGACGAAAGAAGCGGTGCGAAGCGCCGCCGCTGGCTTGCCTTGGAAGCGGTGAGCGAAAGCGCGCCGAACGTGCGGCCATGGAACGCGCCGATGAACGCGATGTAGCTCGGCCGGCCGCTCGTGAACCGCGCCAGTTTCATCGCGCCCTCGATCGCCTCGGCGCCCGAGTTGGTGAAGAACACCTTGGCGGGCGTGCCCGGGAGGATCTTCGCCTCCAGGCGCTCGGCGAGCTCGATCTCGGAGCGGTAGTAGAAGTCGGTGCCAGACATGTGGATGAACCGCCTCGCCTGCTCCTCGATGGCGGCCACGACCTTCGGGTGGGAGTGTCCGGTCGTGACGACGGCGATGCCGGCTGTGAAATCGAGGAACCGGTTGCCATCCACGTCGGTCACCCAGCACCCCTCCCCCCGCTCCATGACGAAGGGGTAGGCGCGGGTGAAGCTGGGCGACATCGCCCTCGAGTCGCGCGCGATCAGCTCCGCCGCCTTAGGCCCTGGTAGCGGCGTCTGAATGAGAGGCTTCACAGAGCCCGCAACGTAGCAGACAGCCACTACGCAGGCACACCTGGTTCGTGATCCAATGGTCCGATGGCCAAGGCGACCAAGGGATTCACGATCCGGCCCGCCACTCACGACGACCTCCGGCCGATCGTCGGCCTTTACAACTGGGCGGTCAACCAGACCTTCGCCACCATCGATTCGGAGCCGCTGGACACCGAAGAGGCGGCGCACTGGTGGGAGGCGCACGGCAAGCGCTCCAGCCTCATCGTCTGCACCGATGACAACGGATTGATCGGCTGGGCGCGCCTTTTCCCCTGGAATCAGCGCGGCTTCGACGTGGTCGAAGACCTCGTCTACGTAGACCCGGTGCACCACGGCCAGGGCGTCGGCCGCGCGTTGCTGACCGAGCTGATCAAATCGGCGCGAGGCCTCGGCTACCGCACCATAGTCGCCACCATCGCGACCGACAACCGTTCCGGCCTGGCCCTGCACACGCGCCACGGCTTCGAGGTCGTGGGCACCATCAAGAACGCGGCGCACAAGTTCGACCGCTGGATGGACATCACACTCGTCCAGCGCTCGCTCGAAAGCTAGAGTCCGGTTCCGTAACGGACGCTGGCGTCAGGCGTTGTTTCATTGATGCGCAGGCTTTGCGCGATGGCCGTTTCTGCGCTGCTGCTTTTGGCGGGCTGTAACAACTCACCATCCGCCGCTCGTCCTGGTGCCTCCTCGGCGTCGGAGACCCCTAACGCGACCCCGCGGCCAACGACGGGAGTTTCCAGTCCGAGCCCATCCTCGCCGTTTGAGTTCCCGAGCCCGAGCCCCGGCGGCGATGCGCCGGTTCCACCCGTTGCCGTTTCCTGCACCTCACCGCCATCAGCAGGCCAGCGGCTCGCAATAGTTACCTTGAAGGACGTCGCAGGAGTATTGGTCAGGGATATCAGTGACATCGCGCATCCCGTCACACGCTGCACTTTTTCCGGAGGCACCCGCTTTCGATTCATCAGCGCCAGCCGAATCTCCTACGTCGCCGAACGCATACCTGACTATGTGGGAGCGCCAGGAGCGCTGTACATGGTGGACCTTGCTTCAGGACAAACCACTCTCGTGCGCGCATGGTCTAGGAGCGGGTACTTCTCGCATGTCTACGCTTGGAGCCCTGACGGCCGGATACTCAGCTACCTCGTGGACGTCAACGGCACCTACCTGGAGTTGCACCTCCTCTTCGCGGCGGGTCACCAAGTCCTTGCCACCGGGGTGATAGGCGGATTCGGGAATTGCTGGCCCAATTTCGACGGGCCCTCACGCGCGAAGATCGCCTTCTCTCCCGACGGCCGGTACGTGTCGCTTGAGACACCCGGACCTGGGGTCCACTCCCCAGACATCACGTTCCCGCCGGCATTTCAAGTGTTCCGCGTGGCGGACGGGAAGCTCGTTTTCAGCCGCGAACTCGGTATCACGACATGGTCCGGCACCGGCGCTCTCTTGTTCTTCATCGGGTCAGGAGCGCGTGGTCTTCAGGCGTGGGACCCGAGCAACGTGGTGCTGCAGCTATACGACCAGTTTGGATTTGACTGGACTGATCCCTCGTCCAGTTCTGACGGGGCTCGTATCGCATACACCGGTAATGGATCTTTCCCCTGGGTCTTCGACGTCGGCCCTAACAACTCAGTCACGGCCCGTCAGCTCAGTCCGCAAAAGCGATCTGGTGCCGCCTTCCTGAGTCCGAAGCTGGTGTGGTACGCCGAGGCCTCCGTGAACAACGCGGCTGCCTATTGCGCCACACCAGTCCAGGGTTACATCTACGACCTCGCTGACTCGACTGAGCATGCATCCGACATCACCAACTTGTACGACTCGTGGCCGCATTTCGTGGGCCAGTCTTAACCACGCATGCTGGCGGCGCCCTGCCTCCAGGCCTGGAGCACCGGTTCGGGCTGGAACACTCGTTGGGTGCCGCGGATCTGCCACTGCCAGCTCCCATGCGTCACCACAAGCATCGGGTTGTAGCCGAACGGTCCGCTGCGCAGCTCAATCTTCACGTCATTCGGACGAGCGACGAGGGCGACCCATCGCGGTTGCCCATCGAGAAAGTCGATGCGAAAGATCAAGAGATGCGCCCTTGTAACCGCAACCGCAAAATCACGCTTAGCGGTGGCCAGAAACAAGGTTCGGAACATGGTTGTCTCTCCGGCCATCATCGGTTCGTCCGGACCGAGCAGGAATGTCGTCGCCAGCGCGCTGCTCGAGCGTCCACAACCTGTAGTCCCGGAAGGCGCGCTGCTGCAGCACGAT
Organism: Nitrosotalea sp.; assembly: GCA_035687505.1. GTDB lineage: Bacteria > Chloroflexota > Dormibacteria > Dormibacterales > Dormibacteraceae > Palsa-870. Next base: position 9,838 of record DASRWV010000148.1, read on the forward strand.
AAATGGCACCACCAGCGCTATCCCAATGACGGACGAAGTCTGAGAGGCACCACTTCCCCCCACTACCTCAGCGGCGCGAACCCCCTCCCATTTCCTCATTTCACCGCGGGCGTCGTTCAGCTTTCCAGATTTTTCGAACTCGGTCATCGGCAGTTGAGGCAGCACGACCTGCGACGTTGCGATCCACGCCTGGCCGTCCCACCACCACTGACCGTCGTCTGAAAAGACCCCCAATCGGCTAGCCCGTCGCGTACGCGGCCGGGTACAGGACCTTCATCACCCCGACGGCTTTCCACTGGCCGATGACCGCCGCCGCCCTCGTGTTCTGTCCCGCATCGAGCGATCCATCCGCGCCGAATTTGACACCGCCCCCGTTGATGCTGTCGCCGACCGGGACGTCGACCTCGAGCGCGGCGGCGCGGACCGACTCAGATGTCAACGGCCCGGAGACGTGCCGGAGCACGTCGTGAAAGAGCGTCCAGCCGCCCACGAACCCTGCCACCGCGGGAATGTCCAGGGAGGTTTTGGTGCGGGCAAACTCAGCCTGCGCCTTGGCCAGCAGCGCCCGGCCCGCCGGCGAGAGGGCCGCGGGGTTTATCTCTCCGTCGGGCTTGTCTGCCGCGTATACGCCCACCGACCCAGCTCCGACACGCTGGCTGAACTCCGCCATGCAGAAAGCGGAGCTGGTGCCGATCGCCGCTTTGAACGAAACGTGATTTCGCAGCAGCGCCTGCCAGATGGCCACGCCGTCGTCGATGTAACTGACATCCCACAGGAAATCCGCCCGATCAGCGGCGAGTCGCGACGCGATGACCTCGGCGTCGAATGCACGCGGGTTGTACTCGATGACATCGACGACCTGGATGCCCATGGCTTTGGCGAGGGCTTCTTCGCCTCCTCCGACTGAGCGACCATAGATGTCGTTGACGCGAACGACTACCGCGCGAGGCGCGGACAACTTCATCTCAGGAATCAGCGCGTCATGCGTGAACGTGACCGCCATGCGACCGAGCGCGCTGCCCGTTGCGACGGTGCGAAAGACGTAGTGCCGCTGGGCGGTGATCGGGTCCGCGACCGCCCCCGTTTCCCAGTAGACGACCTTCAGCTCCTCGGCGCGTGCGGACGCCGCGGCCGAAAGCGTGCTGCCGTACGTCCCAAGGATCACGTGCGCGCCGTCGTGAACCAGCTTGTCCACCGCCGCACTTGCTTCTTCCGGCGTGGTGGCGCTGACGATGTCGAGGCGGTAGCGCGCCCTATCGCCGTTGGCTGCCGCCACCGCGAGCGCCGCCTTCACACCCGCGAGCTCCTGCTTGCCGCCTGGGGCCTGCGGTCCGGTCAAGGGGTAGATCGCTCCGATCAGCTGGTCGCCTTGCTCAACTTGAACGCACGCGGGTAATGCGAAGAGGACCAGAACGACCAGAGCGAGGCAGCGGGATGCCACCGCGCCAGAATACGGGTCAGGCTGTGGCGACAGCCTGCAAGTTGGTTCGGGCCTCGGCCAACTGGCGCTCCAGCTTGGGCGCGGGCGCGTAGCCGTAGTTGACGTGCAGCGCCGCGCCGTCGCGCGACATCACCACTGTGGTGGGAAGCGTGTAGACGTGAAAGCGGTCGGCCAGCTCCCGCTCCGCGATCGCGTCGACCTTGTCGACGCGCACCGGGCCGAGCTTCGCGAGTGCCGGCTCCTGGTGGGTGCGGCAGACGGTGCACCCGTCGCCGGTGAAGTAAAGGATGTAGGGCTCGCTCGCCGGAGCCGCGGATGCTCCGACCGACCGCGCACGCGCCCGGCGCGAACGGAAGACCTCCAGGCAGGCGGCGGCAAGCACCACGATGCCCACCACCGCCAGCGCCCAGAGTTGTGTGCTCACGAAGCTCTGATCAATCCGAATTTGCCGAGCTGGAAGTAGATCTGGCAGCCCAGGCAGTACCCGAACGCGAAGTTGACGAAGGCCAGCACCGCGACCAGCAGCGAGAGCGCAAGCCCAACCACCGGAAGTGGCAGCAAGAAGATGGACGCGATCGCCAGAACGACCCCGCCCATGCCCTGCGCGAAGTTGTGAGGTTCCGGCCTGTCCTGCACCGGCCGCGGCTTGACGATTCCGCGCGGCTTGAGGATTTTGAAATAGAGCTGCTTGAAAAGCGCGAGCTGCGGGGCAAAGGTGCCGAGCAGCAGCACGACAGCGAGCAGCGGTATCAGCACCAGCAGCGGCCGGTAGAACGCGCTGCCGACGAACGCGACGAGCACGGTCACGATGATCCCGGCCTGGTTGACCTTGAGCGCGGAATGATCGACGACCTGCGTTGCCATGACTACTTCTCGATCGGGGCTTTGATCGAGCTGCCCCACTCAGTCCACGAACCGTCGTAGTTGCGGACGTCGGGGTAGCCGAGAAGCTCCTTCAACACGAACCACGTGTGAGCCGACCGCTCGCCGATGCGGCAGTAGGCGATCACTTCTCGGTTCGGCGTGATGCCCTTGCCGCCGTAGATGTCCTTCAGCTCGTCGACGGTCTTGAAGCTGCCGTCCTCGGTGTTGACTGCGGTGCCCCACGGGATGCTGACCGCGGTCGGGATGTGGCCGCCCCGCTGGGCGCCTTCCTGCGGCAGGTTCTCCGGCGCGAGCAGCTCGCCCGAGTACTCCTTCGGCGAGCGCACGTCCACCAGGCCGGCCTTGCCGAGCTTCGACGCGACGTGGTCGCGGTAGGCGCGGATCTCTTCCTTCGGCGAGCCGTGGAAGTGATATTCGACTGCGTTGTAGGTTGGGGTTACGGTGCTGTACTCGCGTCCTTCCTTTTCCCACTTCACCCGGCCGCCGTCGATGAGCTGCACCTTGTCGTGCCCGTAGTACTTCAGCGCCCAGTACGCGTAGGCGGCGAACCAGTTGTTGTTGTCGCCGTAAAGCGCGATGTTGGTGTCGGGCGTGATCCCGCTGCGGCCCAGCAGGTTGGCAAGAGCCTCCTTGCTGGCGACGTCGCGGTCCACCTGGTTCTGGAGGTCGCGCCGCCAGTTCCAGCCGACCGCACCTTCAATGTGTCCCTTGTCATAGGCGGACGGGTCGACGTCGACTTCGACGATGCGAAGCCCCTTGTCCTTTCCATGCTCTGAGATCCACTCGGTGGAAATCAAAGCCTTGGTTGTCGTTGATGAGCTCAATTCAAAACCTCCCAAAAATCCAAATGACAAACGAACTGGCGGGGAACGAAATCGGTCGAATGGGCGCGACCCTGAAGGGCGCGAGCAGACGGCCGAACTAGCTACAGAAGCAGGCCGGGATGTGAACGAGACGCTGGGCAGGCCACGTGAGGTCTCGCATTAGAGGATCAATTCTACTCAACCCGACTCCAACCCGGTCAATTCCGAAGCGCCGGATGGGGAGGTGGGACGTGAAATTCCCCATGATTACTCCACTAATGCGAATCGATCTCATCAAGTACCAGGCGCTGGGCAACGACTATTTCGTGCTGGACCTCCCCGCGCCGCTCGACGCGGTGGTCGCGGTGCTTCCCGTTCTGTGCGACCGCCACAGGGGCCTCGGCTCCGACGGCCTCCTCGCCTTCGACCCCAAAGCCATGACCGTCCGGATCTTCAACCCGGACCGCTCTGAAGCCCAGAAGAGCGGTAACGGGCTGCGCATCGCGGCCGCCCACGCCGTCCTCCAGCACGGTGCCGGCGACCGGTTCGAGCTCAAGACGGCCGGCGGCCCGAACCCGGTCCAGGTACTGGCACGCAACGGTGCCGAGATCGTGTCCGAGCTGGACATCGGCCGTCCGTCGTTCCGCGCCGCCGACCTCCCGGCCAATTTCGACGGGGAGCCCGACCGGGTTCACCTGGACACGCCGGCCGGCAGCGTCGAGGCGATGCTGGTCTCGGTCGGCAACCCGCACTGCGTGGTGTTCGGCCAGCCGGCGACCATGGCGCGCTGCCTGGAGCTTGGCCCGCACCTGGAGCGCCATCCCGCCTTCCCGGAGCGGACCAACGTCCAGCTGTTCGAGGTGGTGGACCGCGGCCGCGTGCGCGTGGAGATCTGGGAACGGGGTGCCGGCTACACGCTCGCCTCCGGCACCAGCGCCAGCGCGGTGGCCGCCGCCTGCATGCGCGCGGGCCTGATCGACGACGACGTCACGGTCCAGATGCCCGGCGGGGACCTGAAGATCCGCCGCGAGATCTCTGGCCACCTGGTCCAGTCCGGGCCGGCGCGGCGCGTCTACCAGGCGACCGTGGAACTCGGCGACCTCGCCTAATTTTTTCGATTAGGATCGGCAAATGGACGACGAGCCGCTCGACATCGTCGACCTCAACGGCGCAAAGGTCACCTTCGTCCCAATGGACAGGGGGACGCCTTACTCATTGACCGAGTGGGACCTGCAGGTCGGCTACCAGGGTCCGCCGATTCACATCCACCACGAGGTAGACGAAGGCTTCTATGTCATGGAAGGCCACGCCAGCTTCGTGCTCGACGGGGTCACGATAGTTGGCAAACCGGGAACGCACGTCCTCGTGCCGAAAGGACACACCCACAGCTTCTGGAATGCGGGAGTCCGACCCGCCAGGTTCCTGTGCATCATCTCCCCAGCCGGCTTCGAGCAGTATTTTCGCGAGCTCGCCGCCAAGATGGTTGCCATCAAGGCGCAGGAAGACTCGATCGAGCTCCGGAAGAAGCTTTCCGCCAAATACGACATCGAGGTCGTCGGCCCGCCGCCGGGCCTACCAAGACAGGGCTAGCGCGAGACCTTCGCGACAGCGGCCGGCAGCTCGGCCAGGTTTCCGACCACCGCACTGGCGAGCGACGGATCGTCCTTCTCTTGCTGCCGGTTGACCCAGATCCGCGTGATACCCAGCGCGCTGGTCGGCTTGATGTCGTGGAAGTAGCTCTGCGCGACGTGGATCCAGGCGTCGGCTGACGCGCCGAACGTGGACTGGAACAGAAGGAAGTGCCGTGGATCCGGCTTGTAAGCGGATACGTCCTCCGCGGTGACGACCGCGTCGAAAGGCACCGGGAGGCGGCGCTGCGTGAGCGCGATGATGTCGCGATCGCAGTTCGTCAGCAAGGCGAACTTCCAGCCTTTCTTGCGCAGCTCGCCCAGCGCCGGACCGACATCGGCGAACGGCGGCCAGTAAGGGATGGTCGAGACCAGCGCGGTCGCGTCGTCGGCTTTCAGGTCGAGCGACAGCTGGCGCGCCGCCCGGCGAGTCGTCTCGGTGAGGATCGCGCGGTAACGTCGAAACGAACCTTCCGTCTCGACCTCCGCCTCCAGGGCGATGTAAGCGTCGAGGAACAGCGGACCGTTGCCCGGAAACAGCAGCTCCCCGGTGGTCCGGATGCCATGGCGCCAATCGATCAGGGTGCCAAAGCAGTCGAAGGTCAACCAGCGGCCGGCCAATCCGCGTGTCAGCTCAGTGGCCGGCCGGGCGAAACGACAGCGTCTTCTTGGCCGCCTGATCGATCTCTTCGGGAGTGAGGATCACTGTCGTCTTGGTCCGCACCGTACCGGTCGCCGCCACGCCCATCGAGAACGCCGCCGCCGAGACGTTGTCAGGTCCGTCGACAATGGCCACCACGTCGTCGTCCCCGAACGTGAAGTAGAAGGCCTCGAGCTTTCCGCCCAGCGCCTTCACCGCGGATTCGACTGCCGCTCGCCGGCCGGTTCCGCCTTCTTTGAGCACGCCTTTGATGCCATCGACGCTGTACGAGCCCTGGATGAGGTACTTCGGCATTGAACGGCCCTCCTGAACTTACCGGCTGACTGGACGGGGACTAGCCCGGTTTCGGCAGGTATTCCTGAATCGCGTGAGCGAGGTGCTGCATCGTCATCGACTGGAGCCAGACCCGACCGGGCCCGGTAAGCGCGGCAAGAAAGAGGCCTGAGCCCCCAAAGAAAGCGTTCTGGATGCCGGGCACCGTCGTGATGTTGAAGCCCACCGACTCCTGGTACATGCCGACGTGCCCCGGATGGACGCGCAGCGTGTTGCCCGGCTGCAAATCGTACGTGACGACCTCACCATGGAGCTCCACCCACGCTTTCCCTTGGCCCTGGAGGCGCTGCATGCGAAAGCCGGTGCCGCCGAAGATGCCTGCGCCCAGCCGCTGCTGGAACCCGATCGAAAACTGCACGCCGAGCTCTGCGCACATGAATCCGTGGCGGTGGACCATGTAGCCCTGGCCCGGGACGATGTCCATCGGCAGGATCTGCCCGGGCAGCTTGGCGGCGAACGACAACAGGCCCGGCCCGCCGACCGATGTGTACTCGGTCATGAAAAGCGTGCCGCCGGCCATGGCCCTGCCGAGCGCGCCCATGAACCCTCCCTGCTGTCCGCCGGCGGAGGTCGACGTCTGCATCTGCAGGGCCATCGACATCCAGGCCAGCTGCCCGGCCTCGGCGAAGACCTTCTCTCCGGGCTGCATGCTCATCTCGAGGACGGGCATTACGGTGCCGATGATCTTGGATTCCATGTCGCCGATTATGCCTTGGTGAAGTGATGGTGGTCCGGGTCGATCGTGGGGCGGCGGGCCGCCTTGCGACCCGGATTTTGGGAGCAGGAGTCGCACACCCCCACGACCAGGACCTCCGTTCGCAGCGGCTTGAAATGGTGTCCTTCCTCCAGATGTCTCTCGAGCTCGCTCACGAGCTCTTCCTGGATATGCAGCACTCCCCCGCAAACCTGGCAGACCGCGTGGTGGTGATCGCCACTGGCCAGCTCGTAGTACGTCGCGCCCTCATCGAGGTGCGCGGCGTAAACCGAGCCCGACGCGGTCAAAGCTTCGAGCGCTCGATACACCGTGCTGCGCGGAAAACCCGGCTTGTCTTTGTGAATCTCTGTCGCGATCTCCTCCGCCGTGCAGTGCCCGCCGAGGGAGACTATCGCGTTGTAGACCTGTGCCCGCTGCGCGGTCCGGCGCATGCCCGGGGCGAGCATCAGCGGTCGCTGATCACGCGCAGCGAGCGGTCCATCTTGGTCAGCAACCGGCATCCGGAACGCTCGACCGCGACATCGTCTTCGATGCGCACGCCGCCCCAACCGGGGATGTAGATGCCGGGTTCGATGGTGAATACCATGCCGGCCTCGAGCACGGTTGTAGAGCCCGGGTCGAGGCTCGGGTCTTCGTGAGCCTCGAGGCCGAGACCGTGGCCGGTGCGGTGGAAGAAGAGGTCGCCCATGCCGGCTGCGTCGATCAGGTGCCGGGCCGCTGCGTCGACGGCGCCTGTCGTAGTGCCGGCGCGCACCGCCGCGATCGCGGCATCGTGCGCCGCGAGCACCACACGGTGGATCTCCGCATGCTTTTCGCCAGGCTCGCCGACCACCGCCATGCGCGTGGTGTCCGCCTTGTAGCCGTCGAACGCCGCGCCGAAATCGAGGAGCACGAAATCGCCCGCGCTGAGTTTGCGCCCCGTTGGGCGCATATGGGGCAGCGCCGAGTTGGGCCCGGACTGGACCAGGCTTTCAAACGAGAGGGTTCCGCCGTGTGCGCCGATGGCCGCGCCGATCATGACGGAGACCTCGAGCTCCGTCTGTCCCGGACGAAGTCGCTCGATGATCTCCTCGCCGACCGCGTCGGTGATTGACGCTGCGCGCGCCAGCTTTTCGAGCTCGGTCTGGTTTTTTATCCGACGGAGGCGCCGGAGCTCCGGGCTAACGTCAATCAGTGCCCGCACTGAAGTGCGGGCGCGCAATAGCTCGGCCGCTTGAAGACTCAGGTGTTCTTTCTCGACTCCGACCTCGGCGCAGCCCTCGAGCGCGCCGCGCACCAGCGCGTAAGCGTCCTCGCCGTCGCGCCACGAGACGATCTCTGCACGATCGGCCGCGTGGCCCGCGGCTTTCTCGCGCTCCAGCGCCGGGACGATGAGGGTCGCGTGGTCCGGCCGTACGGCGAGCGCCATCAAGCGCTCATACGGTTCTGCATGGAAACCGGTGAGGTACGCGATCGACACAGGCTTCGTGATGTACGCGGCGTCAACGTTGTGCGCGGCCATCCACGCACGAAGGTCCTCGAGCGGCGTCATCGCGGTGACGCTAATCAATGCCGGTGATGCGCACGCTGTACGAGTCGTTGGGCGTCTTGATCTCGACCTCTTCGCCGACCTTGTGCCCGATCAATGCCTTGCCCAGCGCGGACTCGTAGCTGACCCTGCCTGCTTTGGGATCCGCTTCGGCGGGTCCGACGATTCGGTAGGTCTCCTCGCCGGCTCCGTCCTCGCTGAAGCGCACGGTGCTGCCCATATCGACGACGCCGGTCGTCTTCTTGGTCTCGATCAAGACGTGGTTCTTGACGATCGCCTCGAGCTCGTTGATCCGCGCCTCCATCATTCCCTGCTCGTTTTTCGCGGCGTGGTACTCGAAGTTCTCCGAAAGGTCGCCGAATTCCCGGGCGGCTTTGATCTTGGCCACGATGTTGGGCCGGCGGACTTTGATGAGCTCGTCAAGCTCCTTCTTCACCGCCACGAGACCTTCGGGGGTGATGTGTACGTCGTTGATCATCTTTGGACTATAAGGCGCAAGGTTCCCTTTCGTCGTTCGTATACAGTCCCGCAATGAGAAGGCTCCTGCTCACCGTCGGCATGCTGCTGATGGGCATGGCCCTGGTCGGCGGCGCGGCTGCCGCTCTGGTGCCCACCTCCCTGTTGCCGCTGGACCAGGAGGTCGGCACCCACACCTCGGCCGCCGGGGCGGTGCTCGGCATCGGTCTGATGGCCGCGGCGGTCGACCCGAGGGGCAACATCGGCTGGGTCCGGGCGGGAATCCTGTACGGGTTTGTCGTCCTCGCTTTCGAAGCCGGCGCCTACTACCTGTGGCGCGCCCCGTTCCACGTGGGTCCCGTGTTTTTCGGTCTCGCCTTCAGCCTGCTGCTGATCGCGACCTACCCCCAGCGCAAGCGGCTCGTGCCTTCGACCTCCCTCACGCGGCCGGTGGTCGAGCCGGCGGAACCAGAGGCGACTCCGACTCCTACGTCTTAGGAACCAGGGCCTGTACCTCGGTCATCATGCGGCGCTGCAGGAAGAACGACACTCCATAAACGGCCGCGCCAAGGGCTGTGCCCGCGAGCACGGCCAGCGCCGCGTGAAGCAGCGGCGGGTTGATTGGAGAGAGAGCCACCGTGTCGTCGCCGATGACGGCGCCCAGCGTCAGCGCCAGCGGCGTCAGCAAGGGCAGCAGCTGAAGGCGTCTCATGACCGCCGGCACCGGCGGCTCCACGCGACCCACCATGCGCTGGCCCATCACCCCAACCGATTTGACGTGCCGCAGGTTCGGCGTGATGGTCAGGACCACGTTGACCTGATTGCCAGGCACCTGCTTCAGACGGGCCGGCGCCACGAGATACTGCTCGACCCCTCCTCGCGTCTGGACCATCATCATGCCGAGCCCGATCGAGGTGCTCACGGAGCTCGCTCCGACCAGCTGTCCCTGCACGAGCTTGCCCTCAGCCTTGCGATCTTTGAGGGCGAGCCGGAAGCCCGGCGCGACAAAGCTCGCCAGCAGCGCGATGGGAAGCACCCACGCGAGCGACGCAGCGATCGCCACCGGCCACCCGTAAATCGGGGGTATGAAGATGAGGCACGCCGCGATGATCGCGAGGCAGAGGACACCCACGCCGATCGCGATGTAGCCCATCCGGACGACAAAGTCCGGCGCGTAGCCCTGCAGCATCCCGCCTGCCTGGACATAGCGCTCGCGCTGCTTTCTGGTCTGGCCGGGAGTCGCCGCGCTGCCTGCCTTCGGCTGCACCTGGCGAACCTGCTGGCGGACCTGCCGCATCTGTTTCTTACCCATTCACGCTCAGCCGGAGTGTATCGAGTCCCTTCCCCAACTTGTAGAAAGTGGGGATGAGTCCCTTCCCCACTTGTAGGGAGTTGGGCTGAGTCCCTTCCCCACTTGTGGGGAAGGTGGCCTCACGCGAAGCGTCAGGCCGGATGGGGGAGGAGGTGGAACTAGGACGACCGCTGCGTCGGGTCCACCGCCGGCACCAGCACGCGCTTGACGTAGGTCGTGCCGTTGACCGTGTACTTGCCGGAGAAGAGAACGGCGGGCTCGTAGAAGCTGTGGTCGCCCGCGACCACGAGGGCGTAGACGAGCTCGGCGTCCGTGAGCGCGACGTTGGGAACGTTGGCCGCTCCGGCCGGTGCCGGGGACGACGCCAGGGCGGACCGGATCGCCTCGTCGGCGGAAATGATCGGGTAGCTTGCGGACTCGAGGTCCAGGGGCAGTGGCCCGCCCGCGGCCGTCGGCGTGTTGCCCTTCAGGTCGACCTCGAGGCCGGAACGCTCACCGATGGCGTCGATGACATATGCGTTGCCGTAACCCTTGACGGCAAACTGCCGGAGAAACATCACCTTCGTCTGGTCGCCCAGTGCAAACGCACCGCCCTGGACATCCCCGATCTGTGTCGTGTAAGGCCAAGTCGGTATCAGGCTGTGCTCGGCGAGGAAGACGCTTGCGACATCAGCCGGGCCGCCAGCTGCGACGATGGGCGGAAGCGCTGTGATCGGAAGGAGGACATAGGTCGGCTCGCGCGCCGGCGACTGGACTGTGCCACGCACGCGGATGTTGAAATCCCTGGTCTCGTAATTTCCCAGGTAGCCGGCAGGCCGGCCCTGGAGGATCGCGCCTAGCGAGGTCGCGAACTGATCCGCGGCGTTGGTTGAAGGCTCGTGGTAGCGGAACACCGGCGCGCTGGGAATTGTGAGCTCGAGCTTCCCCGTCCAGGTCAGCGTGACCGGACCCGTGTAACCGCCGCCAGGAGCCGCGGCGGATGGTTGGGTCGTCGGGGCGGTTGTGTAGCCGTCCCCGATCCCCGCTTTGGTGGGGGCACCTGCGCTCAGCGAAGGCGCCGGCAGCTTGCCGAACGCACCCCGAGAGATCTCGTTGCCCGATCCGGCGATGTTATCCCGAGCAGGTGCGGCGCTCAGGCTGGTGCCGGTGCTTGTGCTCCCGCCGCGCCCAAAGCCGCTCATCGTTACGACGCCCGCGCCGATGGCCACCACCAGCAGCGCGGCAACCGCTGCGGTCGGGACGGCGGGCACCGCGCGGACCCCTTGAACAAAGCCCAACCACGCATCGCGCAAGCGCGTCCCGGCCGGCCGGCGGGCCTGCATCCGCGTCCACAGCTCGTCCTCGAAACCGGCGCGCGGGCGCGTGGTCTCGAAGGCATCGTCGAGCTCCCGCTGCAGCGCCGCCAGCTCCAGCTCGTCCTCTTGGTCGCTCATAGGGGTCCTCGAAAGATCGCCAGATTCGTTGGGGTGATCACACGCTCTCCTTGGCCACCGCTTCTCGCATCGCCTTCAGCGCGCGGTGGTAGAGCATCTTGGCCGCATCTTCGCTGCACTTCAGCAAGACGCCGACCTCCTCGAAGCTCAGGCCCGAGTGGCGAAGCGAGATGGCGTCGCGCTGACGCTCGGGCAGCTGCGCCACGCGCACAAGCAGCGCTTTGTACTGGATCCGCTCCTCCGCCTCGACCGCAGGATCGGCCTCGGCCACCGGCTGGTGCTCGATGGTCCGGCGCAGGCGCTCGCGCCGGCCGTGGGCGCGAAAGTGGTCGAGGGTCGCGTTGCGCGCGATCCGAAACAGCCACGCGGCCGGTGTGGTGTTGCGCGCTTCGAATCGCGCATACGCCTGGTAGGCGTTCATGAAAACCTGGGCCGTGATGTCCTCCGCGTCGGCCGAGCTGTGGACCTGCGCCCGGACATAGGCGTAGATCCGGCCCAGGTAGGCACGGTAGAGATCCTCGAATTGGGGCCGGTCGACCACAGCCGGCTCATGGTATGGGTGCGCACGCTATTTGAGGCAACGCCCGGCGCATCCCGGGTGTAACGAATACCGAGAACTAGGGGACCCTAAGCCCGAAGGGCGGCGCCGACCTCCACCGGACGGTTCGTGAAGATCGAGTCCGGCCGGCAGTACTTGCACCACGCGACGGCGGCTGCATCGTCCACCGGCCAGCAGCCCACCGCGCCGCCCGCCGCGTGGATGTCCTTGACCACCTGAGGGTCCATCGCGCCCCAGTGCGGCGAGTAGACGTCCGCGCCGGCCTCCTTCAACATGCGAGCGGGGTCGATCGGGCGGGCGCCTTCGATGATTCCCAGCTGCAGCCTGGGCTCCATCGTGCGAAGGACCCGGATCGAAGGGTGATGGAACGAGATCACCGCGCATTCCGAGACCGCGCCCAGCTGCCGGAGCATGTTCACCAGCTTGTCCTCGAGACCGGGGTACTGGATGGGGATCTGCTTGATCTCGATCACCAGCCCGACCTTGCCAAGCGCAAGCTCGACGACCTCCTGGAGGAGCGGGATCCGCTCCCCATGGCCGGCGTCGAGGCGGCGGAGCTCGGCGGCGGTATGGTCGCGGATCAACCCGGTGCCGTTGGTGGTGCGCTCGAGCGTGTGGTCGTGAATGACGACAAGACGGCCGTCCGAGGACAGATGGACGTCGCATTCGATCAAATCGCACCCGGCGGCGATGGCGGACCGGAAGGATCGCATCGTGTTCTCAGGGTGCTCGGCCGGATTTCCGCGATGACCGCCCAGAAGAGGGCGGCCTTCGTCGTGTGCGGCTTCGTAGCGGTCCTGTATCGATTGAGTCAAGCGCCGGTCAGTTTAACGGCGGGCGAGACGCGATCTGGCGTTCAGCAGTTGCTTACCGGCCTTCGCAATATTTCTCAGCAAACGCCAAGAAGGAGCGAGAGCGCCTTGGCTATAGTGCTTGGATGACCTCGGGCCGGCCCCAGACCATCGGCGAGCTGCGCGCGACCGGGCACAAGCGCGAGACCGTCAAGCAGGAAATGAGGCGCAACCTACTCACTCGCCTGCGCTCCGGCGAGCCGTTGCTCGAAGGCATAGTCGGCTACGACGAGACGGTGTTGCCGCAGCTGGCCAATGCGGTCATCTCCGGTCATGACGTGATCCTCCTCGGTGAGCGTGGCCAGGCGAAGAGCCGGATCATGCGCTCGCTTGTGACACTGCTCGATCCCCAGGTCCCCGCCATCGCGGGCTGCGAGGTCAACGACCACCCGTACGGGCCGATCTGCCGGCGCTGCCTCGACCTTGTTGCCAAGGACGGGGACAGAGTCGAGATCGTGTGGATCGAACGCGACACGCGTTACGGCGAGAAGCTGGCCACGCCGGACATCTCGATCGCGGACCTCATTGGCGAGGTGGACCCGATCAAGGTGGCCGAGGGTCGTTATCTCGCCGACGAGCTCACGATCCACTACGGTCTTTTGCCGCGAACGAATCGCGGGATCTTCGGAATCAACGAATTGCCCGACCTTGCCGAGCGCATTCAGGTTGGACTGCTCAACATCATGGAAGAGAAGGACGTACAGATCCGCGGCTATCGCGTGCGGCTGCCGCTCGACCTATTCGTCATCGCGAGCGCAAACCCCGAGGACTACACGTCACGCGGCCGCATCATCACGCCGCTGAAGGACCGCTTCGGTTCGCAGGTGCGCACGCACTATCCGCTCACGACCATGGAAGAGATGCAGATCATGGAAGCCGAGCGCCACCCGGTCCCGGAGGACTTCGAGGTGATCTTCCCGACCTTCATGAAAGAGATGGTGGCCGAACTCACGCATCTCGCGCGCCGCAGCCCGCACATCTCGCAGTCGTCCGGCGTGTCGGTACGCATGTCAATCGCCAACTTCGAGAACCTCGCCAGCAATGCGGTTCGACGCGCCGCGCGCTTGGGCGAGCCGCTTGCGGTGCCGCGCATCACCGACCTCGCGTTCCTCGCGTCCTCCACTGCCGGGCGCGTCGAGATCGAGGCACTGGACGAAGGAAAAGAGGAACAGGTGCTGTCGCGCCTGGAGCGGGGCGCCATCAGCGCGGTCTTCAGCCGGCATTTCTCCGCTGCGCAGTTCGATGGGATCGTCGCCCGCTTCGAAGACGGCGCCATGCTCGAGGTCGGAGAG
>DASRWV010000149.1:0-43162 GCA_035687505.1 Nitrosotalea sp.
CGGCAAGGCGATGGCGGAAGCCGCCCCGGCCGGAACAGGCTCGATGGCCGCCGTGCTCGGCCTCGATTCCCAGGGGGTGGAGGCCGCGTTGGCCGGCATGAACGACGCCTGGCCCGCCAACTACAACACGCCCACCCAGACCGTGATCGCCGGCACGACGGCCGGCCTCGAAGCCGCCACCAAGCGGCTTCAAGCGGCCGGGGCGAAGCGGGTCCTCCCGCTCAACGTGAGCGCTGCTTTTCACACGCCCCTGATGGCGCCCGCCGCGGAACGCTTGCGCGCGGCGCTCGACCGGATCGAATGGCGCGCGCCTCGAATCCCCGTGATGGCAAACCTCACGGGCCGCCCACACCAGGGCGGCGACCGCATCCCTCAGGTGATGGAGATGCAGCTTCGATCGCCCGTTCGCTGGGCAGCCTGCGTGCAGATGCTGGTCGAGCTGGGCTGCGACACATTCATCGAGGTCGGGCCGAAGCGCGCCTTGACCGGAATGATGCGCGAGCTCGCTCCGAGCGCGACCGCCGCCGCCGTCGGGACCCCAGACGCCATCTTCCAGCTCGCGATGTAACTTTTTAGGTGCCGTTGGCGCCAACGCCACCGAATCGTCGCCAGCCGTACGTGCTTTTGGCGCCAAAGACACCGAATCGAGCCCGACTCCGGCCCCAACTCAGACCCAGGCAACAAATCCTTGCCTGCCGAGGATCCGTGCCTTGACTCGGCGGGCGTGTCCAGGCGCAGAATCGAAAGTGCAGCCGGCATCCCAAGGGTGGTCTCTGGGGTGGACCGCAATAACCGACCCGGTCTCGTACGAGGGCCGCCGGTTCAGCTCGTGCAGCGCAGACGCGTCAACGCGTGTCGCTGTCGGACCTGATCTCACGGAGGTGAGCCATGATTGCAGGCGTAATCAAGTCCACGTTCAAGAAGACGGACCTGGACAGAGCGATCAAGGACTACAAGGAGGCCGCGCTCCCCGCCGTCGCGCAACACAAGGGAGCCCGCTCCGCCTTCTTGCTCGTCAATCGCGACACGGGAGAGGCGATCTCGATCGGCCTTTACGAGGACGAAGCTGCTGCGAAGTCATTTGCTCCGAAGGCGGAGAAGGTCGCGGAGCAACTCAAGAAGTACATGAGCGGGGGCGAAGTAAAGCGGGAGCTGTACGAGGTCGCCGCCGGCACTCAGCAAGAAGCGCGGCAGGTGATCGAGCGTGGAATCAAGGCATACAACGCCCACGACATGGAGGCACTCGCCCGCGACGCGGCTCCGGACATCGAAACCACGGCACCCGGAGACATCAAGCTCAAGGGACCTCAGGCGGTTAAGGAGTTCAACCAGAACTTCGTCACGGCTTTCCCCGACGCACGCGTCGAGGCCAAGAACATTTTCGCGGCGGGCAACACGGTGATCGTCGAAGGCGTCTTCACCGGCACGCACGACGGCACGCTCCAGACGCCGATGGGCGACGTCCCCGCCACCGGCCGAAAGGTGCGCGGCGAGTTCATCCGGATTTTCGAAGTCGACCGCGGGCTCGTGAAGCGAGACAACCTGATCTATGACCGAGTACAGCTGATGACGCAGCTCGGCCTTGCGCCGGCGGCCCCGACACAGGCCAGCAAGGCGGCGCGCTAGAGAAATCTCGAGAGAACAGAGTGGGGCCCGGGCCGCTCGGAGCCCGGACCCCGAGGCTGATACAGTAATCGCAGAGATGGAAACTCAAAAACTCAGCTTCGAAGACTTCAAGAACATCGTTGTCGAGCGCTTGGGCTGCGAGCCCGAACAGGTGACGATGGACGCCTCCTTCCAGGAA
The DNA here is from genome assembly GCA_035687505.1 of Nitrosotalea sp. GTDB lineage: Bacteria > Chloroflexota > Dormibacteria > Dormibacterales > Dormibacteraceae > Palsa-870. Next base: position 1,805 of record DASRWV010000149.1, read on the forward strand.
GACCTCAACGCCGACTCGCTCGACCTGGTCGAGTTGATCTACGCGTTCGAGGAGAACACCGGGCTGGAGATCCCCGACGAGGACGCGGAGAAGATCACAACCGTCGGGCAGGCGTGGGAGTACATCCAGGAGAAGGCCGCCTCATAGCACAGCCCCAGGCCGCACCCCTGGCCCAATCCCTACAGCAGCTCCAACAAAAGATAGGAATCCACTTCCGCGATCCCGCCCTGTTGCTCGAGGCCGTGACCCACAGCTCTTTCGCCAACGAGAGCCCGCATCTCTCGCCTCGCGACAACGAACGGCTCGAGTACCTCGGCGACGCCGTGCTCCAGCTGATCACCGCCGAGTACCTGTACAAGCATCACCCGGGCGCGACCGAGGGCGAGCTCACCCAGACCCGTTCGGCGATGGTGAACACCAACACGCTGGCGCTCCTCGCCGAGCAGCTCGATCTCGGCAGCTATCTGTACCTAGGCAAAGGCATAGCCAAGGGCGGCGGGCGCGGGCTGAAATCGCTGCTCGCGAATGCCTTCGAGGCCCTGCTTGGCGCCATCTTTCTCGACGCCGGTTATGACGCCGCCTATCACTACTACCTGAATCGTTACCGGTCACTGCCGAGTCCGGCCCAGGACGAGAACTTCAAAGGACGCCTGCAGCAGGTCGCCCAGGAACGGTTTGGGGCGACACCCTTCTATGACAGCGAGGGGGCGAAAGTCGGCACTCACCGCGAGTACACGTCGGTCGTCTTCGCCGGCGCCGAGCCCCTGGGTACCGGTCACGGGGCCAGCAAGCAGGAGGCGGAGCAGGATGCCGCGAGGGCGGCCCTGCAGACCCTGGTCGGAGATGGGGCCGAGCCGGTCTCAGCCAAGGCGCCGCCCAAGACGCCTCGGCCGCGGACCCGCCGGGCTCCTCGAACCCGCGCCGCTGCTGAGGTGATCCACCTCCCCGACCCTGTGCCCGAACCGCCGCCCCTGCCCGAGCCAACCCCTGAGCCCGAACCCGAACCGCACCCCGTCCCCAGCCAACCTCGGAGCCGTCAGTTCGGCGAACCCCTCGAGTAGAGATTTCCACAGGTTGTGCCCGGGGCTAAATCGACCCCTACATCTGCTACCTTGAGGGCGCATTGTTCCTCCGCTCGCTGACCCTGCTGGGCTTCAAGACCTTCGCCCGGCACACCGAGATCCGATTCGAAGGCGGCGTGACGGCGATCGTCGGTCCGAACGGCTCGGGCAAGACGAACATCGTCGACGCGATCAAGTGGGTCCTCGGCTCCGGCCAGGCGCGCGACCTGCGCGGCAAGACGATGGCGGAGGTCATCTACGTGGGCGGCGAGCGCCGGTCGCGCTCGGCTTTCGCGGAGGTCACTCTCGTGTTCGACAACACGGCAGGCCGCCTCCCAGTGGACTATCACGAGGTTGCGATCAAGCGGCGCGTGGAAAGAGATGGCGAGAGCGACTACTTCCTCAACGACACGCGCATCCGACGGCGCGATCTGATCCACATGCTCGCGTCGACCGGCCTGACTGTCGACTCGTACGCGATCATCGGCCAGCACGACATCGAAGAGATCGTCGTGTGCTCGCCTGCCGAGCGCCGGCAGCTCCTGGAAGAGGCGGCGCAGGTGCGCGGGGTCAAGCAGCGCCGGCAGGAGGCCGTGCAGCGACTCAACGAGCTGGCCGCGAACCTGCTTCGGCTGGAAGACCTCAGGTCTGAGATCGAGCCTCGGCTCGAGGTCCTACGCGTGCAGGCTGGAGCGGCCCGCGAAGCCGCCGAGGCGTCAGCGCGCCTCGAGCTGCTGCGGGGGAGCATCGTCTGGGAGGAGTGGCGCGAGGCGCGCGACGCCCACCGCCGTGCGTCGTCACAGGTCCAGGCGCTCGAGCGCAAGCTGGTCGAGGCGAAAGAGCTCGCTCAGTCGGCGGAGGCCCAGTTCCAGATCGGGCGCACGGAAATGCAAGCGGCGCAGGACAGGCGCCTCGCCCGGCAGCGGACGCTGGGCCGACTGCGGCTGGAGACGGTCGAGGCCGAGCATTCGCTTGCCCTGGCCAGCGAACGGGCCCAGAACGCCGTCGCCATGGCCGAAGGTGCCCGCCGCGAGGAGGCGGAGAATCGATCTCTGTCGGCGGCTGCCGAAGCGTTGCGAGGGCAGCTCACCGCCGAGCTCGAACACGCGCGGCACGCTCTCGAGAGCGTGCCGGAGGCTCCAGCCGTCGCCGAAGCGCCGGATCCGGCGGAGCTTCAGCACGCGCGCCGTGCCTCGGAGCAGGCTCGCCGAGCCGTGGCTGCGGCTTCCTCCACGATCGCGGCGCTCCGCACCCGCCGCGAGTTCCTGGAGGAGCAGTCCGCACGGCTCGAATCGATGCGGGACGCCGCAGAGCTGGTGCCCGCGGCGGAAGCGGAGCGCGAGCGTGCCCGAAAGGATGCCGCTGAGGCCGAATCCGCAGTGGTGATGGCCGCGAGGCTTCGTTCCGAGCTCGAAGGTCTCGACGCGCTGCGGCCGGAGGCTGCCGCTGGGCTGGAGCGGCTGTCCGAGGTGGTGACGGCCAAACCCGGTTACGAAGCCGCCCTCTCCGCGGTTCTGGGCCCTCTCGCCGACGCGTTGGTCGCCCGCGACGAGGCTGCGGCCGCCAACGCGAAACCCGACCGGCAGCTGACGGTGCTCTACCCGACGGAGGCGTCTCAGCCACGAGCCGGCTCCCTTTTCGAGCACGTGCATTGCCAGGCTGGATACGAGGAGGTCGCCCGACGCCTGCTCGGCCACGTGGTCGTGGGCGAAGACGTCACGTTGGACGGCGTCTATCGAGAGCCGGGCCTTGTGCGCGCGGGAACCGATCCACGGGTCGCGATCGACGTTCGCCGCCACGAGCTGCGCGATCGACTCGCCGGAGTGGAGCCCATGGCCGCGCAGTCCGAGGTCGCGGTGAAACGTCTGCATGAGGCTGAGGCCACCCTCGCCGAACTGCGCTCGCGTGCCGCCGGTGCCGCGCGGTCTGACGAGACGGCAAAGATGCTGCAGTCAGCACGCGCGGCAGAGCTCGCCGAGACGGAGAAGCTGCCGGAGGTCGAGCGCCTCGCGAACGAGGCCGACGAGCGTGCCGCCGGGCTGGCAAAAGACCTCGAGTCGAGCCTCCAGGCGATCGGCGAAGGTCGCGCCGCCGCCCATCACGCGGAGGTTGATCGAGCCCGCTGGCGAGACCGCATCGAGGATCTTCGGCGCCAGCTTGCCGCGGTCGACGAGGACCTGACCCGCTTGCACGCCGCCGCCGCAGAGAGAGCGTCGCGTCTCGTCCAGGCTGAGGCCGCGGCCGCCGCTGGCACAGAATCTCTGCCCTCGCTCACAACTGCGGCTGATGCCGCGCGCGCCGCGCTGGCCGCGGTCGAGCAGGACTCGCCTGAAGACGAGGCCGAGATGGCTGAAGGTGCGCGACGCCTTGTCGCGCTGGAAGAAGCTCGCATCGATGCTCGACTCAAAGCGGGCACTCTGGAAGGCAACCTGGAGCTCATCGCGCGTGAGACCGAGCTTTTGCAAGCCCGGATGGAAGAGATCCGCACGCGCATGCCGGATGGAGTGGCACCAGAGGAGATCCCAGGAGGCAAGGCGCGCGAGCGGGAGATGCGCGCGCTGGAGCGCCGGCTCGAAGAGATCGGACCGACCAACGCGCTGGCTGACAGCGAATGCCGCGAGCTCGAGGAGCGCTTTGAGACGCTGCGTACGCAGCTCGAGGACATCGCCGCCGCGCGCGCCGACCTCGAGCAGCTGATCAACAAGCTGCGTGAAGAAGAAGAGCTGCGCTACGAAGCGGTCTTCGGAGCGGTCGCCGCGAACTTCCACGAATATTTCTCCCAGCTCGCGCCCGGGGGACGCGCCACGCTCAAGCACGCTGACGGTGACGACGGTCCTCGCTCAGGTGTCGAGATCCTCGTCCAGCCGCCGCGCAAGCGGCTGCAGAACGTCACGCTGCTGTCGAGCGGCGAGCGCTCACTTGCCGCGCTCGCGCTGGTGCTTGCTCTAGATGAGGTCAACCCGAGCCCGTTCACGATCCTCGACGAGGTCGATGCGGCTCTCGACGACGCAAACGTCGGCAGGTTCGGCGAGATGATCGCGCGGCTCGGCGCCCAGCGCCAGTTCCTCGTTATCACACACAACCACGTGACGATGTCCCACGCCTCAACTCTTTACGGCATCCACCTCGATGAGAGCGGTTCGTCCCACCTGGTCTCGGTTCGGCTCGAGGACATCCGCAATCCCAATGCTCGTGCCGCCACCACGGCGCACGCAAGCTAAGGAATCAGCGGCCGCGAGCATCTGGAACCGCGTCGGCGGGCGCACTCGCAGTGCCCTGGCGGCAGGGCTGCGGTCGCTCAAACCGCCGCTCGCGCCGGGCTACTACGAAGAGCTCGAGGAGCTTTTAGTCGCCGCAGACCTGGGCCCTGCGATGGCGGCGCGCCTCACCGCAGGCGTGCGGGCCCGAGCACCGCGGACGCGTGAGGAAGCCATCGATTCTCTCGTGGTGGTAGCCCTGTCAGTAATGTCCGCCCGGGACCGAGGGTTGTTCCCTCTCCCCTTGAGGGGAGAGGGCCAGGGAGAGGGGCAAGGGCAGAAGAACCCCAACACGATCCTCTTCTATGGCATCAACGGCGCCGGCAAGACCACCACCATCGGCAAGCTCGCCCACCGGCTCAAGCAGGAGGGACGCAAGCCCCTGGTCGTGGCCGCCGACACCTACCGCGCCGCCGGCATCGAGCAGATGACGGCGTGGGCAAAGCGCGCCGGCGTGGACCATTTCGAAGGCAAGAGCGGCGCGGACCCTGCTTCCGTCGTGTTCGATGGCATCCGTGCCGCGCAGGGCCGCGGAAGCGACGTGGTGCTCGTCGACACCGCGGGGCGGCTGCAGACGCAAAGAAACCTGCTCGACGAGCTCGCGAAGATCGGCCGCGTTGCCGGCAAGGCCCTGGACGGTGCGGCATACGAATCCCTGCTGGTGATCGACGCAGTGCTCGGTCTCACCAGCCTGGTGCAGGCGCGAGAGTTCAACCGCGCAGTCCCCATGACAGGCCTCGTGCTGGCGAAGCTGGACAGCAGCGCCAAGGGCGGAGCCGTCATCGCCATTGAGTCCGAGCTCGGCGTCCCTGCAAAGCTGGCCGGAGTGGGGGAGGACATCGACGACATCGTGCCATTCGAACCAGAGACATTCGTGCGCTCACTGTTCGAGGGCCAGTAGTTGCCGCTCGCCGATCCGCACTGTCACACCACCGCATCCGACGGAATGGTCACGCCTGCCGAGCTGGTCGACGCAGCAGTGAAGGCGCACGTCGACCTGATCGCGGTCACCGACCACGACACCATGGCCTCGGTCAACGAGGTGCAGAAGCGCGGTGAAGCCAAGGGCTTGATCGTCGTCGCGGGACAGGAGATCACCACCAAGGCGCCGGCCATGACGCACGTGATGGGGTGGTTCCTGGACAAGCCTGTGAAGCGAGGCATGACACTTGAGGACTCGGTCGCCGCGATCCACGACCAGAACGGGCTCGCGATCATCCCTCACCCGTTCATGCCGGTCTACTTCGGCTCGATCCAGCCCGGCATGCTGCGGAGATTGCTCGAGCGACATCACGTGGACGGCATCGAGATGATGTTCACCGTACCCATTGGAACTCGGCGCAGGCGGCAGCTCGACGAGTTCTATGCGCGCAACACCGAGCGGCTCGGGGCTGCGCTTGGAGGGAGCGACTGCCATTTCGGTGCCCACGACATGGGCCGCGTGCTCACTTTATATGAGGGCGACTTCAGGACTGCCGTCCAGCTGCGCAAGACGCGCCCGCAGGTCGGCCGCACCCGATTTCACGTTCCACTGGGCCTGGCCCTGCGCCAGCAGTGGGTTGCCCTGGTCGACCTACCGATTCGGCGGCGGCGCGGCCAGCTCTAGAAGGACCTCGTGCACCGCCGGCGCGGCGGCGAAGATTCCGCTACCCGGCTCGAACCATGTATCGCCGCCTGACCAGTCCGTGACCCTGCCGCCAACTTCGAGCACCAACGCGGCGCCTGCCGCCACGTCCCATGTGCTGAGGTTCAGCTCGAAATAGCCGTCAAACGTGCCGGCCGCGGTCCACGCCAGGTCGAGCGCAGCCGCGCCCGCGCGCCTCAAGTCCTCGAAGCGCCGCAGCGCGCCTTCCATGACCGGCCGGTAGCGCGGCATCAGGTCCTTCTTGCGGAATGGAAACCCTGTCGCTACGACGGCCCTTGACGGATCGACCGAACGCATCTCCGGAAGTCTTTCGCCATTCAATGTCGCGCCATTCCCTCGCGATGCCGCGAACTCGAGTCCGAGAAAGGGCGCGATCACCACACCCACGATCGGTACGCCGCCATCCAGCAGTCCAACCGAAACGGCGACCACAGGGAATCCACGCGTGAAGTTCGTGGTCCCGTCGAGCGGGTCGACTGCCCACATCGTCGATGCGCGAGTGCCACCGCGCTCTTCGGCGAGAACCGCGATCCCCGGCGCCTCCCGCGCCAGCACCTCGAGGATCGCGGCCTCCGACTGGCGATCCGAAACGGTTACGTAATCGCCGGCGCCTTTTGACTCGGTCGCGACACCAGGCCTGGGGAGGCCGGCATCAGTAACCACTCGAGCGCCGGCACGCGCGGCGCGCAGCGCTACCGATAACAGATCGCTCAGGTCGCCTTCTTGTCCTCGAGGCCCAGTCCGAACATCGCCTCCAGGTCGTGAGCGGAAAACTGCTGGAACGCGACCATCGTCTGTGTGCGCTGAATCCCTTCGAGCCGGGTAAGGTGCTGCGTGACAACCTTGGCGAGGTCGTCGTGCTCGCGCACTCTCACGATCGCGACAAAGTCCCACTCGCCAGTGACTGTGTAAACCTCGGCGATGCCTTCTACGCTGGCAAGCTCCGAGCCCAGTCGGGTGAGCCCTTCGCGAGTGGATTTGACGAGGATGATTGCAGTCAGCAATTGAGGTCCCGGCGAGTCTAGCTCTTCGACGTGATAGGGACGATGGCGCCGATCGTGTCTCCGTAAGCCCATACGTCCATGTCGCCGTACGGGATCTGGTGGTGGCCGAGGATCGTGCAGATGTGGGTACGGTGGTCGTTGCCGTGGTGCAGCGCCTGGATCATCACGACTCCGAGGTGCAGCCGCACGGGTTGGTTGTCGTATTTGCTTTCGACGACGTCGTCCGGTGTGATGCGAGCGGCGGATTCGATCAGCTCATCTCCAGTCCGCGCAGCCTGCTCCTTGAGAACGGCGATCCCGGGGAACCCATCTTTCTCCTTTAGCTGGGGTTCGCTGCCCCCAAACCGGCGAAGGTAGCGCTGTTCCGCCGCGAGCAGGTGCAGCCACGTGCCGGCGACCGTCCCGTACGTGCCAGGGGCTGTCAGATCGAGCTGGTCGGGCGACAGGCCGGCGCAGACGTCGAGCAGGTGGAGGTTCGCCCACCGGTGATAACGGAACGCCTCGATCCATAGCGGGTCCAAAACGCACTAGATTCTATCTTGCTAAGCTGTCAAGGCATGGCCCTTGACACCCTTCAGGCGCGTGGTCGCGCCCTGGCCCTCTACGAGCGATACGGCGCGCTGCTCACCGATCACCAGCGTGAGGTCGTCGACCTCTACCTGCGCAGCGATTGGTCGCTGGCCGAGATCGCCAAGCACCAAGGCACATCTCGCGCCGCCGTGCACGACATCGTCCGCCGCTCGACTCTCGCACTGCAGGAGTACGAGCGCCGGCTCGGCCTTCTGTCGGAAGCGGCACGAAGGCGGCGCGCAGTCGAAGCGCTCGAGCGCGAGCTCGACGGTTTGAAGCGTCGCGTGGCGAAGCTCGAGGGGGTCGGCTAGATGTTCGAAGCCCTCGGCGAGCGACTGGCCGCCGCCATGAAGAAGATCTCTGGTCGCGGCGTCCTGCGGCCGGAGGATGTCGACGCTGGACTCCGCGAAGTCAGGCTTGCCCTTCTCGAAGCAGACGTCAACTTCAAGGTCGTCAAGGAGTTCGTGGAGCGTGTCCGCACCCGCCTGCAGGGTGTCGAGAGTGCGCCCGGCCTCACCGCCCCTCAGCAGGTGGTCAAGGCTGTTAAAGAAGAGCTGGAGCAGCTCCTCGGCGGCAACTCCGAAGGCCTGCATTACGCCTCCGCGCCTCCGACAGTGCTCATGCTCGTGGGGCTCCAGGGCTCGGGCAAGACCACGACTGCCGTGAAGCTGGCGCTGCTGGCGCGCCGCGAAGGCCACAGGCCGCTCGTCGCGGCTCTCGACCTGCGGCGTCCGGCGGCGGTAGAGCAGCTGAAGATGCTCGCCGCCCAGCAGCAGATCGCCTTTTACTCGGGGCAGGGTGAGGTCCAAGCAATCGCCGCGGCCGCGATCCGCGAAGCGCATCGTCTGGTCTGCGATGTGGTCATTCTCGATACCGCCGGCCGCATGCGCGTGGACGGCGAGTTGATGCGGGAGCTGAAGGGCCTCAAAGCCGCGACGCCCGTGACGGAAACGTTGCTGGTCGCCGATTCGATGACCGGCCAGGAGGCGGTGAAGGTCGGCGAGGCATTCGCTGGCGAAATCGGTCTCGATGGCGTGATCCTGACCAAGCTGGACGGCGACGCCCGGGGAGGCGCCGCGCTCTCGCTGCGCGTGGCGACCGGCCAGCAGATCCGTTTCGGGGGCACGGGTGAGAAGCCGCAGGACCTCGAGGTCTTTCACGCCGAGCGGATGGCCTCTCGCATCCTCGGTATGGGCGACATGCTCACCCTCATCGAGCGAGCCGAACGCTCAGTGAACAAAGACGAAGCTATTGAGGTCGAGCGCCGCATGCGAGCCGGGCAGCTCAGCTTTGACGACTTCCTCGCCCAGATCCGCCAGGTGCGCAGCATGGGCTCGATCGAGGACGTGCTCGAGATGATCCCTGGCGGGGGCGCCCTGAAGAACCAGGTCGCGGCGACCAATACGGAAGATGAGGTTAAGAAGATGGAAGCCATCATTCTTTCCATGACCAAGCGCGAGCGCGCGCACCCCGAGGTCATCGATGGCGCGCGCAGAAAGCGGATCGCGCGGGGAAGCGGTGTCCAGCCCGCCGACGTCAACAAGGTCTTGAAAGCGCGTGAGGCGATGCAGAAGCTCGCCAAGCAATTCGGTGCGGTCAACCGCAAAGGCAAAGCAGTGGGCCTTCCACGGCTGTTCGGACAAGGAGGCACAGGTTGGTAAAGATCAGACTGAGACGGATGGGGGCCAAAAAGCATCCCTTTTACCGTCTCGTGGTGGCGGACTCGCGCTCGCCGCGCGATGGCCGGTTCATCGAGCACCTGGGGTACTACGATCCGATGACGGATCCGGTCCAGGTGAAGATCGACGTGGACAAGGTGAAGCTTTGGCTCCAGCAGGGCGCTCAGCCGAGCGAAGCCGCGCGGAGTCTGTTGAAGCGGGAGGGGATTCTTGAGCGAACCGCAGAGAAGCCAGCGACCACCAAGGCGTGATTTTCGCGGCGGCGGCGGCGGGTTCAACCGCGGCGGCGGAGGCGGCGGGTTCCGGCGTGAGCGTCACGATGGTCCGGCGGGTCCAGCTGTCGACTACCGGGCGCTCGTGGAGTACGTGGCGCGAACCCTCGCTGAAAAGCCGGACGAGGTCACGGTGGAGTCTTTCGAGCGTGGAGGCAGCACTGTCGCGATCAAGGTCAAGCTGGCGGACGCCGACGTAGGGCGCTTCATCGGCAAAGCCGGTCGAAACATCGAGGCCATCCGCACGTTGGTGAGGGTCGCGTCCTTGCGTGACCGCAAGCGAGTCTTCGTCGACCTCGCCAATCCGACGCTCGCACATCACGAGCCGCGAAGTAAGGGTTCTGGCGGAGACGTGCCCGCATGATCCGAATCGGCCAGGTCACCGGCGCCTACGGAGTCGAGGGGGCTGTCAAGGTCTATCCCTTGACAGATTTCGAGGATCGATTCAACGCGGGTGCCACTTTGATGCTCGAAGGCGCGGAGCGCGAGATCGAGTGGTGCCGTCCTGGACATCCCGGTCTGGTCGTCAAGTTTCGTGGCATCGACAACCGCACGATCGCGGACCTGTTCCGCGGTCGCTATTTCGAGATCCCGGATGACGCCGTGCGCCCGCTACCCGAGGGCCGCTTTTACCACCACCAGGTGGTGGGCCTCGCCGTGCTGACCAGCTCCGGTCAGCAGCTCGGCCGGATCGCAGAGGTCCTGGAGCGGCCTGCCAATGACGTGTGGGTCAGTCGCGATGGAACTATCGAGCACCTCATCCCCGCGACCAAGGACGCGGTGGTCGAGGTGGATGTGGATGGCGGCCGCGTGGTGGTCGCCGACTGGCTCGTCAAAGTCGAGGACGCAAAAGACCAGTAGTTATGAGATTCGATGTCGTCACCATATTCCCGGCGATGTTCGCCCCTGTGTTTCAACAGGGAGTGGTCGGACGTGCGGTCGAGCGTGGATTGATCCAGCTGCACGCTCACGACCTGCGCGAACACACCCACGACCGACATCGCCAGGTCGACGACATGCCGTTCGGTGGTGGCCCGGGCATGGTCCTCAAGCCGGAGCCGGCGATCGAAGCCGTGGAATCGATCCGCCCGCTCAATCCCGGACCTGTTGTGCTCATGGAGCCGTGGGGCGAGCGTCTCGACGCCCGTCTTGCGGAGGAGCTTTCGAGAGAGCCGGGGCTGATCATCGTGTGCGGCAGGTACGAGGGTATCGACGATCGAGTCCGCGAGGCGTTGGGTGCGCGCGAGGTTTCGATCGGCGACTACGTGCTGAGCGGCGGTGAAATTCCCGCGATGGTCCTGATCGACGCGGTTTCCCGCCTGGTCCCGGGCGTGGTCGGCGACCCCGAGTCGCTCACGCAGGACAATTTTTCAACCGAGCCTTCAGGGTGGCCCCAGTACACGCGTCCGGCGGAGTACCGCGGCATGAGCGTCCCTGAGGTTCTTCTCTCCGGCGACCACGCACGGATTCGTCAGTGGCGCCGGCAGCAGGCAGCCCAAAGACATGTTTCATACACCAAGGAGTTGAAGAAGACATGAACGTGATCCAGCAGCTCGAGAGAGAGCAGCAAAAGGAAAAGGTGCCGGCCCTTCGTGCCGGCGACACGGTGCGAGTGCACGCCAAGGTCGTCGAAGGGACGCGCGAGCGCATCCAGATGTTCGAAGGTACGGTGATTCGCGTCACCGGTGGCGGCCTCCGCCAGAACTTCACTGTCCGGCGCGTAACTCACGGCGTCGGTGTAGAGCGAACTTTCATGATCCACTCGCCTCGCATCGACAAGATCGATGTGCTGCGCCATGGCGACGTGCGCCAGGCAAGGCTCTACTACCTGCGTGGCAAGGTGGGCAAGGAAGCTCGCATCCGCGAGCGCAGGCGCCTCATCCAGGATGGAGAGCCTGACGAGCAGGCAGCAGCAGCGACCCCCGAAGCCGAAGAGACCGTCGAAACGAAGGCCTAGCCGGCTTAATTCACCTCCCCACCGTGTGGGGAGGTCGGGCGCGCCTCCCCGCTTTGCGGGGAGGTGGCGCGAAGCGCCGGAGGGGTTGCGCCCGGGTGGGGGTCGACCATCTGGATTAGTCGTGTAAAGAGCCTGGCGTCGACCGCCGGCTCTCGCTAACCTCGATCTGGTGATTGGAAAGGGGATATGAGGCCGAAGCTGTGGCGATATGAGCGCATGGCATTCTCGATGGGCTACCAGGTCGTCGCCGGAGTCGACGAGGTGGGCATGGGCCCACTCGCCGGCCCAGTGGTCGGAGGAGCGGTGGTGCTTCCGATTGGTGTCCGCATCCCGGGCCTCGACGATTCGAAGCTACTCACGGCGGCCGAGCGTGAGCGCGTCGACGTCCTCATTCGGAGGCGGGCGCTGGCGGTCTCGGTGTGCGCCGTCGACCATGCGCAGGTGGACAGGCTGGGCCTCCTGCAGGCCAGGCACCTCGCCACCGCCGGCGCAGTGGCCGGGCTCAAGATCCCGGCGGAGTACCTGCTGGTCGACGCCTGGGACGTGCCCCAGGCGGCGTTGCCCCAAATGGCGGTCGTCAGGGGCGACCGCACGTGCGCGTCAATCATGGCCGCCAGCATCGTCGCCAAGGTCGCGCGCGATGCGGCGATGATCGAGTTCGACCGCCTCTACCCGGGCTGGGGCTTTGCCGACCACAAGGGCTACGCAACCCCGGCGCATCGCCTTGCGATCCGCCGCCTTGGCCCAAGCCCTATCCACCGGACGTCATGGGCGCCGTTTCGCGAACCCGCACTACTCGGCTAGATCTGGGCCGCGCAGGGGAGAAAGCGGCGGCCGAGCTCCTGCGCAAACATGGCTATGAGGTCGTCGGTGCCGGGTTCCAGGCGAGGCGGGGCGAGCTCGACCTGGTGTGCCGCCGCGGCAAGGAGCTCGTCGTGGTCGAAGTGAAGACTCGCACCGACGACTCTTTCGGGACGCCCCTCGAAGCAGTCGGATCGCGCAAGCGGCGAGCGCTGGTGTCGGCGGCGGCGGAGTATCGCGCCCTCGCCGGATGGCGAGGCCCGATCCGCTATGCCGTGGTCGGCTTGACCGTCAAACCCGATGGAGGCTTCACCTCGGAGTTGATCGAAGACCCCTTCGACTGATCAGCTACTCCGCGATCGCACCCTCGTAACGGCGCAATCGCGAGTTGGCGATCACCATCATCGTGACGACGACAGCGCCCGCTCCTGCGGCAAGAAGCAACCCGCCACCAACCATCACAACGCCGACAGTCGGCGTTGACGGCACGACGATCAGGCGAGCGATCCCCTGCGCAGCCGCGATGCCGTAGACGAAAGCTGCTAGCGCGGCGACGCTCAGGAGGCCGAACCCGATCGCGGCGGCGATACCCGCCAGCGTTCCGATGACACCCACAGAGCGCCGGTCGTCCGCAGACTCGAAATGCGGATCAATGCCGCCGGCGGCGACGCCGATGCTCACGAAACCTGTGCAGAGCCAGACCACCAACACGGCAAGTTCCGCGAACTGGCCGATACGGCTGCCAGTGGCGGCGGCGATGACGACGCTGAAGAGAAGCGCGAAGACGACAACAGGAATCAGGGTCAGCATCACCTTGGCGCGAAGCACTTGCCACATCGTGAGCGGCGCCATTCGTAGCAGTTGGAAGCCGCGGCGCTCGCTCGGTATCGATGGCGTGCCCAGCGTGGAGGACAGGAACATCGTGATCAACCCGACCAGGAACACCTCGGTCCAGAATCCCCTCCCATCTCGAGCCGGCCGCAGAAAAGCCACGGCGTATCCGACAGGGAAGAGGAGGGCAGGGAGCAAACGGCTCAGTCTTCGGATGTCGCGCCGGTAGCCAAGCCAGTCCTTGCGCGCGATAGCGCGAGCGGGAGACGCGGTGCCAGTCTTGGCAACGGAAGCCACCTTGTTCGCGGAGGAACGTTTCCACAAGGCCTGCGGACCGCCAAAAACACCGAGGCCCGCGAGCATCGTTCGTTCGTACATGACTGCGGCCACCCCGATCAGCACGCCGGCCTGCGCCAGCGTGAACACCAGCCAGGTAACGGCCGACGAGGGATCGCCGGCGATGACCCCGCTGAGTGCGTGACCAGGCCACGCGGACGGCAGCCACTCGGCGCGCTCGATGACCGCGGTCAGGTTGGCCAGGTCCGGGTGGCTGCTGGACGTGAACGACTGACTCAGGCTGAGGTTCCAGGCCAGGTAGAAGCCGGCGCCCGCAAGGCCGGCCACGGCCGCGGCCACGTCACGGGCGAGGCGTGCGGGAACCCACCGCAGCACGAACGACATGAGGATGGTTTGGAGAGAAGTCACGACGAGCACCTGGAGTGCGAGCAGCAGCACGGCAAGCGGATAGAAGATGAGTGGAGCGCTGGATCCGACCCCGACGCCGAGGGTTGCCATCAACAGGATGCCGCTGATGAATATGTTCGCCGTCATCGCCAGCAAGACCCTGGACAGGAAGATCTCGACTGGACGCACGGGCGCCACCACCAGCTGAAGGAGGTCACGCCCCACGAACATCGTCGCGATCACGGTCGGAAAGCCGACCACGAGCATCATGATCGAGAGCGCTGTAAAGCCGCCCGCCAGGATGATGTCGCGAGCGCTGGGCAGGAACCGCCCCGCCGACGCTCCGACGGTGAAAGCACCGCCGCCAATGAACAGTGCGGCGAGGAAGAGGAAGCCCGCGAGCAACGCAAGCCGCGCGCGGCGGCCGTTCAGCAATCGGTGCCGCCACGCGAGGACCTCCGCCGAAAGGATGGTCCGCGTCGCGGACCCGCTCAAAGGTCGGGTGCCAGCAAGCGGTCGATGAGCTCCTTCGACTCCGGGCCCGCGGTGAGCTTCAGGAAGAGGTCTTCGAGGCTGGCTTTCTCCGAGCCGGTCTGGGCCCGCAGCTCCTCCATCGTGCCCGTCGCCACGATCTTGCCATGGTCGATGATCGCGACTCGGTGGCACAGGGCCTGCGCGACCTCGAGGATGTGAGTCGAGAGCAGCACCGCGGTGCCGCGCGCCGCGAGCTCCTCGAGAAGGTCTTTGACGAGACGCGCGGACCGGGGATCGAGCCCGTTTGTCGGTTCGTCGAGGAGCAGGACCGATGGCTCCCGTATCAGCAGCGACGCCAGCCCGATCTTCTGGCGCATGCCGTGGCTGTACGCGCCGATCAGCTCGCCGTTTCGGTCAGCCAGCTCGAAGAGTCCCAACAGACGCTCCATTCGCTGTTGACGCTCGGGCCCGCGCGGCATCCGATAGAGATCGGCGATGAAGTTCAGAAACTCGCGCCCTGTGAGGTGTGGGTGGACGAATGGTTCTTCGTCGAGGTAACCGAGCTTAGCCTTGGCCGGCAGCGGCTCGCGGAAGATGTCGATCCCATCGATCAACGCCGCACCCGAGGTGGGCGTGACCAGGCCACACAGCATGCGAAGCGTGGTCGTCTTTCCGGCGCCGTTCGCACCGAGGAACCCCACGATCTCGCCCCGCGAGATCTGAAAGCTGACCCCGTCTACCGCCGTCAAGACGCCGTAGCGTTTGACGAGGCTTTTGGCTTCGACTGCGATCTGACCACCATGGTCCACCTCGCTTCCCCGCTCGCGGGGAAGGTGGCGCGAAGCGCCGGATCGGGAGGTGGAGCTTGGTCCGGGCGCAGACGACATCACCGGCAGGTTACCAGCGCCTCTGGCGAAGTTAGCCCCTATGGGGAACCCGCCGAGCCTCAGAGGTGTATCGAGGTTATGGACCCCACCCGGATCTGGTTTGGCGGCGCTTTGGCAGTCCTCTCAATCCTGGGCGCAGGAGGTTGTACACCGTCTCCGGCGGGCACGGCGCCTACCTCCATTCACTCGGTAGCTGGCGGATGTGCGGGCACCGTCGTGACCGATTCCCTGCCCCCGGCTTGGTCGCAGGACGGGTTTACTCACAAAAGCGCGCCGTGGGCTGTGCCCTGGGCGCTCGGCACGGACGGTGGCGTCGTTGCTTACGTCTTCGGCCGACAGCTTGTC
Source organism: Nitrosotalea sp. (assembly GCA_035687505.1). GTDB lineage: Bacteria > Chloroflexota > Dormibacteria > Dormibacterales > Dormibacteraceae > Palsa-870. The sequence continues at coordinate 17,272 of DASRWV010000149.1, forward strand.
GCCGGGACCAGCCCCCGGGTTGACGGAAGCAACAACAAGGTTGGTTGGGCGATCAAGGACCATTCCAGCTCAATGGTCGTGGGCCGCCCAGTGGGCATGGCCCAACCGGTGGTCAGCTTTCCGGGCGGGTCGAGCGTCGTCGACGTTCCAACCGCTGGCTGCTGGACGTTCCGCGTGCTCTGGGGCGCACAGAACGAACACGTCAGCACAGTCAACCTGGAGGTGCTTCCGGCCGGGACGCTGCCGGCAAAGTAGCCGGCGCCGCCTGCCCTTTCCAGTGCCTGTCCAGCTCCGACGCATATGTCCGGCCGATGCTCTCCGAGCTGCTGAGCAGCCAGTTGTCGATGCGCCGCACACCGCGCGGCTTCTCGGCTGAAACGAGCAATTCCTCCATCAAGCCCTGCAGCTCCTCCCGGGTGAGCAAGACATCGTGGACGTACGAGGCCACCAGATCTCCGGCCCACAGCGTCAGCCTCGGCGAGAAGTAGACGAACTTCGGCCGCCGGCCGACCGCGATGGCGATCCGCTCGACAAGCTCGCTGTAGGTCAGCGTGTCCGGTCCCGCGGCGTCGACGGTCAGGTTGTGGGTCTGTTCCGCGGCCCACGTTGCAATCTCGGCCACGTCCTCCACGGCGACAGGCTGCACGCGATAACCGCCCAGCCCCGGGATGACGAACACCGGCATCCGCCGCAGCAGCCACGCGATGTTGTTGATCAGGATGTCGCCGGTCCCGAACACGAGAGTCGGCCTGACGATCGCCCACTTCAATCCAGACCCCTGGACTATCTCTTCGGTTCGCGCCTTGCCGGCGTAGTAATCGAGGTGAGAATCGACGGAGGGATTGCTCACTGAGATCTGCACGATCTTCCGCACGCCCGCCTCGGCTGCGGCGCCCACCAATGTTCGGGTGTTGGCAATGGCATCGCCAAAACCTATTCGCCCATGACGGAAGCGAACCCAGTAGGTGTTGTACAGGGTGTCGGCGCCGCGCAGGCTTTCGACCAGCGCCGCGCGATCGCCGAACTGCAGCGGTGCAGCGTCGATCTTGATGTCTTCAGCACCAGGCCGCTGCGGATGGTTGGTCAGGGTGCGGACGTGCCGCCCTTGCGCGAGCAAGCGCTGGGCGATGTAGCGCCCCGTATAGCTGAACGCGCCCGTGACGACGTCGAAACCCGCTTCCACGCTAAAAGGGGAATCGCGTCAGGTCATACGCGAGCGACCCTGGCTTGATGTGCCCGGAGATGACGACGCGTGGTCGGTGCCGGACTGCTTCCGAAGGGTCCACCTCCGGCCGCAGCCCGTTGAAGATGGGAAAGCGCAGCGTTCCGTCGGGCGACCATTCCGAGTAGCGCACGCTCACGACCAGCTCCGGCTTCACCCACTGCACTGGGTTGACCATGACCGGGGGTGGATCGAGCGGCGACTCGTGGGTGCTCAGCTCGGCCAGCGCCTCCAGGATCACGCTGGTCGCTGCATCGTCATAACCCCCGCCGACAGTCCCGCACGGCAGCAGGCGCCCGTCCTCGTGATAACCGACCACCAGCGCGTCGAACGGCTTCTCGCCCAGCCACCCGATGACGACGAAGTCGTCCGACTTGACCGCTTTGACCTTGAGCCAGAACGGGCTGCGCTGCCCCGGCACGTATGGGCTCAGCTTGTGTTTGGCGACCACGCCTTCGAGTCCGCGCTCGAGGCACGCCTCGAAGAGCTCGACGCCGTCTTCCTCGATGTGGTCGGGGACGAAGATGTGGCCTCCGGCCTCGACCGCTTTTTTCAGCCGAGCCCGCCGGCGGCTGACGGGCTGCCGGAGCAGCGTCTTGTCCTCCAGGTAGAGGGCGTCGAAAGCGAGATACGCGGTCGGAATCTTGTCTAGCAAGCGCGCGCCGCCGGCAAGCCGCTCGCGCAGCCGCGGGTAGTCCGGGCGGCCGTCGTCGTCGGTGGCGACGAGCTCACCGTCAATGACGCTTCCTGGCGGAACCCGCTTGGCGGCTGCGACAACTTCAGGCAGGTCCGCCGTGATGTCGTGAAGGCCGCGATCCTGCAAGCGGACGTGTCCGTCCCGGTCTCGAAACAAGATGCACCGCAGTCCATCCCACTTCACCTCGAACACGTAGTCGGGCGAACTGAACGGCGCCTCGGCCGAGGCAGCCTGCATCGGCCGCACCTCGTCGGGAAAGTTCTCGAGCTCGATCTGAAGCTGGTCTGACTCATGCATCCAGCCCCACATTAGCCAACCGCCGGCTAAGGGGTCGTCGGAGCCCCCGCGTTCTCAGCCAGGCGCCCGTCTTCCATCAGGAGCACGCGATCGGCGATCTCGACCACCGCTTTGTCGTGTGTTGCCAACAGGATGGAGGTGCCCGAGCCGGTGGCAGCGCGGATCACGTCCAGCACCGACTTGCCGGTCTCGCTGTCGAGCTGCGCGGTCGGCTCGTCCGCCAGCAGCAATACGGGTGTCTTGACCAGCGCCCGGGCGAGCGCCACGCGTAGCTGCTCACCTCCAGAGAGCTCGGCCGCGCGGTGGCCAGCCCGCGAAGCAAGTCCGACCGCCTCCAGCGCTTCGAGAGCCGCCTTACGCGCAGCGCTGTCGCGATGGCCGAGCAGGCGCGCGGCCAGCCAGACATTCTCCTGAGCGCTCAGCAGAGGAAGTAGGCCCGCGCTCTGGAACATCCAGCCGACCGTTCGGCGCAGGTACTCCTCACGACTTCGCCCATGCAGTCCTCCGACGTCTTGACCGGCGACGACGATGGTCCCGGCGTCCGGCGAATCGATGCCTCCCACCAGGCTGAGGAGGGTGCTCTTGCCGGCACCCGAACGGCCCAGCAACACGACCAGCTCGCCCTGCCCGACCGTGAAATTCACCCCACGAACCGCCTCCGTCCGCCCCCGCCCGCCGGCGGCGGCGAATCCCTTGGTCACGCCCGTGGCGCGCACGATTTCAGCGGCCGTCATCAGGGCGCTCTTCCGCCGGGGTGATCCGGATGGAATCGCCTTCGAGGTGAACACGCACGCGGTCGCGCAGGCCCAGCTTCTCGACGTGTGCCCGGGGCAGCTGCAGGCGGCCGGCGCGGTCCAGAATCACCAGCTCGTCGGGGGCGGCCTCCGCTTTGCCGTCCGCACCCGCCAGCCAGCGCCTCTCCGTGCTAGTTCGGCCGTCGCGGATCTGGATCACGCGGTCCACGTGCCTTTCCAGCTGCTGGTCGTGGGTGACCATGATGGCGGCGGTCCCGAGTTCTCGAAGGAGACCGGTCAGGTCCTCCAGAAGCTTTTGTGCGTTGGCTCCGTCCAGCTCGGCTGTCGGTTCGTCGGCGAGCAGCAGGCGCGGCCCGTTGGCCAGGGCGACCGCTAGAGCGAGGCGTTGAGCCTCAACGCCGGTGAGCTGGGCCGGTCGCATGTGGGCCTGTCCTCCAAGCCCGAGCCGCTCCAGAAGCATGCGGGCTCGAGCGCCGCGCCGGCGAGTGCGACCGCCGAGCATGGGCACCTGCACGTTCTGCACGACCGTGAGGTCGAGGGCGATGTTCGCGAGCGAATGCTGGAGCAGGTAACCGACCATTTCCCGGCGGTATTGGTCCCGCTCGTGGTTGTCCATCCGGGCCAGGTCATGCCCGGCGACACGGGCCGCACCCGCGCTGGGCGCTTCGACGCCCGCCAGAAGGTTCATCAACGTGGTCTTGCCGCTCCCACTGCGGCCGGCGATCGCGACCATCTCGCCGGCCTCGACCTTCAGGTCGAGGCCCTGCAGCGCAACCACCTCCAGCTCGTCCGTCTTATATATGTGCACGAGGCCCTCGCACTCCACCAGGAGCTGAGTCACGCCAGTTCCCTCAACTGGCGGACGAGCTGGAACCGGCCTCCGAGGCGGACGGCCAGCTGGCCGGCCGTCACGCAGCCAAGGGCGAGTACCGCCATCGCGAAACCGGCAGTCATCCTGTCGACCACGAGGACAGTGGGCGGGGTCAAGTCGCTGGCCGACGTGCCCAGGTGCAGCTGGGGCAGGATCACCCAGGAGAGCAGCAGACCCATACCCGCACCAACAAGCAAGCCGTATGCGAGCAGGATGATCTGCTCGGCAAGCAAGCCCCGGCGCACCTGCCGCCATGGCAGGCCGTTGGCCTGCAGGATCGCAAACTCGGCCACACGGCCGCGGGTGACGGCCAGGAAGTGGAGTCCGTACCCGACCACGACCATCGCAAGGGCCGCGAGATACCCGATCAGCAGCTCGGCATGCAGGCTCTGCCGGAGCGGATCTTCGAGTGCTGCCGCCTCCAGCTGTTGCCGATCGACAAGGTCGATCACGGAAGTTCGCATCGTGTCGTGGATCCGGGACACGACTTTGCTCGTGGGACCGTCAACGCGGAGCCACATCTCGTTCGTGTAAAAGCCCTCCTGGGTGTCTCTTGTGAGCCGGTCGAGGAGAGCAATCCGGGGAACCATAAGGAAGTCGTCGCCCGGATAGAGCGTCGGGAAGTAGTCGACGGTGCCAATTGCTGTTAGGGGCAAGTCGGTCGACTGGATGCGCAAGGTGAAAGGCCGCCCGAGGCCAATGCCGAGCTTGTCCAGGGTGCGGGCCGAAAAAAGCGCGGGCAGCGGTTTGGCCGCGAGCGCAGGGCGGATCAGCATCGCGCCACCATTCAGGTCCACGCGTGCCCCCACTGCCTGCCGTCCATCACGAACCTGGCCCGGACCAGTCGGCAATGCGACGATCGCGGTCGCGGCGCCGGCCGTCTGTCGCCACCAGCCGCCGGGCTGCTCGAACTTTTCGAACACCGTGCCGTCCGCCGCGAGGTCGCTCAGTGCGACGGCGCCGGTCAGGCGAGGTCCGGTCGAGTCGATCAGCAGGGATCGCAACCTGATCGGATAGCTCATTACGTTGATTGACGTGCTCAGTTGCTTCCAACCCGTGAATGACAGGTCTCCGAGAACGACAGTGGTTGGCTGTCCCCCGCTATCGGTCAGGCCAGCGCTCAGGCGCCCATCGAAACCTGAGCTGTAGACCCACAGCGAAAGCTGCCGCGGCTGGCCTGTCACCAAGACGCCGTCAGGATCGCGCTCGGCAAGCAGCTTGGTCGTGATGTCCAGCCGGCTCGAGCCGAGCTCACCGCCACGCCAGGCGGCGCTCCAAACGCCTGCGCCGTCGATTCCCAGAACCGTGGTGTCAAGGCCAAGTTGCCCCGGCCGGCCGCTGCCGCGGTAGAGCTGCGTGGCGCCGACCACCCCGGGCATGCTCGCGATGGCGGCGGTGGGCGGCGGCAATCCGGTGACGGCGAAGAGGGCGCGTACGTCAGCGCCGGCCTGATAGCCGGCGCGGTTGGTGACGTTCTGGCGATCGGTCGCGGCGTATGTGCTGGCGAACAGCACCACCGCTATCGCGAAGGACAGGAGGAGGGCCAGCCGGACGTGCTGGCCGGCATGCCTGCGCAGCTGCCATGCGGTCAACGTCCCCGTTAGCGGACGTCCCCGGCCGCCGATGATCTGCGGCGCAAGCGCGAGCAGGCGCAGCGACGCGGGCGCCAGCAGAGCAAGACCCGCAACTGGCAGCAGGAGGCTGAGCGGATCAGTGTGGCCCGCGTCTGACGTGGCGGTCGCGCCGCTGGAGAAGTGCGAATAACCGAGGACGACGGCCCCCACCACCGCCAGGAGGAGGTCGATGTTGCGGGCCTGCCACCAGGGCTTGGCAGCCGGTCGCGAGGCCTGCCGTCGAGCGTCGACGAGGCCCCGATCAGTCGCCGCGGACGCCTGCCAGCCGAGCAGCGCGATCCCAGCAGCCACTGCGGCGACAAGCACCGGTTCCAGCCCAGGCAGGTCGGCGTCAGGGACCCGTGCCGATGGGCCGAGGACGCTGGCGGCCAACAGCTGGACTGCGGTAAAGGCGAGCGCCAGGCCTAGCGGGGCTGCGAGCAAGGAGATGATCGCGAACTGAAATATCAGCAGCCACCACAGCCGGCGGCGGGACCAGCCCCGGGCACGCCAGAGCGAGACCGTACCCAGCTGGCCGTCCAGGTAGAGGCTGCCGACGAATCCAACCGCGTAAAAGGCGATCGCCAGCAGAGCGACCTCCACCACCAGGCCCGCGGAGTGAGCGTTCTGAACACGCGCCTCGAAGTTCTCAAAGGCGGCCGGCAGGCCGGTGATGAAAGTGACGTTGCGCCCGACGGTGAACTCGCCCTGGACCTGGGTCAACCGGCTGAGCACGCGCGGCACGTCGGCCGCGTGCATTCGCGCCAGGTCCGGTGCCCAGAATTGGCCGGCGTTTGCCGCCGATGATTCTCTTACTGTGCCGAAGCAGTAAGGAAGGCAGGGGGTGTCCGGCGGCAACGGCTGCGGCAGCGGAGCGATCAATGACGGCACGAAGCTGAAGTACGCAGCGCGGTCGAGCACGAAGCCGATTGGAGTGATGCCGCCCCAGAACGTGTCGTTCACGTTGCTTGGGGTCCAGATGCCGCTCAGGAAGAAGCACGCGGGGTCCCGCGGGGGGGCGGGCTTGCCACGAGATAGCACTGCGGGCAGACGCAGGCAGTAGGAGTCGCCCGCCTTCAAGTCGATGCGCCCGGCAAGCTGCTGGGGAACGGTCATCGCGTAATATCCGGGCGGCGCGCCGGTAGCGGACCACGAGCCCGCGACGAGCTGGGCGTGCGCCTGCAGGCCGTCATAGTAGCGGACGGTCTCCGGCGGATCGCCGCCTTCGCCGGTGACCGGGCTCCCGTTGTGAGTGAGTGCCGCGAGAGCGGAAGTCAGCGCGTAACGGGCGCCGGGCACGAAGTCTCCGCCGAGCTCAGCCACCAAGCGTTTGGCCGATGAGTCCTGGAACTCGTCGTAACTGGCCGCGGTTCGCGTGTCCAACCGCTCGATCTCAAGGGAGCCGCCGGCGCCAATACTGCCGAGCGATTGCCTCAGGCCGGCCTCGGCTGCGGCCGACTCCATCAAAGGGATGCTGGCGGCCAGAGTGACTGCGGCGGTGACCCCAAGCAGCTGTGCCAGGGCCAGAGGCCACTGATGGATCAGGCGCCTGACCGCGAGCCCGGCGAGGGTCAGGCTGGGTGCCCACCTCACACTGTTTTCGTCTACCTTCCTTCCAGCTCCGCTGCGGCGGTAGACGAATTGTGGACTAGGACGCTTTGCGGCGGGCCAGCTTCTTCTCGGGCGCTCGCTTCTGCGTGGCGCGGTTCTTCTTCGCCGCCTCGACCGAAGCGCGCAGCGCTTCCATGAGGTCCATGACCTTCGCCGTCTGCTGCGGAGCGGGCGCCTCGATGACTTCGCCCTCGATCTTCGCCTGGACGACCTTCATCACTGCTTCCTTGTATTCGTCCTTGTAACGGCTCGGATCGAACGAGTCGGCAAGGCTCTCGATCAGCGCCTTCGCCATCTCGAGCTCCTTCGGGTTGATCTTCACTTCACCCTCGAGACCCTTCAAGCCTTCGATCGACCGGATCTCGTCCGGCCAGTTCAGCGTGTTCATCAGGATGCCGTGGCCGTTCGGGTGCAGAGCTGCCAGGTGCTCGCGGTCGCGCAGCGCGATCTTGGCGATGGCCATGCGGCCCGTCGTCTCGAGCGCCTTGCGCAGCAGGTGATATGGCTTCTTGCCCAGCTCTTCGGGCTCCATGTAATACGGGCTCTTGAAGTACAGGCCTGGCTCGATGTCGTCCCGCGGCACGAACTCCTCGATGTTGATCGAATGCGCGGTGGCGAGCGGGAGGTTGTCCATGTCCTTGTCGTCGATGATCACGTAGCGGTCCTTGCCGACTTCGTAGCCCTTCAGGATCTCGCCGAACTGGACCTCGTGATCGCCCTCGGAGCACCAGCGCTTGTACGAGATCGGCGCCTTGTGGTCAGGGCAAAGCTGGCGGAACGAGACTTTCGAGGTCGACTCCGTTGCGTTGTAAAGGCGGATCGGAATCGAGACCATTCCGAACGAAACGACTCCTTTCCACATTGATCGGGGCATGGCGACGCAGTTTACCTCCCTTTACCTCGGTTGGCTACTTTCTGTTAGTGCTCAGGCGCCGACGTCCCGCCTCTTCATGACAAGTATCGACGCTCCGAACCCCATGACGATGATGGCCACCATGGTCAGCAGCCCTGTTCGGTCGACCCCGCTCGACAGGGGTGTGCCAAACAACTTGAACGCAGAGAGGTTCTCGAGCCATTCCGGCCATTTGAAGAGGGGGCCTACCTCGCTGATCATGTAGCTGGCGAAGGCGAAGGCCCCCAGAAGGCCGACCGCCCCACGTGGGTTCCACGCCGCCAGCACCGAGCCGGCTGCGGCGAAGACCAGGGCGAAGGGAACCAGCAGCAGCGTCGCAGCCGCCAGGCGATCGCTGCCGATGTTCATTCCTTGGCTTTGCGAGGCTATCCCCACGGCCAGGCCGCTGACCGCAGCGATAAACGCGGTTCCCAGTCCGAGAACTATCGCTCGCTCGACCACCACCGCCGCCCTTGATTGTGGATTGGCGAGGATCAGCTCGAGCCGACCGTCGGAGTCCTCAGCGGACCAGCGGGCGACCTGCGTGATCGCGAATGCCGCAAAGAGGAGCTGAGCAGTGCCGAACCAGATGAAGTCGAGAAATGTCACGTAGACCGGGCCGTGCAGGAAGCTGCTGAAGTACTGGGCAAGCGCGGGAATCGAAAGCATCGGCTGGATCATCGACTTGGTCATCGCGACGAAGATGGCGCCGAGTGTCGCCATTCCCGCGGCCCACACGGCGACGCCAACTCTGCGCTCATAAAGGCCACGCACTACTAGAATCCGCCACACACGCTGCCGTGAGGCCTCGTATGTAGTCGGGTGCGAGCGGACCGGCGGCCGGATCAGTGGCGCGCCCAGGTCTCGCGACGCGAATGCAAACGCCGCCGCTGCGCCGCCCAAGAGCGTGATCGCGAAGAGCACGAAGGTGGCTCTCAGGTCGACGCCGCCCGATGACAGCGGTTGATTCAGCTCGTAGTAGCGAAATGGCGAGATCCAGCGCAACAAGGAAAGCGACGAGAGGTTGTGACTCAGGCTGTTGATCAGAAAGAGAACGAGAAGCAGGACTCCGGCGGACGCGGTCGCAGTCCGGGCCGCGGCGACCTGCGAGACGAATAGAGTCAACGAGTAGCAGCTCAGCGCGAGGGCCGCCAGTACCAGCGCTGCCTCCAGGACTGATTGGGAGTTGACTGACTCGCCACCATTGGCGGCGCCCACGATCAGGCCCAACCCTGACGCGAGCGCGGCGATCACGCTCGACACCGCAAAGGCAACGATTCGGGACCCGATCAACCCGAGTCGCGTGACGCCGGTGGCGAGAAGGGCTTCGACCACGCCGCGCTCCTCGTCGCCCCGGGCCGCGCCGCTCGCGGACGCGAGGGCCCAGACGGCGAAGAGGATGGCAAGCCCGCCAAAGGATCGCCACTGGACGTACCCGCCAACGGTTTCCAGGTGGCTGGGTGGCGGAAGGATCACGGAGAGCTGCGATGCCAGCGCCGACATGGACTGTGCGAAAGCTGCGCGCGCGGCGGGACTGGGGCCTGCGATCGCGTAGAACCCGACCGCCTGGGTCAGGCTGGAGAAAAACGCCAGGGCTGAGAAACCGACTATGCCCCAGCGGCCGAGGCGCAGCGCGAGTACAGCTGCGATCAACCGGGTAGTGCTTTGTGTTTGTCGGCGGTGTCGCTGTAGTAGCTGAGGAAGATCTCTTCCAGGCTCGGTTCGGTGCTGACCAGGTCCGTCACCTTCGCATCGCGAATCGCCTGGAACAGCGAATCAAAGCTGCCTCTGATCGTGCAAGTGACACGCTGGCCCTCAACGTTCACGTCCTCGACGCCGGCGGCGGAGCGGATCGCGTCCACGGGGACACGTTCGTCTGGCGCTAACTGCAGCTCGACGTGGTGGGCGCGTATGTGGTGGAGGTCTTCGAGCTGTGCCACTCTCACAAGCCGCCCGGAGCGGAGGATCCCGACTCTGTCGCACACGTGCTCGACCTCGGAGAGGATGTGAGAAGAAAGGAAGACGGTGGCGCCGCCGTCGCGCGTCTCGCGAAGCAGCGTGTAGAACTCCTGCTGGTTCAGCGGGTCGAGCCCGCTCGTCGGCTCGTCGAGGATCAGCAGGTCCGGCCTGTGCATGAAGGCCAGCAGGATGCCGAGCTTCCGCTTGTTGCCGGTCGAGTACTCGCGGAAACGCCGCCCGAGGTCCAGGTCGAAGCGCTCCGCGATGCCGCGCACGGTGCTCGGGTCTGCGCCGCCCCGCATACCGCCGAGATACGCGACCACCTCTTTGCCACGCAGGCTCCCGAACTGCGGCATATCGCCCGGCAGGTAGCCGACCTTCTTCTTCACCTCCACCGAGTCGCGGCGGCAATCGAGCCCGAAGATGTGGGCCCCGCCGCTGGTCGGGCGGATCATATCCATGAGCAATCGGATGGTCGTCGACTTGCCGGACCCGTTCGGCCCCAGGTAACCGAAGACCTCCTGAGGCGCCACCTCGAGGTCCAGCTCGAACAATCCGCGGCCGAGCCCGTAGTCCTTCGAGAGTTTCGAGGTCCGTATCGCCGAAGCCGCCATTTCCCGCAGCATATATGCGCCGTGCAGTTGGGGGACTTCGAGCTTTACCTGTTGATCGCCGGTCGCTGGAAGGCCGATGGCGGCCTGATGTTCGGCGTCGTGCCCAAGGTTCTCTGGGAAAAGCAGAAGCCTGCGGACGCGAACAACATGATCGAATGCGCGTGCGTCGGTCTCATCGCGCGCATCAACGGCCGCGTCATCGTCTGCGAGACGGGCATCGGCACGAAGCTCAGCGAGAAGCGAGCGCAGCAGGTGGGGCTGCGCGAACCTGAAGGCCTTCTGCATTGCCTGCAGGGCCTCGGCATCCGTCCGGAGGAGGTCGATGCGGTGATCACGACGCACCTTCACTGGGACCATGCGGGCGGCCTCACGCGCCGGGACGAACGAGGTGGGGTGGAGCTGACGTTCAAACGGGCGCGCCATTTCATCCAGCGCAGCGAGTGGGATTTTGCTCTCCATCCCGACGTGCGCAGCCGGTCCGGCTACATCCCGGACGATTTCACCCCGCTCGCCGACGGCAACAAGATGATCGAGTTCCTCGACGGCGACGCGGAAGTCATGCCGGGTGTTCACGTCCGCCACGTCGGCGGCCACACGCCGGGGAGCCAGGTCATCGTGCTGCGCTCAGGCGAGCTCGCATGCGCGGTCACGGGCGACCTCGTGGCGCAGACTCCGCATCTGAAGGTGGCGTGGAACATGTCGGCCGACCTCGAGCCGCTGCGTGTCTTCGAGCAGAAAGCGAAATTGCTCGAGGAAGCGGAGAAGCACCGCTGGCTTCTGGTCTTGAGCCATGAGCCAGACCAGCCGGCTGGTTACCTCGAAGAAGGCGGCCGCTGGCGCCCGGAGCCTCGCCTTTCATGAAGTTCACGACAAGCGATGGGCGAAAGCTCTCCTACAGAAAGATAGGGAGAGGCCCGGTACTCGTCTGCCACCCGGGCGGCCCTGGGTTCTCTTCCTCTTATTTCAGCGACCTGGCGGGGCTCTACGAGAAGTTCACCCTGGTCATGCTCAACCCGCGAGGCACAGGTGCTTCTGCCCGGCCCGCGGACGCGCACGCCTATCAGATCGAGGACTACGTTTCCGATCTCGAGGAGCTGCGCCAGCACCTGGGCCTCGAAATGATGCTGCTGCTCGGGCACTCGCATGGCGGCGTGGTGGCGCAGGCATACGCGGCGACGCATCCGGGTCGGGTCCGCCGCCTCGTGCTGGCCTCGACCCTCGCTCGATTCGGACCGGAGCAGAACGCTGCAATGGAAGCCGGCGTGGAAAAGAGATCGGGGCAACCCTGGTATCAGGATGCCATGGCCGCGCTCGACGAAGAACAAGCGGGAAAGTTTGCGAACGATCAGGAGCTCGGCGCCCTGTTCTTTCGTGAGATGCCGCTCTACTTCGCGCACTTCGGCCCGGTGGAGGCCGGCTACCTGGACACGCTACGTGCCGAAAGCATCAACGGCGACACGCTCAAGCTCTTCAACCAGGAAGTTTTCACGCCCTCCTTCAGCTTTGACCAGCGACCTCTGCTCTCGAAAATCACAGCGCCGACCCTGGTGATCACAGGAGAGGACGATTTCATCTGCGGCCCTCTGTGCTCCGCGGAGATCACGGCGGCCGTACCGGGTGCACGTGAGGTCATCGTCGGCGACTCCGGCCACATGGTCTTCATCGAACAGGCGCAGACCTTTCACGACGAAGTGGCAGACTTCCTGATGGAGGCATGAGCGTGGAGCAATCGACTCGATCTGAGCTGCCGGTCGGCACTTCCGCGGCCCCTTCCGCCGACGGCGTGCGCATGCAGATCCTCGCGACTGAGCACTGGAGCATCTTGGCGAGTCGATCGCTCGGCTATACGGATTCCTTCAGCCGTGCGTCGATGTTCTTCTCCGTGCTGTCAGGCACGGTCATCGCGCTGGCTCTCATCGCCCAGGCGGGACGGTTTGACAGCACGTTCTTAGCCGCCGCGCTGCTCCTCTTGCCGGTCGTTTTCTTCGTGGGAATCGTCACGATGGCGCGAATCGGCAATCTAAATGCCGAGGACGCCCGATGGGTGATGGGCATGAATCGGATCCGGCATGCCTACCTGGAGATGCACCCAGAGCTCAGGCAGTACTTCATCACCTCCGATCACGATGACGTGCGGGGCGTCTTGACAACCTTTGGTATCAATGCGCCGGCGCCCGGCGTCCACTTCCTCGCCGACCTGGGTCATGGCATCCAGACCCTTCCCGGCACGATTGGGATCATCACCGCGGTCGTCGCCGGCGCCTGGGGGGCGCTCGTTGGTGTCGCGTTAGGTGCCGATCAAGCGGTGGCCATCGGAATCGGAGCGGCGTCTTTTCTTCTTTACGTTGTCGCCCAGGGGTTCTTTGCCCGGCGAGCGGTCAACAGCTATGCGCAATCGCACAAGGCGAATTTCCCTTCCCCGGCTGAGGACGGTCGCGAGACTCCTTAACAACCTGGGCTGAAGCCGGGGCAAGCTCCCGCTAGCCTCGCCCATGTGCTCGCCTCGGTTGACTCATGCATGCTCGCCGGTCTCGACGTCCGTCAGGTCGAGGTGCAGGCGGACCGGGCCAACGGCACTCCCAAGTTTCTCCTTGTCGGTCTGGCCGCAACATCGGTCAAGGAAGCGCGCGAGCGAGTTCGCTCCGCGATCAAGAACAGCGGACTCGAGTTTCCTCCCCAACGGTTGACGGTCAACCTGGCTCCTGCCGAACTCCGTAAGCAGGGCAGCGCGCTGGACTTGCCGATCGCTGTCTCGATCGCCTTGGCCGGCGCCCGCAAGAAGGCTCCGCCGCGCACCGCCTTCATCGGCGAGCTGGCGCTCGATGGCGCCGTGCGTCACGTCGACGGGGTGCTGGTCGCCGCTCTCGGGCTGCGCAAGCGTGGCTTCGAGAGCATCTTCGTCCCTGCTGCGGATGCGGCCGAGGCGGTCCTTGTGGATGGCCTCACCGTAATCCCGTGCGCCAACCTCAAGGGTGTCGTCGATCACCTGCTCGGCACACAGCTCATCACGCCGTTCGTGGATGAAGAATCGGGCCCGACCCCGGAGATCGGCACCCTCGAGCACGATCTCGCCGAGGTGCACGGACAGGAGGAGGCGCGTCGGGCGCTCGAGGTCGCCGCCGCCGGCGGGCACCACCTGCTGCTCAGCGGCCCTCCCGGCGCCGGCAAGACGATGCTCGCTCGCTGCCTGCCTGGCATCCTGCCTCCGCTCGAGCTCGCCGAGGCGCTGGAGCTCGCCCAGATCAGAAGCCTGTTGGGCGATATCGCGGCAAACCGCCCGCTGGACGGGACGCGCCCCTTCCGTGCACCTCACCACGGCGTTTCGATGGCGGGGCTCGTCGGCGGAGGGTCCGGCTTCGCGATGCCCGGCGAGATCAGTCGGGCTCATCACGGCGTCCTATTTCTGGACGAGCTGGCGGAATTCCAGTCGCCGGCACTGCAGGCGCTGCGGCAGCCGCTGGAAACCGGTCGCGTCACGATCACGCGCTCCGGCGGCTCGGTGGTTTATCCCGCGCGCTTCACCCTCGTCGCGGCGACCAACCCATGTCCATGTGGCTGGGCCGGGGATGCAGTTCGAAGCTGTCGCTGCGCGCCTGCCGCGATCGACACTTATCAGCGGAAGCTCTCTGGTCCGCTCCTGGATCGGATCGATCTGAAGGTCGGCGTCCGCCGGGTGAAGCTCGAGACTCTGGCCTCCGAGCCGACGGGCGAGGGTTCAGCTGCGGTCCGGGAGCGGGTGGTCGCGGCGCGCCGCCGCCAGCTGGACCGCCAAGGCTGCCTCAACGCTCAGCTCAAACCCGCCAGGCTTCGGCAGCTGGCCGGGCTCGAGCCGGCTTCGCGGCGCACCCTCGAGCGCTGGGCGGACCAGCGAGGACTAAGTGCTCGCGGGTTCCATCGGGCCTGGAGAGTCGCCCGCACCTCGGCCGACCTCGACGGGGCCGAGCACATCGGCGAGCGCCACATCCTCGAGGCCCTCGGGTACCGGCTCCAGGATGTCGCAGCCTAAACCCGCATTTCAGAGTGAAATGCCGGAAGCGCCTGAGCTCCGCACGCGCGGCCGCTGGCCGCCGCCTGAAGGTCCCCGCGTGGCGATTGTCGGTTCCCGGCTGCCGTCGCCTTATGGTGAGGCAGTCGCCGAGCAGCTCGGCGCCGACCTGGCGCGAGCCGGCGTGACGGTGATCAGCGGGCTCGCCCTTGGCATCGACGCCGCAGCTCATCGCGGAGCGCTCCTGGGTGGTGGGGTCACCGTCGCCGTGATGGGAACCGGCGTCGATGTCGTCTACCCGGCCGCCCACACACGGCTGGCAGAAGACATCCTCGCCGCAGGCGGCGCGCTCGTCAGCCAGTTCCCGGATGGAACCATGCCGCGGCGCCACAACTTTCCCGCCCGCAACTGGACGATGGCCGCCCTGTCGGACGTCGTGGTCGTAGTCGAGGCGGCTGAACGTTCTGGCGCGCTGATCACGGCGGAGGCTGCGCTGGACCTACATAAAGAGGTAATGGCGGTGCCAGGCAGCATCTTCTCGCCGCTCTCGGTGGGCACCCACGCGCTAATTCGAGACGGGGCCGGGCTCGTCCAGAACGCGCGCGACGTGCTCGCCGTCCTGGGTCTCATGAACGAGGTCCTCGACGACCCGCTTTCAACGCCCAAAGGCCTCGGCCGGGCCCTCTCGCCAGGCCGTGACGGCATCCTTTCGCACCTCTCGGACGTTCTCGCTTTGAGCGCTGCCGACATCGCCCGCAAACTTCAGCTCCCGGTCGCCGAAGTGCTCGGGAGGCTCACCGCGCTGGAGCTCGACGGCGCTGTGCGCCGTCACCACGACGGCTACGTACGGGCATTGCACGGCGGCCGGAAACGGGCGTAGGATGCACCGCCCAGAGCCAGGTCGGCCCGGCGTCAAAGGGAAGAAAACCGGCCAAATGGGAATAAAGAGGTGCTGTGTCCGAAGGTCTGATCATCGTCGAGTCCCCCGCGAAGGCGAGGACTTTGAAGCGGTTCCTGGGGGATCGTTTCGACGTCCTTGCCTCGATGGGCCACGTCCGCGACCTGCCTGGAAAGGAGATCGCCGTCGACGTGGAACACGGCTTCAAGCCCCACTACGAGGTGGTGGAGAGCCGCCGTAAGACGATCAACGAGCTTCGTGCCGCTGTCAAGAAGGAGGGGGGCGACGTCATCCTGGCCTCCGACCCTGACCGTGAGGGCGAGGCCATCGCCTGGCACCTATCGGAAGTCCTGAAGCTTCGCTCGCCCAAGCGCATCGAGTTCCACGAGATCACCGCCGAGGCTGTCCGCCACGCGCTGGAGACCCCGCGGGAGCTCGACATGCGGCTGGTGAACGCGCAGCAGGCCCGCCGCGTCATCGACCGCCTCGTCGGCTACCGGCTGAGCCCGTTCCTGTGGGCCAAGGTGCAGAAGGGCATCGGCGCGGGCCGCGTGTCCTCCGTGGCGCTGCGGCTGGTGGTCGACCGCGAGGCGGAGATCCGCAAGTTCGTCCCGGTCGAGTCCTGGACGATCGACGCGGAGCTTTCCAAGAAGGGCGGCGACGCACATTTCCTGGCCAGGCTCAACCGTCCGACCGGTGCCGCCGCCACCGACGCTGACACCAAGTTCGAAGTTCGGACCGAGGCCGAGGCGCAGGAGCTCGTCCGCAAGCTCGAGGGCGCGAGCTATCGCGTCATCGGCGTCGAGAAGAAGCGCCGGACCAAGAGCTCGAACGCGCCGTACATCACGTCCACCCTGCAGCAGGACGCCTCCAGCCGTTTGCGATTTGCGCCCAGGCGCACGATGCGCGTCGCTCAGAACCTTTATGAAGGCATCGAGCTGGGCGCCGAGGGATCGACGGGTCTCATCACTTATATGAGAACCGACTCCGCGCGAATCTCCGCCGAGGCAGACACCAGGGTCAAGGCCTGGATCAAGGAAAAGCAGGGTGAGAAATACCTGGGCGCCGCGCGGGCGGTGAAGGCTAGCCCCGGTGCGCAGGACGCGCATGAGGCGATCCGGCCGACAGACGTCAACCGCACGCCCGAGTCGATTCAGCAGCACCTCAGCGCCGACGAGTTCAAGCTTTACGACCTGATCTGGCGGCGGTTTGTTTCGAGCCGCATGGCTCCCGCCGTGTACGACCAGACTCAGGTTGAGATCGAGGGCGGCGAGTACGTATTTCGCGCGAACGGCTCGGTCCTCGCGTTCGACGGCTTCTACAAAATCTGGCCGCGCGAGGAGAACGGTGAGGCCGACTTGCCGGAGCTGGCCGGTGGCGAAGACCTCGACTATCACGGTATCAAGCCGGAGCAGCACTTCACCCAGCCGCCTCCGCGCTACTCCGAGGCGACCCTCATCCGTGAGCTCGAGCAGCGAGGCATCGGCCGCCCGTCGACATATGCCCCGATCGTCGAGACGATCAAGGACCACGGCTATGTCGAGCTGAAAGAGCGCAGGCTCCACCCGACTCGCATCGGCGAAGCGGTGAACACGATCATGGTCGACCACTTCAAGGCAATCTCGGACGACGCCTACACCGCGACGCTCGAGAAGCGGCTCGACGAGGTCGAGGGCGGCAATGAGGAGTGGGTCCCAGTGGTCAGCGACTTCTATGGCCCGCTTCAGCAGATGCTCACCGCCGCTGAAGAGGCGACGCCGGCCGACACCGAAGAGGTCTGCCCGCTGTGCAACGAAGGCCACCTCGTTCGCAAAGCGAGCCGGTTCGGCCCGTTCCTCGGCTGCTCTCGCTACCCGAAGTGCAAGTTTCGGCGTGCCCTGACGCCAGACGGAGAGATGCCTGAGCCCCAGCTGCTGGAAGAGAAGTGCCCCGACTGCGGCCGGCCGCTGCAGAAGCGCACCGGCAGGTATGGCGAGTTCATCGGCTGCTCGGGTTACCCGGATTGCAAGTACATCAAGCGGGACGCGGCGGCCGAGGCTAAGCCCACTGGGGAGAAGTGTCCGATGTGTGGGGAGGGGCAGCTCGTCGAACGGACAGGCAGGTATGGCCCGTTCGTCGCGTGCTCGCGCTACCCGGAATGCAAGTACCGCGCCAACATCGGCAAGGACGGCAAGCCACGCGAAGGGCCGAAGCTGCTTGACGAGGCATGTCCGGTCTGCGGCAAGCCGATGATGGAGCGGCGCGGCCGTTACGGGATGTTCAAGTCCTGCTCGGATTACCCGAAGTGTCCGGGGCCGAAGCGCGTCAAGAAGGTCGAAGCGGCCTCGTAACTTTGCGTCGTGGCGGTTACATTGGTGCGCGCAATGCGCCCCGGCGCCGTCCTGCTGGCAACGGCTCTCCTCACCCTGTCGTGCGGTGGATCGACGCCAAGCGCGGTGCATTCCCCATCGCCGAAACCTTCAGCCTCAGCGGTGACCAGCTCCGAGCCCAGCCCTGCTCCACTGACCGGCCCTTACGGCCTGATCCTATCCGCGGGCACATTGATGCTGATCAAGCCGGACGGCGGCGTGGCAGGGGCGCTGGACGTGGCACCTGCTTCTACTCAGTACTGCTCCCCGCAGCGCGACACGTTGGTCGCGCCGGCGCCGGTGAGCGCAAGCAACACGGAGGTGTACTTCCGCGATGGAGACGCCAAGATCCGCAAGGTCGTCCTCCCGAACAGAGCTGTAGACGTGACCACGGTGCCTTCAGGCCCGAACATCGTCAGCTTCTTCTCGGTGAGCCCTGACGATCAGCAGATCGCTGTTCTCGTCGTGGACGTTTCCTCCGGCACCGGGCTCACCATGCGCCTTTACGTCGAGGACCTGAACGGTGGAGGCCACCACGTGGAGATCTACTCCGCCCAGACTCCCAAGGACGATAGAGGTTTCACCATTTGGCCGATGGGTTGGCACGCCGGAACGCTCGTGCTCGCGAAGGTGAGCGCTTGCACATTCACGTCCGCTGCTCCACCGAGCGAGTGGCATGTCTCGAAAGCCACGGACGGGACGCAGCTCGCGAACATCAAAGCCAGCAACTGCACTTTGAGCTACTGGCCGTCCGCGGCCGGCGTCGCCTGCATGGACCCTCAGGGTGTCACGACTCGTTTTGACTGGGCGGGGAAGGGAGCTTCGGTCACAGCGCCAGGCGTGCAGGGCGGAGGCTTCATCCAGGCCGGTCTTTCGCCCAACGGAAGCAGCGTCTTTTTCGCGACGGGGGCGGGCGCAAGCGCGACCACTCGCATCATTACCGCGGGCGTGCCCGACACTGCAGCGGGACACTCCGCTTGTCTGTTCATCGACGAGCGCACTCTGCTGTCTCCGGACGCGGTCATCACTCTCGCGCCTGTCGCCATCAAGCCGCTCGCCCAGAGCGGCGTCTGCGCCGGCCGGTTCCCGGGCGGCCTCTGATTGCCGATCTCGCCTGCTGGGTATACTCCCTGAGCCAGTCCTAACCGACTGAGTTAGCACGCCCGGGGCAATGCCCCTGTCCTTCGCAACCGGCGCCGACGGCGCCGGAAGTAAAGAGAAGGCTGGACCCAGGCGGAAGTAGAACAGGGAGGCAACCAAACGTGGCTCAAGTGACCTTGAAGCAATTGCTGGAGGCAGGTGTCCATTTCGGGCATCAGACCAGCCGCTGGAATCCAAAGATGAAGACCTACATCTTCACCGCGCGCAACGGCATCCACATCATCGACCTGCAGAAGACCGTCCGTCTGCTGGACGAGGCCTGGGACTTCACGCGCAGCGTCGCGGCTAGTGGCCGCCCTGTCCTCTTCGTCGGCACGAAGAAGCAGGCCCAGGAGACGATCCAGACGGAAGCCGCCCGCTGCGGCATGTACTTCGTGAACCGGCGCTGGATGGGCGGGATGCTCACCAACTTCAGCACCGTCAAAAAGCGCATCGAGCGGCTCCAGGAGCTGCGCAAGATGCAGCAGGAAGGCCAGTTCGAGCAGATGTCCAAGAAGGAGGCGAAGCGCCTCACCGACGAGCTCGACCGGCTGATGTTCCACTTCGACGGCATCGCGGACATGAAGCGGTTGCCCGGCGCGATCTACGTGGTCGACCCGCGCAAGGAGCACATCGCGGTCACCGAGGCCAACCGGCTCAAGATTCCAGTAGTCGCGATCACGGACTCGAACTGCGATCCGGATCTCATCACCTATGTCATCCCCGGCAACGACGACGCCATCCGCGCCGTCAAGCTGCTGACCGGGAAGATCGCCGACGCATGCCAGGAAGGCCGCCAAGAGGCCCAGGCGCGTGGCGAGATCCTGCCCGAGGTCGAGGAGCGCGAATTTCTCGAGACACCTCGCTACGAGGAGATCGAGGAGTACCTCGAGGACGAGGAGGACTACCTTCCGACAGTGTCGGAAGAAGAGTTCGTGCGTACAGCGGACGAGGAGGAATCCCGCTAGTGGCGAAGGTTTCAATGGATCTCGTGAAGCAGCTTCGCGAGATGTCAGGCGCCGGGATGATGGACTGCAAGAGCGCGCTCGAGGAGGCCGAGGGCGACGTCGAGAAGGCGTTCACCATCCTCCGCGAGAAAGGGATCGCCAAGGCGGCCAAGCGCGCCGAACGGACCACCGGCCAGGGCGTGGTCGAGGCCTACCTGCACAACACCGGCGACGACTATCCGCCGCAGGTGGGCGTGCTGATCGAGGTCAACTGCGAGACGGACTTCGTCGCCAAAGGCGCCGATTTCCGCAAGCTGGCCAAGGAGCTTGCGCTGCAGGTTGCGGGCTATAAGCCCCGCTGGGTCTCACGGGAGGACGTCCCTGACGAAGTGCTGGTCCACGAGAAGAATCTCTATGAGGCCAAGGCCCAGCAGGACGGCAAGCCCGAGCAGATCATTCCGAAGATCGTCGAGAGCCAGGTGGAGAATTTCCTGAAGGAGAACGTCCTGCTCGAGCAGCCTTACTTCCGTGAGCCGTCACACACGGTCCAGCAGCTGATCGCGGAGAACATCTCCAAGCTTCAGGAGAACATCACGGTCCGCCGGTTCGCGCGCTTTAACATCAGGGAGTCCTGAGGAGAAACTGATCCGCAACGTAGAGGTCGGTGACCGGTCGCCGAAGTACAACCGCATCCTGCTCAAGCTGAGCGGGGAGGCGCTTGGCGGTGATCGCAGCTACGGCATCGACCTCGATGTCGTGTCGACCATCGCGGGCCAGGTCAAGCGTGTCCATGAGATGGGCGTCCAGACCGCGCTGGTCGTGGGTGGCGGCAACATCTTTCGCGGGATGGCGGCAAGCGAGCGCGGGTTCGATCGCGCGACCGGCGACTACATGGGCATGCTGGCGACGGTGATCAATGCGCTGGCGCTGCAGGATGCGCTCGAGAGGATCGGCATACCGGCACGTACCATGACCGCGATCCAGATGCCGCAGGTGGCCGAGCCGTACATCCGGAGGCGTGCGGTGCGCCACCTGGAGAAGGGTCGCGTCGTGATCCTCGCCGCCGGCACCGGCAACCCGTACTTCACAACCGACACCACCGCCGCGCTGCGGGCGGTCGAGATCGAAGCCGACGTCATCCTCAAAGCGACAAAGGTTGACGGCGTGTACACCGCCGACCCGAAGCTTGACCCCAAAGCGGTCAAGTTCGAGCATCTCGGTTACCTGGAAGTTCTCAATCGGGGGATCGAAGTGATGGACAACACAGCGCTGACCCTCTGCATGGACAACAACGTGCCTATCGTGGTGTTCAACCTGCTCGTGCCCGGCAACATCGAACGGGTAGTCCTCGGCGAGCAGATCGGCACGCTCGTCGCCGCCGGCGCACCGTCTTGATCGATCCCGTCCTGCGCGAAGCCGAGACAAAGATGGCCAAGTCGGTGGACCATTTCGGCGCTGAGCTCTCGACCATCCGCACCGGCCGAGCCAATCCGGCCCTGATCGACAAGGTGATGGTTCCTTACTACGGCACGCCGACGCCACTCAACCAGCTCGCCCAGATCAGCGCGCCGGAGGCGAGGCTCCTTGTCGTCCAGGTCTATGACAAGAGCCAGATCGGCGCCATCGAGAAGGCATTGCGCTCCGGCGATCAGGGACTGAACCCCGCCAGCGACGGCCAGGTCGTCCGGGTGCCGATCCCGCCCCTGAACGAGGAACGCCGTCGCGAATACGTGAAGCTCGTGCGCCAGAAAGCCGAGGAGGCGCGGGTCGCGATTCGCAACGTGCGGCGCGACGAGGTGCACCAGATCGACCAGATGCAGAAGGACGGCCGTGTCGCCGAGGATGACGCCAAGCGGGGGACCGCGCGGCTCCAGAAGATCACCGAGGCGCAGATCGAGAAGGTCGACTCCCTGGCCGCACGCAAAGAAGCCGAAGTGATGGAGGTCTAGCCAGCCTTCCAAACCCGGCATTCGCGACGCATATGCGGGTATCGGGTCCAGTCCAAACCCGCATTCGCGGCGCATATGCGGGGTATCAAGCCCAAGAGTTCGACTTCCCGGCCTACTCGGTACGCTGTGCTGACCTTGGACCCCCAGATCCCCCGTCACATCGGGATCATCATGGACGGCAACGGTCGGTGGGCCCGGAGACGCAACAGGCCCGCCAGCTTCGGCCACCGCGCGGGAGTCCGCGCCATCAAGAGGGTGCTGGACGCCTGCGAGAAGCTCGGCGTGCAAACTCTCTCCATCTACGCCTTCTCGACTGAGAACTGGTCACGGCCGCGGACCGAGGTGCGCGCGCTCATGCGCCTCTTCCACGAGACCATGCTGCGCGAGATCGACGAGATGCATCGGCGCGGCGTCCGCATCGTCTTCAGCGGCCGCCCCGAAGACCTCTCCGCCCGCATGCGCGACCGCATCGACGAAGCAGTGGCGCGCACCGCCGGCAACACGAACGGCGTGCTCAACGTCTGCCTCAACTATGGAGGCCGCGCCGAGATCGTCGATGCGGTGAAACGTCTCGTCGCCGATGGCCTGGAGCCCGGCAAGGTCGACGAGGCGGCGATCTCCTCGCGACTCTACAACCCGGATCTTCCGGATCCCGACCTGATCATCAGGACGGCGGGCGAGCGGCGCGTCAGCAACTTTCTCCTGTGGCAGTCGGCATATTCCGAGATGCTCGTGACCGAAACGCTCTGGCCGGACTTCGACGAAGAGGATCTCAAGGCGGCGCTTGCCGACTACGCGTCGCGCGTGCGCCGCTTCGGCGGCCGGCCCGAGGACGAGAGGGTGGCCCAGGCCACATGACGACTCAGAACGCCCTCCTGGCCGGGAAGTGGAAGCCGAGCACGCTGATGGTCCGAATCCTTTCCGCCTTCGTCATCCTCGCGATAGTCATCGGCCTGGCCCTCGCCGGGACAGTCGGGGCGTATGTACTTGTCTTCATCCTCGCGAGCCTCGCGCTCTGGGAGTTCATCGGCCTTTCGGAACGCATGGGCTATCGCGCTCCCTCGTGGCTGCTGTTTCCGCTCGGTCATTTCCTCGCCTACAGCGGCACCTTGCTCAAGTACCTCGACGTCACACTCGTCCTGTCCATCGCTGTGTTGGGCGGCCTCACCGCGTTCCTCGTGGTGCCGGGCAAACGCCAGGGCGTCGGACGGTGGGCGCTGGGTATGGCGGGCGCCCTCTACATCGGCATTCCCTTCAACTACTACCTCCTTCTGTACACCTCGCCGCACAACGGTCTCGTCTGGGCGCTGTTCACGATCTTCGCTGTCGTCGCCTGCGACTCCGCGGCGCTTCTGGTCGGCACCCGCATCGGGCGGCATCCCTTCTTCCGCTGGATCAGCCCGCGCAAGACGGTGGAAGGTGCGATCGCCGGTGTGGCCGGGGCGATCGCCGTGATGGTGATCGGTGTCACTGTTGTCCTCGGGCAGTCTCTGCTCCACGGAATCGCCCTCGGCTTGCTGGTTGGCGTCATCGCCCAGGCCGGCGATCTCGTCGAATCGCAGATGAAGCGGGTGGCCGAGGTCAAGGACTCGTCCAATCTGATCCCGGGGCACGGCGGCGCTCTCGACCGCCTGGACTCGATACTGTTTCCCCCAATTCTCGTTTACCTCTACGCGATGGCATTCCACCTGCTTTGAGCCGCCCCATCAACATCGTTGTCCTCGGCGCGACCGGCTCTGTCGGCCAGCAGACGCTTGACGTCATCGATCGCAACCCTTCCCGGCTCCGACTCTTCGGGCTCACTGAAGGCCGTCGCTCGACGCAGCGCAAGGCCGAGTACCTGGTGCAGGGACAGGCCGGTGACCCGGACTTCGACGCGCGAGTGGAGGCGATGGTCACGGATCCGCGCTGCGACATAGTGGTCGTCGCCATCCCGGGCGCCCGCGCCCTGGCCCCCACCATGGCCGCGCTCAAGGCGGGGAAGGATGTCGCCCTCGCCACCAAAGAAGTGCTCGTGATGGCGGGAGACCTCGTCATGCGTGCGGCCGGCGAAAAAGGAATCAGAACTGTCGACTCGGAGCACAGCGCGATCTGGCAGTGCCTGTGGGGTGAGAAGCGCGAATCGGTGCGGCGCCTGATCATCACCGCGAGCGGAGGCCCATTCTGGGCGCACCCCGAGCTCGACCTGGACCAGGTCACCGTGGAGCAAGCGCTCAACCACCCGCGCTGGTCGATGGGTCCGAAGATCACGGTGGACTCCGCAACGATGATGAACAAAGGTCTCGAAGTCATCGAGGCCCACCACCTGTTCCAGATTCCGCTCGATCAGATCGACGTCTGCATCCATCCCCAGAGCGTTGTGCACTCGCTGGTCGAGTTCGTCGACGGCTCGCTCAAGGCACAGCTGGGCCGCCCGGACATGCGCCTGCCGATCGCCGTGGCCCTGTGCTACCCCGACCGTCTGCCCGACGCGGTACAGCCGACCCCCCTCGAGGAGCTGAGCGGCCTCGAGTTCCACCCGCTGGACGAGAAGCGCTTCCCAGCGGTCCGCCTGGCCCGCGAGGCAGGCGCCGCAGGCCAGGGCCGACCCGCCGTTTTGAACGCGGCCAACGAAGAGGTGGTGACCGCCTTCCTGGCCGGGGAGATGCCATTCAGCGGCATCGTGCGCACCGTCGAGCGGGCGCTGGCAGCCTTCCCAGGTGGCGGCGACACTCTGCAAGACATCCTCGAAGCTGACCGTTGGGCCAGGGAGTACGTGAAGGACACTTCCGGTAAATTGAGGGCCAAATGAGCCCGCTAACCCTTCTCCTCTACGTGGTCGGCGTCGCAGGCATGTTCCTGCTGCTGATCGGCCCGCACGAGGCGGGGCACTTCCTGTTTGCCAAGCTTTTCAAGGTCCGCGTGATCGAGTTCTCGATCGGCGCCGGCACCAAGCTGTGGTCGGTCACCCGAGGCGGGACGCTCTACGCCGTCAGGCTGCTTCCGATCCTCGGCTACGTACGGATGGGCGGAATGGAGGCGGGCGATTTCGACGCTCCGCACGGGTTCCACTCCAAGCCTGCCTGGCAGCGGATCGTCATCCTCGCCGGCGGTCCGGCGGCCAACTTCCTGGTCGCCATGCTGCTGATCACCGGCGCGGGCCTCACCCAGGTCAACACGGACCCTGGGAAGGTCTTCAAGGTGGTGCCTGGTTCACCGGCCGCCGCGGCGGGTTTGCAGCCCGGCGACAGCATCCGCACCGTCGACGGGAAGCCGTACGACAACCCCGGCCTCATCCGGCAGGAGGAGCGGGCAGATCCGGCGGCGGTGGCGGAGAAGCGAGCGGCGCCCGGCCTTCCGCTGACCCTGGCCGGCGTGCACGCCAACGGGCAGCCCTTCACGTACGTGCTCACACCAAAATGTGACGGGCTGGGCGCCTGCCAGGTCGGTGTGAGCGTCCCGTCGAAGCTGCTCAGTCCCCAGACGGCAGTCACCGAGGGAATCAAGTTCCCGTTCGTCGCGGTGGGCACTATCGTCACGGGCCTGTGGTCGCTCATCACCGGGGAGGTCCCCGGGGGCCTGCTCGGGCCTTCGGGCCTCACCGGGCCGATCGGCATCGCCGACGTCGCGGTGCAATCGGTCAACCAGGGGCCGCTGACCTACCTCTTCCTGGTCGCCCTCCTGTCGGTGGCGCTTGGGTTCACGAACCTGTTGCCGCTGCTGGCCCTCGACGGAGGTCGCATTGTGGTGGTGATCATCGAGTGGCTTCGCCGCCGGCCGTTCGACCGCACCGCTGAGATGAACTTTCAGCGCTGGGGCCTGGTCGCGCTGATCGCCCTGGCGGCGGTGATCAGCTTCTTGGATATCCAGCGGCTCGCGACGGGGCAGTTCCTCGGCATCAAGTGATGGTGACCCGACGTAAGTCCATCCCCGTCAACGTGGGTGGCGTGGTCATCGGCGGGGCGGCGCCGATCGCCGTCCAGACCATGACCAAGACGGACACGCGCGATGTCAAAGCGACGCTGCGCCAGATCCACGAGCTGAAAGAGGCAGGCTGCGAGATAGTGCGGCCCGCGGTCCCTGACCGCGAAGCAGCCGAGGCGTTGAAGGAGAT
>DASRWV010000150.1:0-11723 GCA_035687505.1 Nitrosotalea sp.
CGCCTCGTACTCAGGGCGGTTGCGCTCGGCGTCCGTGTCGTCGATGCGCAGCACGAAGGTCCCGCCGTTGGCGCGGGCGAAGAGGACGTTGTAGAGGGCGGTGCTGGCCGTGCCCAGGTGAGCAAACCCGGTGGGGCTGGGTGCGATTCGCACCCGAACCTGAGACGCGTCGGGCACGGCCATATGCTACGGAGTTGCCGACAACGGACTGGGAAAAGGGTGGCGGGCCGGGCTTGGGTGGTGGGGCGCGGCGCTGGGAAGAGGACGGGGAAAACGGAGTCGGGGGTGCGCGTGGCTGGTGTAGAGCCGCGCATGCAGAAATTGTTTTGCAAGGAGCCCAAATTAAACGGCTGCCCCATCCCGGGCTGGATCCAGCTCGGCCAGACCTACTACGAGTGAGTACATCGCCGTTCTGGCGCAAAATTCGTGGAATTCCGCCAGCCATCGACGAATTCGGCGCCAAATTCGTGTTATCCCGCCAGCCATTGACGCGTTCAATGTGAGGATGACGCGCAGCGTTCGCAGTGGCGCAGGCATGCTTGCGTTGGTCGGTGGCGACGAGTTCAATCCCGGCAATGAAGAGCAGGACCGGCTGCTCGCCGCAGCGGCTGGACCAGGGGCGGCATTTGTGGTGCCAACCGCAGCGGCTCGCGGAGGCCCGAAGGTTGCGGTCGAGCACGCGACCCGTTGGTTCAAGCAGTTCGGGCTCGATCTCCAGGAGCTGCCGGTCTTGAAGCGCGGCGACGCCGAATCCGCAGCCCTTGCGGCGCGAGCGCGGGACGGCGGGTTCTTCTACCTCGTCGGCGGTGACCCAGGCCACGTGGCCCAGGTCTTGCGAGGCTCGGCGGTCTGGCGCGCCATCTTCCAGGCCTGGCGCGAAGGCGCCGCGCTCGCCGGTTCATCGGCCGGGGCGATGGCGCTTTGCAGCCACACTCTGGTTCGAGCCAAATGGCCCAACCGCTTCAACCGGCGGCCCATCGACGCGTTGGGCCTTTTGCCGAAGGCGGCGGTACTTCCTCACTTCGAGACGTTTGGCAATCGCTGGGTCGAGTCCGCACGGGAAGCTGCGCCTGGCCTGACGCTGGTGGGCGTCGACGAGCGCAGCGCCGCCGTGTGGATGAAAGACGAGTGGCGTGCCATGGGCCCGGGCTCGGTGACGGTGATCAAAGGATCGAAAATCGCGACCTTCCCCTCGGGTTCGAAGGTCATTGGTCTGCCTGCTCCCGTCCGTATGCTTCCTCGTCAGTGATCAGCTCGGGCGCGCGACGGCAGCAAAAGACACTCCATTCCGGTTTTACGGAGCTCGGCTCGCTGCGCGTGCATCACACCCACGGCGGACGCGGGTCGCCGGTGCTGTTCATCCACGGTCTGGGCTCGTCCGGCTACATCGAGTGGCGCTTCAACCTCGAGACGGTTGCGCATCGACATCGAGTCTTCGCGCCCGACCTCCCTGGGTTCGGCCGCACCGAGAAACCACGCGCTCGCTACGGCGTCCCGTACTTCACGCGCTTCATCGAGCGCTACATGGATGCCCGCGGGCTGCGCTCGGCAGCTGTGGTGGGCGCATCCTTGGGCGGCCGGATCGCCCTCGAGCTGGCGCTCGAAAAACCAAACCGCGTACGCAAGCTGGTCCTGGTCAACGCGCTCGGCTTTGGACGCCCGAAAGTTCACGTCTCCTACGGCCTGGTCACCATCCCGAGACTGGGCGAGGCGGTGATGAACATGGCGCGCGATGCGCTTCATTGGGCGCCGTCGCAAATGATCAGGCGCGTGGCCGGCCGTCTTTCGGGCGCGAGCCACGACCTGAAACGAACCATGGACGACGCGTACCTCGACAACCTTCGCGAGCTCTACGCCGCGGATGGTTACCACGACGCATACCTTGCGACCGTTCGTTCCCTCGTCAGCCCTAAGGCTCTGTTCGGCGGCCACCATGACGTGACCAGGCGGTTGGACGAGCTGCAGATTCCTGTGCAGCTGATCTGGGGCGCGGATGATCCGCTGTTCCCTCTGTCACACGCTACGCGGGCGCACTCGTTGATCAAGGGCTCCAGGCTCGCGGTGATCGAGGGAGCCGGACACACGCCCCAGGCCGAACGGCCAGAGGAGTTCAACCGCGTTCTCGACAAGTTCCTCGGATAGTCCCAGGAATACAAACCCGAAGCGCTACACAAGCCCGGAGTACCGGGAGCTTGTCGGCGGCCAGCTTGACCCGCTCGTCCATCCGGACCCACTCCACCCGCCACGCCTCTATCGCGTTGTACGCCGCGTCGTCAGGTGGCTTGTGCGTCTGCTGTTTCGGGTCACGGTAACTGGCCTCGAGAACGTTCCCGCCCCGCCGTACATCATCGGCGCGAACCACCAGGCTTGGTTCGACCCGGCGTTCATCATTCCGTTCCTCCCCGAGTCGCCTGTCATCTACACCATGGCGAAACGAGAGACCGTGTTCAATCGCGAGTGGAAGCGCCGACTTCTCCCGCTGATCGGAGTCTTTCCGATCTCCCCCCAGCGCGGAGAGCTCGACGAGGGGGGGCTGCGCACGGTGTACCAGGTACTCGAACGAGGGGGCGTCGTCCTGATCTTTCCGGAAGGGCGTTATTCACGCGGGCGGGCACTGCGACCACTCAAGGTCGGGATCGGGCATTTCGCGCTGCATGCGGGGGTCCCGATCTGCCCGGTCACCGTCCGAGGCACCGACGTGCTGCGTCCGTTCAGCCGGATCGACGTCACCATCGGCCCGCCGATCCAGCCCGATCCCCCAGCCTGGTGGGCGCTGAGCAGCCGCGTCTCGAAGATCGTGGACAACGTCAGGCTCGCCCTCATGCGAGGCCTGTCGCGCCGGCGTCCCTAGGACATCGCGATTAGGGCCGCCCTTTAGAATCGCTGGCGGCTGTGCATCTGGTCATCGGAGCAGGGGAATTTCTTGGCGATCAGGTTTCGCGTGCGTTGGCGGGAGAGGTCCCGGTCATCGAGCTCAACGCCGACGCCGACGATGAAACGCTCGCCGACGCGGTCGGCGCCGTCGAGGTCGTCCTCAACTGCGCCCAGTCGTGGTCGCCGGCGCGCCGGCTTCGTTACCGCAAGAGCCCGCCGCCTCTCCTGCAAAAGATCGTGCAGGCCGCGCGTCGCGCGAAAGTCCGCCGGATCGTCCACGTCTCGACGGCTGACGTGTACGGCCCGGACCAAACCGGATCGGTGAATGAGAAATCGCCACTGAAACCGGTGCACGCGTACGAGCGCCTGAAGCTCTTCGAGGAGCAGTGGCTGATGGAGTCCGCCGGAGACCTCGAAGTGGTCATCGTGCGGCCTGCGCGCATTTTCGGCGAGAAGGAGGACTGGATCCTGCCCAGGCTCATGGGGTCCCTCGTCAAGGGCCGCGTGTGGTTGCCGGGCGGCGGCCGCGCGAAGCAAACCTTCGTCTCCGCGGCCGATGTCGGACGCGCGTGCCTGGCCGCCTCGGACCGCGGTCGCCCCGGACACACCTACCTGGTGGGGGGCTTCGACTCCAGCTGGCGTGAGCTGCTCGAATCCGCCATCCGCGCGGTGGGCGTCGGAGGCACTGTCGTCAACCTGCCCTACGACCTGCTCTACCTCCGCGCGCTGGCGATGGAAACCGTGACCGCACCGGGTGCGGTGGTCTGGCCGGGGATCTACGCCACCGACGTGCTAGGCAAGCCTCACTTCTACGACGACTCTCAATCCAGGCGCGATCTCACCTGGTCGCCTTCGGTCGGCAGCTTCGAGCAAGAGATGCCGCGAATGGCCGGCTGGCTGTCCCGACTGCCCGAAGTCGCGGCAGCTCTCAACGCCGCCTCGCCGTCAGCTATTTCACCGCAAAGATAAAAAGGTTGCTTGTAGGCCGGATGTACTCCGGCCGTCCCCCAAGCGTGCTGCTTCCAAGCGCCTCCCAGCGTTCTGAAGAGAGGAGGGGGTCCCGCGGGGGAGCAATCAGTTAGTCCCATCCTCATCGCCGCTTGCGCGCGACATCTGTCCTCACCCGCGCTATTTCACCGCAAGGCAGGTGATCGTCTTGAAGACGCCGTCGATCTTCTGGATCTTGTCGACGATCAAGGATCCGATCGAGTTCACGTCGGGCGCTTCGCAGACCGCGATCACGTCATATTCCCCGGTGATCGCATCGGCGGCGGTGATTCCGCTGGTCCCTTCCATCTTCTTGGCCACCTCGAGCGCGCGCCCCGGTGACGCATTGATGAGGACGTAAGCCTTCATCTTCTAACCCCCAATTTCGAAGCCGACGTAACCCGTTCAGAGTACTCGCCGTCAGCGCCGGGCGCGCGCAGGGCGCCTAATGAGTTCTGAGCGCTCGCAGCATTACCTCGTCGGTCACATTTCCGCCCGAGAGGATGACTACCACCCTCTCATTCGGCGCCGGCCGGTGGTGGTACAGCAAGGCCGCCAACGCCGCCGCGCCCGCAGGCTCGGCGAGCAGGTGCTCCCACTCGAACAGAAGCCGTATCGCGCGGAGCATCTCGGTTTCCTCGACCAGCAGCACCTCATCGACGTAGCGCTGGGCCAGCTGGAAGGTGAGCCGGCCAGGTGCAGAGGCGGCGAGGCCGTCGGCAATCGTGCTCACCCGGTCGAGCGTGACGATGCTGCCGGCTTTCAGCGAGCGATACATGCCGTCAGCACCGACGGGCTCGACACCGATCACTTTGATTGCCGGCTTCTTTGATTTGAGATAGAGGGCAATGCCCCCGATCAGGCCGCCGCCCCCGATTGGCACGAGGACGGTGTCGAAGTCGGCCAGGTCGGACAGGAGTTCGCTCGCGATTGTCCCCTGCCCGGCGACCACCTCCGGGTCGTCGTACGCATGAACGAATGTGGCTCCACCTTCGCTCTGAGCATTCAGCGCTTCCATGTACGCGCCGTTGTAGTTACGGCCGGCCTCGACCACGCGCGCGCCCAGCCTGCGGATCGCTTCGACCTTGAACGGGTTGGCTGTCTCCGGGACGTACACGGTGGCCGGCGCGTTGAAGACCGCCGCGGCGTACGCGACGCCCATCCCGTGGTTGCCGGCCGACGCGGTGATCACGCCGGCGGAGCGCTGCTCACCGGTCAGGCGGATCAGCTTGTTGAGTGCGCCCCGAACCTTGAAGGCGCGAATCGGCTGGATCGACTCGATCTTCATGTACACGTGGCAGCGTGCCTTCTCCGTGAAAGCTCGAGAGTGCTGCAGAGGCGTCGGCGGGAGGTAGGCCCGCAGCTCGGTCGCGGCTCGCTCGACGTCGTCGGGCGTGACCCCCTCCACCTCTGCGTCTAGTTCCATCAAGACCGCGAAGCTACCATCAAGCGGTGAGTGACGATCTGGATCGCATCGCGCCGCGAGAGAGCGCGCACTCGAAAGCGCGCGACAAGAAGGTCAGGGGGCCGAAGGTGATCGCGGTCAATCCTGGGCTGAAAAAACTCGCGCAGCACCTGGCCGACAAACGAAGGAAGAAGGCGAAGGCCTGACGGTCACGCCGTGCCCTGAGGCGGGGCAGCCTGCGGATACGCGTATCCATACGCTGGAGCCTGGTCGATCTCCAACCGCCTGAAAGCCAGGGTCCAGTAGGTCGATCCTTGGGCAAGGACGAATCCCTGCACGATCAGCACGACCGGCACGAGGATCAACACGATGATCGCGAATCCCAGCCACAACACAGTTTTCCCTGTCGTGAAGGCGACGACTGCGATCAGGGTTGCGGGCAGAACCAGGATCGCCAGCACAATGGCAGCGCAAATGCCGACCCCGATCGCGGTCGCGATCCCTACCAGCCAGACCAAGAGCACCCGGCCCAGCCGCTTCCTCACCAAACGGTGGCCCCTGACAAGGGCAGCTCTGGCTCCAAGCTGTTCCAGGACCGCCGCACGCGCGCCCAAGAAATTGAGGAAGCCAAGGTAGATCGAGTAAGGAATCGCTGCAAGGATGAAGAGCAAGGAGATCAGGCTGACCGCGACTATTCCCCCCACGTTGTTATTGACGATCGAAACGATCAATCCCAAGACGAGCGCGAACAACAAAATCAAGACCGGCAGCGCCAGCACGAGCAAGAGGAGGCGGAGCCGGATGATGGTGCCCATGGTCGCCACCCCGCACCGCCAGGCCGAGCGCAGGCCAAAAGGCCGTTCGGCGTCATGTTCCGCGGATGCGCGCACCAATGCACCTTCGCAAATCGCCGCCAGGATGAAAAAGGCGATAGCGAGCAGGATCAACACCACTGACACGGCCACCAGCAGTGAAAGGTGCGCACCCAACCAGTTGGAGATTTGCTGCGGGATGGCGCTGAAGTCCGGAGCGTTGCCCTTTCCCCCGGTTGACCCGATCGGCTGTGATGTGCTCGAGTTGAAGCTGACTCCACCTCCACTTTCTCCGGCAAAGAGAGCCAGCAGCCAGAGGTATTTGTGGCGCCACGTGATCGCGAACGAGCGGGTGACGAGCTGCCAGTAGGGCATGGCTAGAAGCTTGCGCGCACTATCGCCCGTTTGTGCGTGCCCGAGCCAAGTACCTTGTCACCCTGCCGGCACTCGACCTCGAAATAGAGCTTGTTGCCTTTGACCTCGCTCAGATTGGTCGTCACGACGACAGTGCTGCCTGGAGCTGCGGGAGCCAGGTGGCGGACGTGCACCTCATAACCCACGCTCGTGTGGCCTTCCGGCAGCAGCTGCTCGATGGAGCGGTGGCACGTGATCTCCATGAGGCCGATCATTGCCGGGGTCGCAAACGTACCGGCGCCGCCGACGTGGTGCGTGATGAGCTCGCCGTCAACCACACGCTCCAGGCGTCCCGTCAACCCCGGCCGAATACTTTCCGCCGCATCCACGAGATAGATTGTCCCCAATGACCTCATGGTTCGGCCGGGTTCTCGAGGCGTGACCATGCCTCCAGTCCGCAAGGCGGTGATCACTGCTGCAGGACTCGGCACCCGGTTCTTGCCGATCACCAAGGCCCAGCCCAAAGAAATGCTGCCGCTGGTGGACAAGCCCACGATCCAGTACAGCGTCGAAGAGGCGATCGCGAGCGGGATCGAGCAGGTCGTCTTCGTCACCGGCGGGGGCAAGCGGGCCATAGTCGACCATTTCGACCGGAACCTCGAGCTCGAGTTCTACCTCCGCAAGCGCGATAAGCCCGAGCTGCTCAGGATCCTCGAAGAGGTGGATGCGTTGAGCGATCGCGTCCACATGGCTTGGGTCCAGCAGAAAGAGCCGTTGGGGTTGGGGCACGCCATCTTCCAGGCGTATCCACTCATCGGTAACGAACCCTGCGCGGTGATCCTGCCTGACGACGTGATCCTCGGCGAAGTCCCGTGCTTGAAACAGCTGATCGACGCCTACGCGCACACGGGTGCGACGGTGATCGCCGCTCGCCGAGTTCCACCCGACCAGGTGAGCCGTTACGGCATCTTTGCCGTCAAGCCTTCGGGCGGGCCACTCCACGAGGTCGAGGACCTCGTCGAGAAGCCATCTCGGTCGTCGGCTCCTTCGGACCTGGCGATCATCGGGCGCTACGTGCTCACGCCCGCGGTATTTGCTGAGCTCGCCTCGTCAGAGCAGGGGGCGGGGCAGGAGATACAGCTCACGGACGCCATCAAGCGGACGCTTGGGTCCCACCCGGTCGTCGCGGTCGAGTTCGAGGGGGACTACTACGACACGGGCACGGTGCCGGGGTACCTGCGGGCCAACCTGACACTGGCCATGAAGCGAGAAGGCCTGCGGGAAGAGCTGGCTCCGCTGCTCCGCGAGCTGCTCGCCGAGGTTCCTGGCGGTCCCGGGAGTTCCGGGGGATCGGGTCTATAATCGAACGACGCTCTATGAGCCGAATTCCCAGACGAGTGATTTACCTATGGCTGTATCAGGACGAAAAAGGTTCGACGACGACAAAGTTGTCAAGTACGAAACCGCGGAGAAGGACTTCGAGGTTGAGGTTTCGCGCACCCTCAACAAATGGTGCGTCACGGTCTATCAGCTGCCGGACAGGCAAATCCTGGTCCAGGACTTTTTCCCGGAGCGCTGGAAGGCTCTCGCACGGGCCCAAGACTTCATCCGCCTGCTGAACCAGCGCAAGAAGAAGGAAGAGGAAGGCCGCGCGACCTCCGGCGACGACGACTACTAGCGGTCGACTCAACTTCATTTAGAGAGGCGCCATAAGCGTGGAGCGAGGCCTTTACTTTTTCGAATACGTCAACCGCAAGGCGTCGGACATCGTTGCAATCGTCAACAGCCGCGCGTTAGACGTATTCCAGAGCGCGACCGACAGCGCAGTCGACAAGACGGCGCAATTCCGAAGCCGGCTACACGTTGAGTTCGCCGGTTTTGAGATCGGCCGAGAAGTCGAGATCGAGTTGGGCGAGCCGCAGGACAGGGGCTACGCCGTTCTCATCCCGATCAAGTGGAGCGCCAAGAACCAAGCGGGGCTCTTTCCTGCAATGGACGCCGACCTCGAAATCGCTCCGCTAGACGACAAATTGCCGATGGCTCAAATCAGCGTCCTTGGACGTTACCGCCCGCCCTTGGGACTGTTGGGCGCGGTAGGCGACGCGATGATGATGCACCGAGTCGCCGAGGCAAGCGTTCGGCACTTCGTCAGTGACTTAGCAGATCGCCTTCGCGTGTGACAAATATGGGGCCGTCAGCCTGAGACTTGGTCCGCCACAGGGTATCGGCAGGCAACGTGCGATGGCGATCTCTCAGTCTCGGTAGAATTCTGCGCTCGTGAACTGGGCTGTTCTGCGTCGGGAGTGGGGTGCTGTCACGTTCGTCCTGACCGTCGTGGTCGGCATGATCGTTGTGCCGCTCGCCCTTTACCTCGCCAACCAGGGTCCTGGTCCGATCACAGTGCCAAGCACTTCGACCGCAACCAGCGCCAGGGCCAGCGCGGCGCAGACGGCGAGCCCGGTCAGAACCCCGTAGGGGCCTTGCCCTAGCCGGCGAACTGCCAGAGCAGCCGCTCACCGTTCGGCTGCACGATGTCCTCGAGGGGGAGGGTCAGCTCGGCGACCGACTTCTTCTCGGCGCTCACGCGCATCTCGATCACCTCGGAGAGGCGAAGGTGCGCGATCATCGCGCAGTCACGCAGGAAGGTGAAGACGACCGGGCGAACCAGGTTCATGACGTAGTCCGTCATGCCGGAGCCATCCGAAAGCGTCGCGCCTGAGGCGACGCGGTCGCGAAAGGCGAGCACTACGACCTCGTCGCTGAGCATCACCGGGTCGCTCCAGGCGTACGCCGCCGATTCTGTTCCGCTGAGCAGCTGAAGGAGCTCCGCAAGCCTGCGCATGGGAGTCTCGGGGCCCTCGATGAGGAGCGGCACGTCGCGCTGCCGCTCGTTGAATTGCTGGGCGCGATACTGCGCAGTGAAGCCAAGATCCGAGATCCCGGCGAACGGCGCTGGGACCTTGATCGTCATCTCGCCTAGTCCAGGGTTGCTGTGACGCATGGTGAGTTGGCCTTTCATGTCGTATTAACGCACGGAGGCCGCCAAATGTCTTCGGCGTCTTAACCCGAACCTGTCCTCATCGAGCAGGGGTGTCTAGCCGAGAATGAGCGGCAATGCCTCTCACCGGAATTCGCGTGCTCGACCTGACACGGCTTCTGCCGGGTCCGTTCTGCACGATGCTCCTGGCCGACATGGGGGCGGATGTCATCAAGATCGAAGATCCCGACCAGGGTGACTACATGCGCTGGTCGCCCCCGCTCGGGGACGGCCAGAGTGTTCTGTTCAACTCGGTCAACCGCAACAAGCGGAGCGTTTCCTTAAACCTCAAATCGGAGGCCGGGCGCGACCTGCTCCTGCAACTGGTCGAGGGGGCCGCTGTCCTGGTCGAAGGCAATAGGCCGGGGGTGATGAAACGTCTGGGGCTGGGCTGGGACGTGGTGCACGCGCGAAACCCGCGGCTCGTCATGTGTTCGATCACGGGTTACGGCCAGGACGGCCCGTTTGCCACCCGTGCGGGCCACGACCTGAACTACATGGCCACCGCTGGAGGCCTGGGGCTCAATGGCTATAAGGGCAGGCCGCCGACGCCGCTCTCCGTCCAGGTCGCAGACATCGGAGGCGGTGGCCTGCAGCCGGCGGTCGCCATCCTCGGCGCGCTCCTTGGCGTGCAGCGGGGAGAGGAAGGGCGCTGGCTGGACGTCTCGATGATGGACGGGGCCGTCAGCTGGCTGGCCCTTGTCCTGGCCGCTCGCGGGGCCGGCGAGGACGTCGAGAGGGGGGACCAGCGGCTCGGCGGGCGCTATGCCTGCTACCGCGTGTATGCCTGCCAGGACGGTGGCTTCTACAGCGTCGGCGCGCTGGAGCCCAAATTCTGGGCTGCGCTGTGCATTGCCATCGAGCGCCCCGATCTCGTCTCGGTCCAGTTCGCCGAAGGGGAGGAGGGTGAGCTCGTTCACGGCGAAATGGAGGCCGTGTTCGCGTCTCGGACGCGATCCGAATGGGAAGTCGCGTTGGCAGGTCTCGATGTCTGCTGCGAGCCGGTGCTGGAGCTGGACGAGGTCGCGTCTCATCCGCAGGTAGCGGCTCGCCGTCTGATCGCGAATCGGAAGACCGGTGTTGAAGTACGTCCGGCGGTACAGCTCCGCGGCGAGTGGCGCCGCCTGAATCCACCGGGCCTGGGCGAGCACAATGCCGAGATCCTGGCTGAGGTCGGGGTCGATGCCAAGCGCATGGAGGAGCTCAAAGCGCAGGGGGTCATCTGACCAGCTCTTTCCAGATCTGCTGGACCTGCTCGCGCGTTGCCTCCCGGCGGCCGCTGTTGTCGATCACGTAGTTCGCGAGCGCGCGCTTTTCCTCGATCGGCATCTGCGCCGCGACCATCGCGCGGGCCCGCTCTTCACTGAGGCCGCGCCCCTTGGTCAGGCGCTCGAGCTGGACCTTTTCGGGCACGTAGACGAGCAGCACAGTCGAATAAAGGCGGGGTAGGTCGTTTTCGAAGAGCAGCGGTACGTCCTGAACCACCACCCCGGCGCCCTTTTGAACGGCCTCGGCCGTTTGCGCAGCCATCCAATCCCGAACGAGCGGGTGAACGATTGCATTGAGCCGGCGTCTCGCGTCCTCGTCACCGAAGACCAGGGTCCCCAAGCGAGCGCGATCGATTTTCCCGTCGCGCACGTATCCGGCTCCGAACTCCCGGACCACGGCGTCGAATCCAGGGCTGCCCGGCTCGTATGCGGCGTGGGCCGCCTCGTCGGCGTCGATGACCACCGCGCCGAGGTCTCGGAGCATCGCCGACACCGTTGACTTCCCCGAGCCGGCGCCGCCGGTCAGCCCAATGAGTTTCAATTTGTCTGCATGGCCGAAGAAGAGAAGTTCGACGCGGTAGTCGTCGGCGCGGGTCCGGCGGGCTCCGCCGCCGCGATCACCATGGCGAAAGCCGGGCTACAGGTCGCACTGCTCGAGCGTGGTGTCAAACCGGGCTCCAAGAACGTGATGGGCGGCATCCTCTACAACCACTACCTCGAAGAGATCGTAGGCGACGTGTGGAAACAGGCTCCGCTCGAGCGGCCGATCATCGAGGAGCGGCGCTGGATGATGACGCCTGAGGCGGCGATCGGTTTCGACTACAAGAACCTCCGCAACAAGGCGAAGCCGCACTCGTACTCGGTCCTGAGGGCGCCGTTCGACGCCTGGTTCGCGGAGCAAGCCGAGAAAGCTGGGGCGATGGTGGTGCCCGAGACAGTGGTCGACCGGCTCATTGTCAAGAACAACCGCGTCGTCGGCGTCGGCA
>DASRWV010000151.1:0-5129 GCA_035687505.1 Nitrosotalea sp.
TCGGCCCGACCCTCGACTACTGGTTGATCCGCGCCCATTCGACAGCTCCAATCTGGCCGGCGCGGTCGCCCAGTCGGGCGCGGCGCAGGCGGGGCCGCCGAGCAGGCTTGATGAAGGGTGAAGCATGCAGTGTCTCGGTGATGGTCGGCTCGATCATTGCCCAAGACCTGGACACCCCTCCCCCGATCACGAACACCTCAGGGTCAATGACGTTCGTGAGGCTGATCAGCGCAATACCCATGTAACGAGCCGCCCGCTCGACCAACATGCGCGCGTGCTTGTTGCCCTGCGCCGCCGCGGCGAAAAGCTCGGCAGCGGATTGGCCTGTCTCGCGAGCGATGTTGGCGCCACCGATGAACGCCTCCAGACAGCCGCGCTGGCCGCACGTATCGAGCGGACCGTTGGGGTCGATGATCATGTGGCCGACCTCTCCAGCCGTACCGTGCCCGCCGCGGTGAAGCTTGCCATCGATGATCAGCCCACCGCCAATGCCTGTCGACCAGGTGATGTAGACCATGTTGCGGGTGCCGCGTCCGGCGCCGTGGTGGAACTCGCCGAGCCCGGCCATGTCGGCGTCATTCGCGAGGTGAACCTTCGCGCCTGTCGCACGGGCAAGCATCGCGGCCAGAGGCACGTTGCGCCAGCCCGGCAGGTTCGGCGGGTTGACGAGAATTCCGTGCTTGATGTCGATAGGACCCGGAGCCGCGATGGTGATGCTGCGCACCTTTTCGCGCCCACGATGCTTGTCGATCTCCGTCGCGGCCCAATCCACCATCGCCTGCGGTGTGCCAAGCAAGGGCGTCTTGGTCTTCACGCTGGCAATCACGTTTCCATCCGAGCGTGCGAGGGCAACACGCACCTGCGTTCCGCCAAGGTCGATTCCTGCCAACACCCAGCGAGTAGGTTAACCGTGTGACTAACCAGTCAGGCCTGCCTGCGTATGACGACGCGCATCGGTTCCCGCCCCGCGTGTGGAAAGCGGTCGAGCTGACGCGCAGCCGTGGCTTCTCGCTCGCCTGCATCCCCGAGGTCGGGCGGCTGCTTCAGCTGTGCGCGAGCCTGCGAGGCATCGAGAAGGCATGCGAGCTCGGCACCGCATACGGCGTGGGAGCCGCGTGGATCGAGTCGGGGCTGCAGCGAGGCGCCTCCCTGGTGACCGTCGAGCGCGACCCGGAACGCGCCGAAGGCGCGCGGGTGCTGTTCGCCGACAGGGACTCCGTCGAGGTGCTGAGTGGCGACTGGACCCTGGCGCTCGATCGCGGACCGTTTGACCTGTTGTTCAGCGACGGCGGGCCGAAACGGGCGCCTGGCGATCCGGAGAAGCTCGCGCCGCTCGTGCGCTCCGGGGGCATTGTGGTGCTGGACGACTACACCCCCAGCTACCAGCACAAGGACGATCCCGCGCGGCGCATCTGGATGGAGGCATCGGGCTACCGGGTTCAGGAGCTGATGGTGACTCCCAACGCCTCGGTCATCCTGGCCGTCCGGATTTGACCTCGTGGCGGGCCGGAAAGACGGGAACTACGAGGCGAGGAGCTGCTGACCGCGCAAGGCGGCAAGGATCTCGATAGGCCCCCGCGCGCGGTTGAACGTGTAGAAGTGGAGCCCTGGAACTCCAGCCGCCAGCAGCTCCGCGCACTGCGCGATGCAGTGCTGGACACCGAGAGCTCGGACAGCGTCATCATCCTGTGCCTCATCGATCGCGGCCTGAAGCGCCGCCGGCACGGTTGCCCCTGACATCGCCGTCATGACCCCCAGCGATCGGCGGCTGGGAACGGGCATCAGGCCGGGCACGATCGGTACCTTGATCCCTGCGGCTCGCGCCTTCGCGACGAGATCGAAATAGAAGCGGTTGTCGAAGAAGAGCTGCGTGATCAGGAAGTCAGCCCCTGAGTCGACCTTGAGCTTCA
The DNA here is from genome assembly GCA_035687505.1 of Nitrosotalea sp. GTDB lineage: Bacteria > Chloroflexota > Dormibacteria > Dormibacterales > Dormibacteraceae > Palsa-870. The sequence goes on from DASRWV010000151.1 coordinate 1,911, forward strand.
TGTAACGGAACTCATGCTCGAGGTCTGGGCTCTCCGGGTGCTTTTCAGCGCTGCACGCAGCGCCGATGCCGAAGCGATAACCATTGCGGCGCACGAAGCCGACCAGATCGCTGCCGTGTGCCAGCTCGGGGTCGGCGGGCACGAATGGCCCGCCCGCGTTCGGTGGATCGCCCCGCAGCGCGAGGACGTTGGCGACGCCCTCCCTCTCCATCCAGTTGAGGATCTGACGGGTCCGGTCGGCGGAGTTCGCGCACGTGAGATGAGCCATCGCTTCGATGTGGTAGTGGCGCTTGATCCGCGTGACGAGCTCGAGCGTCTTCTCGCCAGTGCGCACCCGGTAGGTGACCGAAACCCAGTCCGGCGCGTGACCGGCCAACGTTCCGACCGTGCGTTCCAGCACCTCGACCTCCGATTCGTCACGAGGTGCCATGAACTCAAACGAGATGCTCGGCCGGCTGCGCGCGAGCATGTCCGCGATTCGCATTTGGCGGGAACTCTACCAATCAGCGTTTCGTACGTGACGTGGGTTTGTCGAGTCGGCTCAAGGGGTCAACGCAACACCTCATGTAAAGCAGGCAAGGTTGCTTGCAAGAAGGAGGTGTCCGTGAAACGAGGAAAGCGAGCCAAAATGAGGCCCCTGACGGAGGCCCAGGTAGCTGAGCTGTGGGCTCGGCGAAAGAGTGGCGAGTCGACGACGCGAATCGCACGACGTATGGGCCGGCTCCCGGGTTCGCTCCGAGAGTATGTCCGTGCTGCAGGTGGAGTTCCTCCCCGACCAAGGAAGAGGTCGCGAATTGCGCTCAGCCTGGAGGAGCGGGAGGAAATCTCTCGGGGTCTGGCTGCCGCGGACTCTTTGCAGTCGATTGCAGTTCGCATTGGCAGGGCGCCGTCGACAGTCTCGCGCGAGGTGGCCCGAAATCACGGGCGCCGGAACTACCGAGCTGGCAGCGCCGACCGAGCTGCGCTGAATCGAGGTCGGCGTCCCAAGCCGGCGAAGTTGACGATCTGCGAGCGTCTGCGCAAAGAAGTCATAGCCCTCCTCGAGGAGGACTGGTCTCCACAGCAGATTTCTCACTTCTTGAAGGAGGAATATCCAGGGCAACCCTCAATGCAGGTTTCCCACGAAACGATCTACCTCACCCTCTACCTTCAAGGGCGCGGCGCCCTTCGTCAGGAGCTGGCCAAGCACCTGCGCCGACGTCACCAGATTCGACAACCTGGCAAGAAGCGACTGGCAACAGGTCGGGGAAAGATCAAGGACATGATCATGATCAGCCAGCGCCCAGCTGAGGTAGCCGACCGGGCAGTACCTGGTGATTGGGAGGGCGACTTTGTACTTGGCACTCCGACCACTGCGATCGGCACTCTCGTGGAGCGACGCACGCGATTCGTGATGCTGTTCAAGCTTCCCTCGGGCATGAACGCCGAGAGCGCCCGCATCGGCCTAACCCAGAAGATCCTCACCCTGCCCGAGAACCTACGTCGCTCGCTGACTTGGGACCAGGGTCGCGAGATGAAACAGCATGTCCGCTTCACCATCGATACCGGAGTCCAGGTCTACTTCTGCGATCCTCACAGTCCTTGGCAGAGAGGCTCCAACGAGAACACCAACGGACTGCTGCGCCAGTATTTCCCGAGGGGAAAGAGTGTCGCCAACTACACCCAGGAACACCTGGACATGGTTGCCGCCAAGCTCAATGGGCGACCTCGCGAAACCCTCGGCTGGAAGTCGCCGGCTTTCAGACTCGCCCAGTTTCTGGAAGTATCGTCAGCAGCAGGTGTTGCGCCCACCGCATGAGACCACCCGCCAAATCCACCGAATCGGCGGCAAGTCATGCGTGGATTTGTCGCCAAATCCACCGAATCCACCGAATCCGAATTACCGCAGCACGCGGGCATCCCCGACTCGGCGCGTGACGTGCTGCGCGTCGAGATGCTCGAGCAGCGCGAGCACCGGACGGCGGCTGGCGCCCATGCGATCGCGTAGCTGCGCCACCGTGATGGACCCTGTGCTCGAGATGATCTCCTTCACGATCGCCACAGCAGCCTCGAAAGCGCCCTTGGTGAACGCGACGTCGTCGTTGAGCCGCACGATCTCGCCTCGCTGGGCCAGCGCGCGAACCACCTCCGAAGTCGCCCCGGTCTGCTGGGCAGCCTCGGTGAGCGACGGCGGAGCGAACGGTTGCCGGCCGAGCAGCTGAACAAGGGCTGCGGCGGTGCCATCGTCCGCGTGCACCTCGACACGATGACCGGGGCGCGCGACCGAACCATCGCTCTCGATGACAAGCCTGTCCTGGAGCAGCCCCTGCACCACCGATGGAAAGGATGCGGGCGGCACTCCCAGCCGGCTGCGCAGCTCCTCTCGGGCCATGCCGGGTCGCAGGGGATGCCCCGCGTGATATGCGTCCAGCTCGCGGGTCGCGCGCTCGGCGATGGCCCGCCAGGCTCCCGCGTCGAAAAGCCAATCGCCGATCCGCTTGGCGTTGAGAACTGCCACGTCGGCTTCGGGCGCCAACGTAGCTTTTAACAGCGCTGCCACGGTGACCCCGCGCGGATACTTCCGCAGCTCTTCTTGCAGGACCTCACCCGCAGCCCGGCGCTCGAGTGATTCTCGTACCGCGCTGTCATGCCGCGCGTGCCTTCGCGGGGCGACGTCCACGAACGTACCGCCCGCGATCGTCGCCGACGGGCTGGGGATGCGGAGGATGAATCGATCGTGCTCGGCCGCGGCGATCGGCCGCTCCAGGTAGAGCTGCACCCAACCCTGATCTCCCGCAGCGATCTCGTCGGATTCGAGCACGATTACCCTGCAGCCGACCTCAGACGTGCCGGTGTGCAGGAGAAGCTCTGTGCTGTGTCGCAGCGACTGAGAGGCGGAGGCCAGCACGCGCACGGTTGCATCGACGCGACGGGTCGACTCGAGAGTCTTCGGACGAGCCAGGACGTCCCCGCGAGCCAGCTGGTGTTTTTCCACCCCGGTCAGGTTCGCCGCCACGCGGCTGCCGGGGGCCGCGGTCTCGACCTTGCGATTGTGCTGCTGCAGGCCGCGGACTCGCACCGTCCTACCACTGGGCACCACGAGGAGCTCCTCGCCGAGGTTCAGCGAGCCGTCGACCAGCGTGCCCGTGACTACGGTGCCGAACCCACTCATCGTGAAGGCGCGATCGATGGGCAGCCTCGGCCGTCCGATATCGGACCGTGACGGGGCCGCCGCCAAGA
>DASRWV010000152.1:0-29853 GCA_035687505.1 Nitrosotalea sp.
CCGCACGAGCAGTCGCTCAACAAGTACGTCGACCTCGGCGTCGAGTTCCGCTACTTCTTCGTGCGCAAGAACATGTTCGTCAAATATGCACAAGGGTTCGTCATCTTCCCGGGCGGCATCGGCACCCTCGACGAGCTTTTCGAGTCGTTGACCCTTGCGCAGACGGGCAAGATCGAGCACTTCCCGATCGTGCTGTTCGGCACTGAGTACTGGAAAGGCTTGATCGACTGGTTGAAGGAGGTCGTCTTGACTGCCGGCGCCATTGCGCGAGAGGACCTCGACCTGCTGAGCTTCACGGACGACCCGGAGGAGGCGGCCGAGATGGCGACGCGGCCGCTGCCGGTCAAGGTCCAGGTGCCTCGCGAGCAGACCGGCGAACCCAAGAGAGACGTCTGATAGCCGCTACCTCTCCGCTCGATTTCTACTTCCTGACCGATGGCGGACAGGGAGCGGACGTAGTCGCTCAGCGGATCGCCTCCTTCATCGGCGGAGCCACGAAGACGCTGGAAATCGCCACCTACGACCTCCGCCTGAATGCGACCCCAGAGAGCACGTTATTCGGCTCGTTCGAGGCGGCGGTTAAGCGCGGGGTGGCGGTGCGCCTGGTCTTCAACCAGGACCACGACCAGGTGATCCCGGTTCCGCCGCCACCAGAGATCGACTTTTCTTTCATCGACCGGCTGAAGTCCATCGGCGTCCAGGTCAAGCCCGTCCCCGGAGTCCCGGACCTGATGCACCACAAGTACGTCGTCCGCGATGCCGGCACGGCGGCGGCCGCGGTGCTGACCGGGTCGACGAACTGGACCAACGACTCGTGGACCCGAGAGGAGAACGTCATCGTCACGATCGCATCCGGTGACGTAGCCGGCGACTACGAGAAGAATTTCGAAGAGCTGTGGCAGAACCCCGTGGTCGCCATCTCTGGTCGAATCTCGTCGCCATGGTCTGCCTTGGCCGATGGCACACGCGTACGGCCTTACTTCTGCCCGGGTCGTGCCATGAAGCTGGTCCACGCCATGTCCAGGTCAATCGCCTCCGCGCAAAGGCGCATACGCATCTGCTCACCCGTGATCACGTCCGGCCCAATCCTCGGCACTCTCGCGGAGCTCGTCGAGCACCCCACCGGCGTCGACATTGCCGGTGTGTACGATGCGACGCAGATGGACGAGGTGAATCATCAGTGGGCGTCACAGGGCGGTGCGGCGTGGAAGATCGAAGCCTTCAAGACCGTCGTGGGCGCTATCAGGTTCGGAGCCAAGCGCTCGACTCCTTATGGCGTCGGCACGGTGCATGACTTCATGCACGCGAAGATCCTGGTCGCCGACGATTACGTCTACACGGGTAGCTTCAACCTCTCGCACAGTGGCGAGGAGAACGCCGAGAACGTGGTCCAGATCGAGAGCGCCGCGGTGGCGGACATGTGCGCCGCCTTCATCGACCGTGTCGCCGCCAGGTACGGGGCCACCCCGCGCACCAAGAGCGCGGGGACCCCATAGGTAGGCGTAAAGCTGCCGAGTCCTCGGGTCTTGTGGGTAGTTGCGGCGAGCGTTGCGGTGCTGGCTTTGTTGCTCGTGCTGGCATTGCCTCGACTCCAGCCCTCGACCGGCACCTTGCTTGTCGCCGTGTCCGGCCGAACCGCCGGGTCGTTTCCGGTGTCGCCGCTGATGATCCACGGCGGCGGGCAGTGGGTGGCCCTCGGCGACGTGTCAGGCGCCGTGCCGGCGGCTCCTCAGGAACGCGACCTGAAGGCTCTTTCCGTTAGAGCCGGCACCTACGACGCAGTGCGGCTCGGGACCGACCTGCAGAGCGTGTCGTTCGCGGTCACCGCCGGCCAGGTCGAACCGCTGCTGCTCGGGATCGAGGACGGCCATCTCATCCCGGGGGCCACCTACGCCGGCAACGACGAGGTCAACCTCGGGCTTGGCGAGCTGTCCGGCAAGTTCGTCGCCATGACCGCATTCGACCTGGTAGACGGGGGCGGGCGCCCGTTCAACCAGACGACCACCGCCGGCAAGGACCTGGTCATCGCCGCCTTCCACACCACCTGTCACGAGACGTGTCCGCTCTACACCGCGCTCTTCTTTCAAATCTTCAACCACATGCCGGAAGGCGTGACGCTGGCCGAGGTGACGACCGATCCCGCCACCGACACACCCGCAGTGCTCACCGGCTACGCGCAGCAGGTGGGCGCGAAATGGACCTTTGCGACGGGCAGCGCGGAAGCGCTTACGGCTTTCTGGAAACCGTTCGGCGTGCAACTCGCAACTGGGGACTCACATGTCTCGACGCTCGCGATCGTCGACCGCCACGGATACGTGCGCCTGGTGTACCGCGGCGTTCCTGACGTCGGCAGCGCGTTGCCGCCCGCGCTGCTCACGGGCTTGAGCGCGCGCGGCTTGCAGCAGCTTGCTGCTCACGGCGACGGGTGGGGCTCGCCAGACGTGCTGAAGGCGCTGCTCACGATCGCCGGACCTCGGCAGCCGGCGCCCAGCCCCGGAGGCAAAGCCCCGTCGTTCACGCTGACGGGCACTGACGGGCGCCAGGTGAGCTTTGCTGGTCTTGCAGGCAAGCCGGCAGTGATCAACTTCTGGGCCACGTATTGCCCGCCCTGCCGCGCGGAGATGCCGCTGCTGCAGAAGCAGGTCGGGTTGCAGTCGGGCGTGCAGCTGGTGCTCGTCAATGAGGGCGACAGCAGCAGGGCGGCGCGCGATTTCCTCGATTCGCTGGGCATCCACCAGCCCGCGCTGCTGGACTCCGACCTGGGCGTCGGGCACGTTTACGGCGCCGTCGCCCTTCCCATGACAGTGTTCGTCCGCGCCGACGGCACGATTGCCGCGCGCCATATCGGCCAGCTCGACGCGGCGGTACTGGCGTCATACCTCTCGAATCTGGTCACTCAGTAGACTTCGCCTGGTGCCAGTTTTGTTCCGCCGTCTGGCCGTACTGACGGCAGTCTTCGCTTACGTCCAGATCGCACTTGGCGGCTTGGTCCGTGTCTCAGGCTCGGGCCTTGGCTGTCCTGACTGGCCTCTCTGCCATGGACGCCCCTATCCGCCGGCTGACGCGCGCGCGATCATCGAGTACTCGCACCGCGCCGTCGGCAGCGTGACGGGCGTGCTGATCATCGCGACAGTCGTCCTCGCCTGGGTGGTCTGGCGCACCCGGCGGCCGATCGTCGCGTGGCTGGCCACTGCTTCGTTGCTCGGCGTGGTGGGGGAGGGCCTGCTCGGGGCCCAGGTCGTCAAGACCGAGCTCTCCTCTTGGCTGGTGCTAGCGCATCTGGCCCTTGCGATGATCATCCTCGGCTTCCTCGTGGCGGCCGCGGTGATGTCGATGCCGGTCAAAACCGCTTCGGCCGATCCCGCGTACCGTCGACTCGCCGCGGTCGCGGTGGGCGCGACGTATGTACTTCTGCTGTCTGGTTCAACGGTGGTGGCGAGCGGCGCCGACGAGGCCTGCCACTCGTGGCCGCTGTGCGGATCCGGCTTCGCTCCCGACTTCGCCGGGGTGAACGCCTACACCATGCTGCATCGCGGCGCGGTGCTGATCATCGGCGCTTTGCTCTTGTTTGCTCTCCTGCGCGGCATGAGGCAGCCTGGGCTGCGAGCCGTATCGATCGCGACGCTCCTGGTCCTCGCCCTCCAGGTCGCCGTCGGAGCGGGCGCAGCGATCACCAACGGCGCCCTGTTCAACGGCTTCCATGTCGCCGTGGCCACGCTGGTGTGGGCCGGCGTGCTGACCACCGCGCTCCTCACGCTTCCGCGCACGGACCGAGCCCCGCAACTGTCACGCTTGGCTGTGGAACAGGGATTCGAATGAGTGTGATAACCGCGGCAACGCCACGCAGCATCACGGCCGTCGCGCGCGACTACGTGAGCCTTCTGAAGCTGCGCATCGTTCTGCTCCTGGACGCGACCGCGGTCGGCGTCATGATCCCGGCAGCGCACGGCCACCCTGGCGTGGGCGCGGTGCTGGCCGTCCTGGTTGGCGGCACCCTCGCCGCCGGCGGCGCCCACGCCATCAACTGCTGGTTCGATCGGGACATCGACGCTGCGATGAGCCGGACCCGCCGGCGTCCGCTGCCCGCGGGGCGGATCCCGCCGTGGCACGCGCTGGTCATCGGCATCGGTCTGAACGCGCTCGCGTTCGCCGTCCTGTGGGCGGGAGCGAACCTGCTCGCGGCAGCCCTCGCTCTCGCGGGCACGCTGATCTACGTCTTTGTCTACACGGTCTGGCTCAAGCGCAACACGACTCAGAACATCGTGATCGGCGGCGCTGCCGGAGCGGTGCCACCGCTCGTCGGCTGGGCCGCGGCGACAGGCCACATCGACGCGACCGCGCTCGCCTTGTTCGGAGTGATCTTCTTCTGGACGCCGCCTCACTTCTGGGCACTGGCGCAGATGATCAAGACCGACTACGCGCGCGCGAAGGTTCCGATGCTTCCGGTCGTGGCCGGCGGCGACCGCTCGGCGAAGCGCCAGAGCGTCGTCTACGCGGTGCTGACCGCCGCCGTCAGCGTCGTTCCCTTCTTCACCGGGATGGCCGGCGCCGTGTACGTCGCGGGAGCGATAGTGCTTGGACTCGGTCTGGTGGCCATCACGGTGCTCGACCTGCTTTCAGGGGTCCCCGCGAACTCACGGCGAAGCCGGGTTCGTGGGGTAAAAGGCAGCGGGTGGACGAGGCGTGTCTTCACGTACTCGATCACTTACATGGCCCTGCTCTTCGTGTTGTTCGCAGTCTCACCGTTTCTCCCTTAGTCCGTTGCTGGAGATAGTCAGGCTGCACCTGGCTCGAATCGAGGTGCTCAACAACATCCCGGTGCACGGTTTCGTGATCAAGCATCCCAAAGCTGGGGCGATCCTCGTCGACACCGGTGTGGGATGGCCGACCGAGCTGGTGAAGGAGTGGAAGGTGGTCAACCGCCACGCCGCCGACGCGCTGGCGGAGCACGGCCTGAGCCCCGCCGACGTGCGCATCGTCATCAACAGCCATCTGCACTTCGACCACTGCGGCCAGAACGCGGTGTTCAAGCACGCGCCGTTCTACGTTCAGCGCTCGGAGCTGGATCGCGCTCGACGCGAGAAGAGCAAGACATCGGAGTGGTTCGACTTCGCCGGAGCGAAGTTCGAATTGGTCGACGGCGACGCCCAGATCGCGGACGGCGTGCGGGTCGTGGCGACTCCGGGCCACACTGTGGGCCACCAGAGCGTCGTCGTCGACACCGCAGATGGCGGGGCGGTGCTGATCGGCGACGCCGCGTACACCGCCGACATCTACCGCGAGGCCGAGAACGCGGACCTGACGATCTGGAGAGGCCAGTACAGCGATCGGGACGCTTGGTCGGAATCGCTGCATAAGCTGCACGGCATGCACCCGCACGCGGTGCACTTCTGTCACGACACGCAGGTGATACACGCATGACCTTCGGTCCGCTCGTCAGCGCTGAGTGGCTGCAGGAGCATTTCCGCGACCCGGACGTCGTGGTGGTCGATTTCCGCTGGTATCTCCTCGACCGTTACGGGCGCGACGAGTACTTGCGCGGGCACATCCCCGGCGCCATCTTCGTCGACCTCGCGGCGGTGACCGGCGCCCCATCGAAGACCAATCGAGGCCGCCATCCGCTACCGGCCAACTGGCAGCTCCAGGACGAGATGCAGAAGGCGGGGGTGGGGGAGGCCACGAAGGTCGTCGTGTACGACGACGCCGGCGGGTCGGTCGCGTCCCGGCTGTGGTTCTTGCTCGGCTGGTTCGGACATGGTGCCCAGGCGGTGCTGGACGGCGGTCTGCAGGCCTGGATGGGCCCGATCGCGACCGGCATCGGGCCGCCAGTCCAACGCGGCGCATTTCGTTCGAAACCGCCCGACCGCACGCGCATCCTGGAATTCGAGGCGGTGCAGCAGCTCCAGGGCGTGCCGCTGCTGGACACCCGCGCCGGCGACCGCTATCGCGGCGAAAGAGAGCCAATCGACCCCAAGGCCGGCCACATACCCGGAGCGCTGAGCGCGCCATGGAGCGACAACCTCGGACCCGACGAGCGATTCAAATCCCCCGCTGAGCTGCGTGCCAGGTTTGCCGAGCTCGGAGCTGACAACGGCGCGGTCATGTACTGCGGCTCCGGTGTCAACGCCACGCACGGCCTGCTGGCGATGGAGATCGCGGGATTGGGAGGCGGCCGCCTCTACGCGGGCTCGTGGAGTGACTGGTCGAACCGTGACGCGCCGGTCGCCACCGGCAAAGATCCCGGTTAGGTTCTAGGATCTTGGGCGTGATTCTAAAAGGTAAGAAGATCCTGATCGCCGGCTTGTCTGATCGGCGGAGCATCGGTTACGCGATCGCCGTCGAAGCGCAGAAGGAGGGCGCGGAGCTGATCCTGACGAGCTTCGGCCGGATGATGAGCATCACTCAGATGACGGCGAAGAAGCTGAACCCGGTGCCTGAAATCTTCGAGATGGATGTGCAAAAACCGTCCGACATCAAGGCCGCCGCGAAAGCAATCGGCGACCGCTGGGACAGGCTGGATGGAATCGTGCATTCGGTCGCCTACGCACCGCCGGATGCGTTGGGCGGCAACTTCCTGAACACCCCTTGGGAAAGCGTCGCCACCGCGCTGCAGGTGAGCGCTTTTTCGTTCAAAGAGCTCGCGGCTGGATTCCTGCCGTTGATGAAAGAGCACGGCGGTTCGATGATCACTCTCGACTTCGACAACTCGACACAGGCCTGGCCCAAATACGACTGGATGGGCGTCTCGAAAGCAGCCCTGGAATCGGTGACGCGCTACCTCGCGCGCGACCTGGGGCGCTACAAGATTCGTGTCAACGCCATCTGCGCGGGACCGCTGGCGACGCTTGCCGCGAGCGGCATTCCAGGGTTTAAGGATTTCGAAGAGGTGTGGGAAAAGCAGGCGCCACTGGGCTGGAGCCTGCAGGACAAGTCGCCTGTCGGCCGCGCCGCCTGCGCGCTCCTGTCGGACTACCTGGACATGACCACCGGCGAGCTCGTCCACGTAGACGGCGGGTATCACGCGATGGGAGCTCAGCTGCCGCCTCAAGACTAAAACGGGGTATTGCCCAACATGTTGTGCCTAGGGCAGGACAAGGGCGCAACATCGTGCTAGTCTCTGGCACAAATCTTGGTGGTCTGGTCCAGGAAGCCTCGCCAATACACGGCCTCGATTCAGTGAGAGCCCTGCGTGCGCCAGGCTGCGGCTTCGCTAATTCTGGCGTCGCCTCCTGCCCGCAATTTGTCGGGTAGACCCGGCCTAGAACACCTGTTGTTGGAGGGACGCAATTTGCGGGAGTGCTTGGTGATCTACGTCGACGCCGCTCTCGACAAGAACGGCCGGGCCGGATGCGGCCTGGCCGTTTTCGTTAGAGGTCGCGCGGTGTACACGGAGTCGTTCGGCTTTTCGCATCTCGGAGGGTCTGCTCAGCTCGAGGCACACGTGTGCGCGGGCGCCCTCGACCTGGCCGCCGCGCGTTGGCCGCATCACCGTGTGATCGTGCGCACGGATTGCGCGCCGGTTGTTCGCAGTCGCATGCCGTCGAGTGACAGTTTTCGCATCGCTGTATTCGAAGTTCGCGAGCGGTGCAGGCGCGGGTGGCGAGTGGTTCGTTACGTGAGCCGCAAGGCGAATCCTGCACACGAGCTTGCACGCGAAGGACTGAAGAGCCTTTCGAGACAGCCGGCACTCGTCGCCGCCTAGACTAGGTCGCCATGTCCGCTGACGACGCAGCACACCGTGAAGACGTCCCCGCACGTCGCGGACGCCGGGCGCACAAGCCGGCTGCAGCGAAGACGACCACCGTTCGCTCGGGGAGCAAGAAGCTCGATGGCGGCCAGCTTGCGCAGCGACTCAATGAGCTGGTTGCCGAGCTGATCAAGGAGAACCGCAAGCTCAAGCGCGAAGTCGTAAAGCTGACAGAACGCCTGAAGGTTGCCGCGACTTCGGTCAAGCGAGGGGCTCGCGCCATCCAGCGGAGGGTCAAGAAGGCCAAGACCGCGCCGGCGAAGCGGCGGCCCCGGAAGACGGTGACGGCCGCGGCGACACGGAAGCGAGCGGTGCGGAAGACGGTGACCGCGGCTGCGACTCGCAAGCGAGCCGTGAAGAAGCGGCGCAAAACTAGCTAAAAAGCGCTCAAGGCACGTTGGGTGCCAGACGTGTCAAATTTTCGGCGAAGCTGATTAGGCCGGGTACCGGCCGGTGGCAGCGGCCCTGGCCACTTCCTGCTCGTGCTTGGCGGTCCGGTACGCATCGACGATGCTGAAGAGCCACAGCGCACCGCCGCTCAACTCCATCGGCACGCCCACCGCCGCGCCGATCACGGTGAGGTCGAGGGGGAGGCCGAAGACCTCGAGGCCCCCGATCCCAAGGAGAAAGATGAGGCCCTTCGCATTGTGGCCGAGGTAGAAGTGGCCGCAGCCGGGGACGATGGCGAGGGCGGCCGCGGTGAGCGGGTTCTTCGGACGCCGCTGGATCGCCGGACCCTGATAGCGCCCTGAGGCGGGCGCCCCACACCGCGGGCACAGCGAATTGGGATTGGCCAGCACGGCGCCGCAGGTCCCACAGAAAACGTCGGCTGCCACCCCTCCAATATGCCCGTTTTGATAGCCTGCAAATCGTGGATCTGGGCTTCACGGCTGAAGAGGAAGCCTTTCGCGACGAGGTCCGAACGTGGCTCGATCGCAACCTCCCCGCCGAGTGGCGTCTCCGCGGGGTGGGCGGCTTTCGCGAAGACGACGAGACCGACCTCCAGCGTCAGTGGCAGCGCACGCTTCACGAAGGCGGGTGGCTGAAGCTGGCGTGGCCGCTCGAGGCCGGCGGCCGCGCCGCGACCCCGGTCATGCAGGCGATCTACCAGGAGGAGATGGCAAAGGCTGGGGCTCCGATCATCCTCGGCCGCCTCGGAGTCAGCCTGCTCGCGCCCACTCTGCTGGTGCACGGATCGGAGTGGCAGAAAAATGCGTACGTCGACAAGATCCTCGGCGGCGAGTTGATCTTCTGTCAGGGCTTCAGCGAGCCCGACGCAGGCAGCGACCTCGCGGGCTTGCGGACGCGCGCGGAAAAGCGCGACGGCAAGTGGATTCTGAATGGCCAGAAGACGTGGTCGAGCGGAGCCCACTACGCGGACAAGAGCTTTCTCTTGGCGCGCACAGACCCGGAGGCTGAGGCGCATCATGGCATCGGATTTTTCCTTGTCGACATGAAGCAGCCCGGCGTCGAGGTGCGGCGCATCCACCAGATGACCGGGGGCGGTGAGTTCTGCGAGATCTTCCTCTCGGGCGCCGAGGTCGAAGAAAGGGACATGGTCGGCGACCCCGGCGCGGGTTGGAAGATCGCGATGACTGTTTTCGGCTTCGAGCGCGGCGGCCTGGCCCAGGCGGCTCGATTCGAGCGGGCAGTAGAGGAGCTCGCCACGCTTGCTCGCGAGCGAGGTGCGGGAGCGGACGTCCGCGTGCGCCAGCAGGTCGCGCAGGCGCAGATCGAGGCCCACGTCTTCCGGCTCATCGGTCTGCGCAACCTGACGAAGGCGCAGCACGGACAAGCGCCAGGAGCTGAAGCGAGCCTCACCAAGCTCTACTGGAGCGAGATGGACAAGCGCATCCAGGAGACCGCCGTCGGGTTGGAAGGCCCGTACGGCGCGCTCGGCCCCGACTCGCCTTATGCGGTCGAGGACGGCCGCTGGCAGTACGGCTGGATGTGGGCGCAGGCCGAAACCATCTACGCGGGGTCCTCAGAAATCCAGCGCAACATCATCGCCGAGCGCGTGCTCGGCCTCCCTCGCGGGCGATGAGCACCGCCACTTCGGTCGTCGAGCGCCTGCGCGCACGGATCGGACAGCCCGGCCCGTCCTCCGCAGCTACAGTCGAAGCGGGTCATCTCAAGCGGTTCGTGGAGGCGATCGGCGACCCCAACCCGCGCTGGACCAAAGAGGCGCCGCCCACGTTCCTCGTCGCGTTGACCCCGGTCTCGATGCACATGGCGGAGGCCGAGGAGTACGGCAAGGGCTGGCTGAACGGCGGCAACCGCTTCGAGTACTTCGAGCCTGTGAAGGTCGGCGACCGGATCACCGCGACCGGCCGCATCGCTGACGTGTATGAGAAGACGGGTGGAAGCGGGAACCTGCTTTTCATCATCGTCGAGACCGACTACGTGAACCAGGACGGGCGCACCGTCGCGCGGCTGCGCGGGACGACGATCCGGCGATGACCATTCAAGTAGGCCAAGAGCTGCCCGAGCTGATCAAGCATCCGACGACGCGCCAGCTTGTGCAGTACGCGGGAGCGCAGGGCGACTTCTACGAGATCCATTACGACCAGGCCTTCGCGAAGAGCGTCGCGCTGCCGGGCGTGATTCTGCACGGACTGCTCAAAGCGGCGTTCCTCGGCCAGCTCGTGACGGACTGGCTGGGCGACCGCGGGACGCTGAAGGCCTTCGAGGTGAGCTATCGAGGCATCGACGTCCCCGACAAGCCGTACCGCTGTCGCGGCCGCATCGCCAAGGTCGACGGTGATCAGGTCGTGCTGGAGATCTGGGGCGAAGATCCGGACGGCCAGCGCACGACCCTGGGCACCGCAACTGTGGAAATGAATTAGATGCTGGTCACGATCCTCAAGTTCATCCACATCCTGGCCGCGATCGTGGCGGTCGGCTTCAACATCAGCTACGCGGTGTGGATCATCCGGGCGCAGAGGGATCCTTCACATACAGCATTCGCGCTGAGGGGAATCAAGTTCATCGACGACCGCATCGCGAACCCTGCCTATGGCGTGCTTCTCATCACCGGAATCGCGCTGGTATTCCTCATCGGTTACAAGATCACGACCCTCTGGATAGATGTCGCACTGGTCCTGTTCGTGGCGTTGATCGTCGTCGCGGCGACGCAGTACACACCGACTCTGCGGGAGCAGGTCAAGCTCGCGGAGGCGGGAGATACGACGTCGGCCGAGTTCACTCGGCTGGCCAAGCGCGGCCAGACGTTCGGTCAGGTCCTCGGTGCGATCGTCGTGCTGATACTCGCCATGATGGTCTTCAAACCTAACCTGTAAGGCAACCGCGCATCCAGAGCGGCCATCCCGCGCATTGCCAGCAGCACCGACGCGTCGATCACGCAGTAGCCGCCCGCGATCACCGATGGCGGGTTGCCTGACGCGATGTGCGTCCATGGCGCGACGGGCAGCCAGAACCAGTTGCCAAACGCGGTGCCAAAGATCTCGAGCTCACCCGTGGCGATGAAGATCGCGGAGAAGAGCGCCCACCGCGGCGACCGCAGGACGAAGTAGGCGAACACCGGCAGGCACAGCGCACCCTGGAGGTCGATTCGTCCATTGATCAAAGGCAGCACCGTAAGCCCGGCCACGGCCCAGGTTGTGGCGCCCGCCAGGATGACGTACGCGACGCGCTTCCCGTGACGGATCACGATGGGGGTGCTCGCCGCGAGCAGGCCAAACAGATACACCATGCCGTGACCCGGCGGCACGAAGAGCGGCACGTTGTGCATCCGGTAGACGTAGAGACCCCAGATCAGGGAGCCGAAGATCTCGAAGCCGGTGGCGACGACGACGCATGTCCACACCTGCACGCGCTTTGCCTTCGGCGCCTTGAGCGCGGCGAGGTACAGCACCGCGAAAGTGAGCAGGCCCAGCAACCACTGCTGCCACAGCGCGGTGATCCTGCTGTCCGCGAGCAGCAAGAACGGCGTGTAGGTGAGCAGGTACAGATGCAGCCAGTAGGGCTTGAGGCGTTGGAGCAAGCGGGCCCATCGTAAACAAAAAGGGGCCGGATCAAATCCGGCCCCTTTAGTTAGTGGCGGAGCGTTAGCCGGGGCGGCCTTCCTGGATGGTGCCGAATGGCTCCCAGTGGTCGGTCGTCCACTTGATGGTCTGCACCTGCGAGATCGGGAAGCGGTGCGTCTTTGAGGTGCGCACCGTGATGCCCGGCAGGAGCAAGAAGTTGTCCGTCTCATTCAACTGTTCGGCTGCGATCTTGACCACGTTCGCGCGGGTCAGGTTGCTGCCGGCCTTCTGGAGCACGTCCACGACAGAGATAGCGAAGGCCATGCCGGCGACGCAGAAGTTGTCGGCGAACGGGCAGTTGCTGCCGTACTTGTCCAGGATCGTCTTGTACTGGGCGATGCCGGCGTCGCTGGTGAACTCGGAGCTGTTGGGGTCCTTCAGGTAGCGGACTGAAATCATGCCGTCGACCGGCGCCGAGCTCTTGACGCCCGCGATCACCGCTCGCCACGTCGTGGTGCTGGCCGCGACCTGGTTCATGTAGATCTTCGGCTTCCAGCCGCTGACATAGGCATTCGTGACAGCGCTGGCCGCGTAGGCAGGGGTGGCGAATGCCAGCAAAGTGTCGGCGCCGCTTGCCTTGAGCGCGTTGACCTGAGAGCGCATGTCCGTCGGGTCGCCTGCGTTGTAGGTGACCTCCTTGACGACCATGGACGCCGCCTTGTCCCCCAGAGCTGCCTTGAAGCCCTTCCAGCCGTCCTGCCCAAACGCGTCGTTCTGGTAGATGATCCCGATCTTGGAGTTGGGCGCGTTCGCCAGGATGTACTTGGCGTAGACGATGGCTTCGGTTATGTAGTCGGGCTGCCAGCCAAGGGTGTACGGGTACTTGTCGTAATCGGCGCCCCAGGTGCTCGCGCCTGTGAACACAAACAGCTGCGGCACCTTCTGCGCGTTGTAGTAGTCGCGCACCGCCAGGTTGTTGGGCGTGCCCAGCGTGCCGAAGGCGGCGAAGATCTTCTGGTCCTGGACCAGCTCGCGTGCCTTGTCCGGCGTCTTGGCGGGGTCATACGCGTCGTCGAGGACGACGTAGTTGATCTTGCGTCCGTTGACCCCTCCCTTCTCCGCGTTGATGTACGCGAAGTAGGCGAGAGCGCCCTTGGCGACCGAGTAGTAGAAGGACGCCGTGCCACTCTGCGGGTAAGTCGCGCCGATCTTGATCTCGGTGCTCGTGATGCCCGGGTCGGTGGCGGTGACCGTTTGCTGCGTTCCGCAGGCCATGACGAAGACGACAAGGGCTGCGATCGCAGCGACTCGAGACCCCATTCGTTGCATAGAACTTCCTCCCCGTTTAATGGTTTTGTATTTAAGCACCCTTTTGGATGGATCAAACGATCCACTTCGGCTGCTTCAGACAGTCTGCGCCTTGGCGGCGATTGTCCATATTCCCGATCGGCGGCCTCCTCCGCCGAGCCTATCTACCGGCGATTGGATCCTGGACCGGCATCCGCGTCGCAGAGCGCATGGAGAGATACCGCCGCCACCCGAGCAGCATGAGTCCGGCGACGCCGTTGGGCGCGAAGAGCATGATCAGGATCAGAGCCGCCCCAAAGAAGATGTCGGGCTTGCCGGCGAAGGTAAGAGGTCCGATATGTACGCCGGCCTGCCCAGCCTTCTCGGCGAAATACGGCAACCAGACCACGAGCAGGGCCCCCACCACTGCTCCGAAGTTCATTCCTAGCCCGCCGATCACCACCCCGACCAGCAGGGATAGAGAGAGGCCGAGGCCGAAGCTGTCGGGGTTGATGTACGTGGTCGCGATGGCCAGCAGCGAACCCGCAACCCCGGCGTAGGCGGCTGACAGCCCGAAGGCAAGAGTCTTGTAGTAGGCGAGGCTGATGCCGCTCGCGGTGGCCGCCGTCTCGCTGTCGCGGATGGCCATGAACGCCCGGCCGGTGCGGCTGCGGACCACTCCCCAGGCGAACGCGTACAGCAAGATGGCGATCCCAACGCACAAGTAGTAGAGCCACTGCTCCGAGCTGAGGTCGAGGCCGAAAGGTGCGGCCACGGGTGGCATGACTATGCCCTGATGACCATGGGTGAAGGTGTCGAAGTGGTTCAACACCGGGGGGATGGAGAGGGCGAGCGCGAAAGTGGCCAGCGCGAGGTAAACGCCGGCGAGGCGCAGGGCGGGAATACCGATCAGGACCCCCGCCATGCCGGCGACGATCGCGGCCAATGGAATGGTCAGCCAGTATGGGACGCCGGCCGCGTGGACCAAGATCGCCGTCGTGTACCCGCCGACAGCCATGAAGGCCCCGTTGCCAAGTGAGATCTGGCCGCTGTACCCGGTGAGCAGGTTGAGGCCGAGGAGCGCGCACACGAAGATCGCGACCTTGGCGAACTCGAACGTATAGAACTGGTTGGTCACTGTGGGCACGCCGATCAGGACGACGCCTCCGACCACCGCCATTACGAGTACTTCGACTCTGGGGAGCCGCCTCACACCCGCCTCACGGCGGCCCGCCCGAACAGTCCCGCGGGCCGCACCAGCAGCACGGCCACGATCACGATCAGACCAAAGGCCAGGCGCAGGTCCTGGCCGCCCGGGATGTAGGTGCCGACCAGCGCCATGAGGACGCCGATGGTGATGCCACCGACGACAGCTCCCAGCGGACTCTCGATCCCACCGAGCACGGCGGCGGCGAAGGCGAAGAGCAGGATCGACTGCATCATGTTGGGATCCAGAAAGATGATCGGCGCGACGAGCATCCCGGACACCGCGCCCACAGCGGAGGCGAGGCCCCAGCCGAGCGCAAGCATCCAGCCGACCCGCACACCGAGCAATCGGCTGCTGTCCGGATATAGCGACGCCGCCCGCATGGCCAGGCCCGCCTTGGTGCGCGAGAAGAACAGGTAGAGGAGCAGCAGCATCACGAGCACCACGCCCAGCACGCCGATGTCTTGAACGTTGATGTACAGGCCGCCGAAGATCACCGGCTCGCTGGGGAAGCCGCCGCGATAGGTCTTGAACACGTAGCCCCAAATTTGCCCGGTGATGCCGTTGAACATCGTGAAGAGGCCCAGCGTCACGATCAGCAGCGTCAGCACGGGCCTGCCTTCGAACGGCCGGATCACCAGGCGTTGGATCCCGATTCCGAGCGCGAACGACAGCACGATAGTGATCACGAAGGCGGGCCAGAAGTCGATGTGCCAGTACTCGATCAGCGAGTAGCTGATGAAGGTCGAGAAGGTCGCCATCTCGCCCTGAGCGAAGTTGGCCAGATCCATCGCCCGGTAAATCAGGACGAGAGCCAGCGCCAGGCTCGCATAGATGCACCCGGTGGCGATGCCGGAGATGACCTGCTGAAGGAAGGCTGTCATCTAATAACCGAGGTAAGACCGGCGGACGGCTTCGTCCTTCTGCAGCTCTGCGCTGTTGCCCGAGACTGCGACGCGGCCGACCTCGAGCACGTAAGCCTGTCCCGCCGCCTGGAGCGCGATGTTTGCGTTCTGCTCGACCACCAGGATGGTCACCTTGTCCTGCTCGTTGATGGCGCGAACGATTCGAAAAATCTCCTGCACCACGATGGGCGCAAGGCCGAGCGAGGGCTCGTCAAGCAGCAGCAGGCGCGGACGCATCATCAGCGCGCGGCCGATCGCCAGCATCTGCTGCTCGCCACCTGAAAGAGTCGCGGCGACCTGAGTTCGGCGGGATGGGATCCACGCGAAGTACCCGCACACCCGGTCGAAGTCCGCCTTGATGCCGGCTTTGTCGCGACGGATGTAAGCGCCCATCTGAAGGTTTTCCCACACCGTCAGCTGACCCAGCGTGCCACGTCCCTCGGGCACGTGCGCGATGCCGAGCTTGGCGATTTGCTCCGGCGCACGTTTGGAGATGTCGTGACCGTCGAACATGACCTTGCCTGTTTTCTGAACCGTGCCCGAGATGGCCCGCAGCGTTGTGGTCTTGCCGGCGCCGTTGGCGCCCAGCAGGGCGACGACTCCCCCCGCGTCAACTTTGAGCGAGACACCGTGCAGCGCAGTGATCTGCCCGTAGGCCGCGACGACCTCGGTCAGCTCAAGCAGCGCCATTCTGCTGCGTCCCCAAATAAGCCTCGATGACGCGCGGGTTGGTCTGCACCTCGCGTGGAGTGCCCTCTGCGATCAAGCGGCCGAAATTGAGGACTGCAACGCGGTCGCTGACTTTCATGACGAGGTTCATGTGGTGCTCGACGACCAGCAGCGTCACGTTGAAATCGGAGTGGAGGCGGCGCAGCTGCTGCGCGAGTCGTTCGACTTCCTCGTGCGTCAAGCCCCCCGCAGGCTCATCCAGCAAAAGGAGGCTGGGCGCCGAGACCAGCGCACGGGCCAGCTCGATCTTCTTGAGGACGCCGAAGGGATGGCCGTGAGCCGGGTGGTTGGCCAGCTTCTCGAGGTCGAGATAGCGCAATACCTCGAGCGCCTTCTCCTTCGCATCGCGCTCGATGCGGCGTGTGCCGGGCAGCTGGAGACCCGCCCGCAAGAAGTGGAGGTAGTCGGTCTTGAAGCGCGAGTGGTAGCCGGTGAGGACATTCTCGAGCACGGTCATGCGGGGCCAGAGCTCGACGTTCTGAAAGGTCCGCGCGATGCCCCTGCCGACGACGCTGTGCGGGGCCTGGCCGGCAATGCTCTGGCCCCGAAAGACAAGGTCGCCGCTGTCCATGCGGTAGAGGCCGCTGACGATGTTGAAGAGTGTCGTCTTGCCCGCGCCGTTGGGTCCGATGAGGCCGACGATGGCGCCTTCTGGCACGTCGAAAGAAACCGAATCGAGTGCCACGATCCCACCGAAGCGGACGCTGACGTCGCGCACTTCGAGCAATGGCATCAGCGCGCAAGTCTATAAGGAGACTGGTCGGCGCGCGCGTGGAGAGTGAGCCTTTAGTCTCCGGGCTCGGGGAAGTCCAGCGGGTCGTCGTGCGAGGGGCGCGGTTTCGTCTCAGGCTTCGGCGTTTCTTCGCCGCCCTCCGATGGCGGCGCTTCGACGCCTCGGTTGCTCGGCGGGAGCACGTCAGCCCACGCCGCGAGCAGCGGGTCGGGCTCGCCACCCGCCACTGACCAGTCGGTCTCCGGCATCGCGGCTGCATCAACCACGTCGGGTGTGGAGTAGGGAGCTGCAGTCTGCGGTGGCAGCTCCGCTTCTTCAGCTGCCGCGTCAGAAGGCCCGGCCACGGTTGTATGCGTAGGTTCCGACCACGCCGACGGCATGGGTTCGGCGGGTGCCGGCGCGACCGGAGCTGCACCGAAGCCTGCCGAGTAATCGGGCCGCGAGGCGAGGTGTCCGACGGTGACTGATTTCAAGGTCTGCTGTCGAGGCCGGAGGGCGATGCTCAGGATCCAGTAGATGAGCGCGATCGCCAGGCCCACCCCGCCGATGATCGGGAGGATGACGAACGGGGGCTTGAGCATCATGTCGAGCCCGTTGAACCTGGCGTCGATCCGCGCCGGGGTTGCCACGACGATCGGAGTGCTCGGCGGCGATGGTTCAGGCGTGGGTGAAGCGTCGGGCGACGGCGTGGTGACCGCTGCCTGCAGGGTGAAGCTAGCGCAGGGGTTCGGCGCCACGCTGGCACACAGTTTGTGGAGGCCTGGGGGATCACCAGGGAAAGGCTTGACCTTCCAGGTGAAGTTGCCGTTGGCATCGGCGTCAGTCGCCCCGGAGACCCTGTTCGACTGGTCCCAATAGAGAGATATCGATTGTCTCGGAAGGAACAGGGACCCGTTCACAGTGATCAGGGTGTCGGGACCGCCGGCGGTGACGTCGAGGGTCATGTACGCGTTGGGGTTCGGGCTGGGTGACGGCGAAGGTGCAGGGGACGGAGATTGCGATGGGGACGGGGAAGGCGAGGGAGAGGGAGAGGGAGCGGGAGAGGGGGAAGGCGACGGCGACGACGCGGGAGATGCGGTAGGTGCTGACGATGGAGGCGTCGGCAACGGGGAATTCGCAGCGATGAGGAGAAACCAGAGGGGTAGAGTCGCCAGGACTCTGAGCCGCGTCATGCGAAGCCCGGAACGTTAGCAGGCCCCAGATGGTTTCGCATCAGATCGGTGGCCATGGCACCGACCAGCCTGACGTCGGTTCCGGGAATCGCCACGAAGGATCGAGCACGCCACGGAGCCGGCGCTTCAGGACTCGGACCTCGGCGGGGCGCAGCAGCTCGGCCAGTTTCTCGGCCAGCCGTCCTTTCTCCACTTCGATCAGCGCCCGCTCGACATCACCGCACAGCTCTGGCGGCATCGGCTCGCCCGAGAAGTCCCAGATCACCGTCCGGAGCTTCTGGTCGACATGAAAGGTCAGGCCGTGGTCGATGACCCACACGTGGTCGTCGGCGTCGAACAGACAGTGGCCGGACTTGCGGTCAGCGTTGTTCGCGATGACGTCGAACAGCGCGACCCGCGCCCAGGTCTCCGGCCGCGTCGATTGCTCTTCGAGGTAGTGCCTGCGGTCGGCGTCGATGAAAAGCTGCAGGGCTCCGACCCCATGCGGCCCATCGCGGCGCACCACGGTCGGGGGGATGCTCGGCCAGCCCAACACCTTGCTCAGCTCGTAGGCCGCGACCTCTCGGCGGTAAAGGGTCCCGGCCTCGAAGTCCCACAGGGGAGACTCGCCGCGGCCCGGCTTGTACACGGCCATGAGACCCTCCGGCGGATGGGGTTCGAGCCGGGCGAGGAAGGTGTAGTTCGAAGCACCGCGCAGAAGGCCGAGCACCTCCAGGTCGGGGAGGTCGGCGAGCAGGCGCTCGGTGGAGTCAGAAGATTGGTCGCGCGCCATTGGAAACCGGACATGGGTGGCCTGCTGGGTCCATCGGCAGCCCGCAGCGCGGGCACAGCGCCCGGCCCGCGGTCAGAATCGACTCGGCCTGCTTCGAGAATGCGCCCACCTGCTCGTGGCTGAGCCAGAAGCGGATGCTGGGAGCGTCGTCCGATTGACCTTCCTCACCCGCGGAGCCCTGGCTGGCCACCAGGACGAACATGCGGCGCGCCTCGTGGTAGCCGAGGCCCATCTCGCCCACCTGCCACTCGGGCTCGCCCGGCACGAGCGCACCCGCCTCGGTTGCCTTTTCGGCGGGCGGGATGCCCTGGGCCTCCATCATCTGGTTGAGCCGGAGGAGCAGGGCCTGCACCTGGGACTTCTCGCAAGAGAGGGTCAGCTGCCGTCCAGAGCCGGTCGCCACCAGGAAGAACCGGCGCTCCCCTGGGTTGCCGACCGCGGCCACGGCAATCCGGTCGACAGGGTCGAGCTCGAAAATCGGCACGCTAAGTAGCCTAGTTGAGGCTCGGCCTAGAGGCCCGGCCGGAGGCGCCGCCGCCGGATCTTCGGCGCCCATGCGGCCCATCTCCGGGTTCAGCTTCTGCGCTGCTCGCTCACGCATCAACGGATGCGCTCGCTGCGCTGCTTGTCGCTTCACCCGGATCTGGACCACCTGGATCGCCGAATCTCTCGGCGTGGCCCTCCGGCCGAGCCTCCTGTTTTGATGCTGCCGCCCAGGGGAAAGACACTCCTATAGAAATTCAAATTCGCGCTGAACCGCGCACCGGGAGGAAAAAACACATATGCCGAAGACCGTAGGAATCGATTTGGGGACGACCAACTCTGTCATCGCCGTCATGGAAGGCGGCGAGCCGGTGGTCATTCCAAACGCCGAAGGATCTCGGACCACGCCCTCCGTTGTCGCCTTCACCAAGTCCGGCGAGCGGTTGGTCGGCAACCTCGCTCGCAGGCAGGCGGCGGTCAACCCCGAGAACACCGTCTACTCGATCAAGCGCTTCATGGGCCGCAAATTCTCCGAGGTCGTCGAGGAGAGAAAGATCGTGCCCTATGAGGTCAAGGCGGGTAAGGACGACCGGGTTGTGGTCTGGGTCCCCAACGCAAACAAGGAGTTCACGCCGGAAGAGATCTCGGCGATGATCCTGCAGAAGCTCAAGGCCGACGCGGAGGCCTACCTTGGCGAGAAGGTGACCGACGCGGTCATCACCGTGCCCGCTTACTTCAACGACTCTCAGCGTCAGGCGACCAAGAACGCCGGGCAGATCGCGGGCCTGAACGTCGTCCGCATCATCAACGAGCCGACAGCCGCGTCCCTGGCGTACGGCCTGGACAAGAAGGCGAACGAGACCATCCTGGTCTTCGACCTTGGCGGCGGCACGTTCGACGTGTCCGTGCTCGACGTCGGCGACGGCGTCTTCGAGGTCAAGTCCACCAACGGAGACACCCACTTGGGTGGCGACGACTACGACCGGCGGATCGTGGAATGGCTGGCGGAGGAGTTCAAGAAGCAGAACGGCATCGACCTGAAGAAAGACCGCCAGGCTTTGCAGCGCCTCACGGAGGCTGCGGAGCGCGCCAAGATCGAGCTGTCGAGCCGGTTGGAGACGAGCATCAACCTGCCGTTCATAACAGCCGACCAGACAGGTCCCAAGCACCTCGAGATGACGCTCACCCGCGCCAAGTTCGAGTCGCTGACGCACGACCTGACCGAGCGCTGCCGCGGGCCGTTCCTCGCGGCGCTGAAGGACGCCAATCTGACCCCGCAGCAGATCGACGAGGTAGTGCTGGTGGGCGGTTCCACCCGCATGCCGGTGATCCAGCAGCTGGTGAAGGACTTGCTCGGCGGGAAGGAGCCGCACAAGGGCGTCAACCCGGACGAGGTGGTCGCCATCGGGGCGGCGATCCAGGCCGGGGTGCTCAAGGGCGAGGTCAAGGACATCCTTCTGCTCGACGTCACACCGCTGTCACTCGGAGTCGAGACCCTTGGCGGTGTCATGACCAAGCTCATCGAGCGCAACACGACAATCCCAACGTCTCGCTCGCAGGTCTTCTCGACCGCGGCGGACAACCAGACCTCGGTTGAGGTCCACGTCCTGCAGGGCGAACGCGAAATGGCGCGCGACAACCGCACGCTTGGTCGCTTCCACCTGGACGGCATTCCGCCCGCGCCGCGAGGTATGCCTCAGATCGAGGTCACGTACGACCTCGACGCCAACGGCATCCTTCAGGTCAAGGCGCAGGACAAGGGCACCGGCCGCGAGCAGTCGGTCACCATCACCGCGTCCTCGACGCTGGGCAAGGAAGAGGTCGACCGCATGGTCAAGGAGGCGGAGGCGCACTCTGCCGAGGACCGCGCGAAGCGCGAGGAAGTCGAGCTTCGCAACCAGGCCGACCACATGATCCACCAGGCCGAAAAGGTCATGAAGGACAACGCGGAGAAGATCCCCGCGGATGTCAAGACCGAGGTCGAGGGCAAGCTTGAGGCGCTGAAGTCAGCGGCCAAGGGCTCGGATACCAACCTGCTGCGGCGCCAGATCGACGAGTTCAACGAAGCGCTCCAGAAGATCGGGACGCACATCTACCAGCAGGGCGGCGAGGCCGCGGCGGCCGCACCGCACGATGGGTCCCCAGATGGTGGGAGCAAGGCCGCAGGCGGCAAGAAGCCTGCCGACGACGTGGTCGACGCGGAGTACCGCGAGGTCAACTAACCGACAAGACACGCCAAAGAGGCTCGGGCAAGCGCCCGAGCCTCTACTTTTTGTGACGAGCCCGATTCCACCCTTTTGGCGCCAAAGTGGTTTATCGAATCGCGGATTCAACGCTTATGGCGCCAAACGAGTGCTTGGACCGTTGATGCCGCTGCGCTTTGGTACCGGACGGTTACTTTGTGGCGGTGATTGGATACATCCGCTCGCGGAGGCGGGTCTGGCCGGCGGTCGGGCTGCTCGTCGGCGTGATGCTGATCGGGTTCGACCTTCTGGTCCCGGCGGGCACCTACGCCTCCGAGTACGCGGTTCGGAATGACTTCCGGCTCGCGTACGGCGCTGCAACAGTCGGCATCACTTCCGGCTACAGCCACCTGTACGACCTCGCCGCCCAGAAGGCGGCGATCGAGGGCCTGGGCTCGGGCTTCAATCCTCAGCCGTTCATCTCTCCACCTCCGCTGGCCTGGCTTGTCACGCCGCTGCTGGTGCTTCCTTTTTTGGCGGCGCTCGTCATCTGGACGCTTCTCCTGCTCGCCGCGCTGTGCTGGACCTGGTTCCTGCTCGCGCCGCCAGGTAAGTGGGTGCGGCCCGCTCACCTGGCGCTGTTGCTCGGAGTGTTCCCTGTCGCCTTTGGCGTGATGGTGGGCCAGCCGGGGCCGTTGGTTGCCGCCGCGGTGGCCACCACGTGGTGGTTGTTGAAGCGCGACCGTCCGGTTTGGGCGGGCCTGGTGCTCAGCCTCATCGTGCTGAAGCCGCAGCTGGCGCTGCTGGTCCCAATCTGTCTATTCGTCTCCGGTCACGTCCGCACGTTCGGAGCGTGGCTGGTCGCGAGTCTCCTGGTCGGGCTGGTCGCCCTGGCTCTTCTCGGTCCAGATGGTTTGGCGAGCTACCGCGAGGTGCTGGCGCAAACGCAAACCCCGGCGTGGGACATCACGCGGTTCTACTCGATCTCCGGCCCGCTGGGCCTGGGTCCGGTCCTGACGATGACCCAGGTCGTCGTCGTGGCGGTCACGCTGTTCGCGGCCTGGCGGCACCGGGGAGAAGGCCCGGAGATTCCGATGGCCGCGGGAATCGTCGGCTCTCTCCTGTTCACTCCATACCTCGGCTTCCAGGACTTCCTCATGCTGATCGTCGCCGGCTGGCTGGTCCTGCGCAGCGGGGCGACGCAGTGGCAGGTTGCACTGCTGGTGGTGGGCTATGCCCTGCTCGAGCTTGCCCTCCTGGTCCTCGCGGTGCCGATCCTGCTCGCCGAGGCTCTGCTGCTTGCGTCGCTCGTCTGGCAACCACGTCAGGCATGAACGGATTTTTGTTTGGAGCCGATGATGGGACTCGAACCCATGACCTGCCACTTACGAGGCGGCTGCTCTACCAGCTGAGCTACATCGGCAAATGGTTTGCGAAATCGCGCGAGAAATCACACGTAGTCGCGGGCCCCTAGGCTACCATCGAAGACGATGAGGACACTTGACGTGGAACGTCTCGCGGAAGGGGATTACGCCCGCATCAAGTCGCTCCTCGTCGACCTGCACCTGGGGGAGCAGGTCCACTATTCGGACCACCCTCAGCTGACCCGTGGAGAGATCGAGCGCCACCTCGAGGTCGTGCCGGCGAAGTTTCAGGGCGAGAACATCATCTACGCGGTTCGCGATGAGGTGGGGGACGTGGTCGGCTTCTGCTGGATCGTTCTCTACGACCCCGGCACCGGGCTGGAAGGCGAGGTCGCCGAGCTCTACGTGGCGGAGCAGCACCGGAATCGGGGCATCGCCAGGATGCTGGTCAACGAGGCGGTCAAGCTTTTCGCCGAGCGCCACGTGACCCTCGGCTACGTGTGGACCCGTCCCGACAACGACTCCGCCATCCATCTCTACAGGTCGGCCGGTTTCGAGACGAACCCACAGCTCGTCATGACGTGGTACCCGAGGGACCCTTCACACCCGACCTAGCAACCCCCCACTAAGGTTGGAGTGGTGAAGCAGCTTGTGCTCGTGTCTGCGGGCCTGCTGGTGACCGCTCTGGTCGCCGTGGGCGTCACGCTTGCCGTGCTGCAAATCCAATCTCGGACCAACCCACAACAGGTCAACCTCCGGTCGGGCGTGACGATCGCCGAGGACTCGGCCGTCGTCCAGGCGGCGGCGAGGGCACGGCCTGCGGTGGTCAGCGTGGTGACCCAGCAAAAACCCACGGTGACGCGCGGCTCGGGCTACCTGGCGACCTCAGACGGGTACATCGTGACCAATATCGAGGTGATCGCCGGCGCAGGGACGATGACCGTCCTGGTGCCGGGCGACGACAAAACGCATGACGCTCGTCTGGTCGACTACGACTGCCAGACTGGCGTCGCAGTGCTCAAGATCGACAAGGTCAGAGGCCTGCCCACGCTCGCTTTCGCCGACCCGACCGCGCTCGTGCAGGGACAGGTGGTCGTCGCCATGGGCGGTCCGTTCGAGGGAGGCGCGGCGACGCCAGGCTATGTGAGCGCGATGCATCGCGTGGTTTCCATCCCGAACCCTGCGTCGACGACCAACACGCTAGAGCTCAGTGACACCATCCAGACCAGCGCCTCGATCGACTCTGGGACCTCAGGCGGTCCCCTGCTCAACGTGGGTGGCCAGGTCGTCGGGATCGCCATGAAGTCCCGGCCGTCGACAGGTGGGAACGGCTTCGGGCTCAATGTCGCGGACATCCAGGACGACGTCCAGCAGATCCTGCAAACGGGTCAAGTAGTGGTGTCGTCGCTTGGCGCGACCAGCACCGAGCTCAGCCCCGAGGTGGCGATGTTGAGCGAGCTTCCGGGAGGGAGCCAGCTCCTCACCATCTCCAGCGGAGGGCCGGCGGCCGCGGCCGGGCTGCAGCCTGGCGACGTGGTCACTCAGCTGGACGACGTCAAGGTCGACGCGGCGCACCCGCTGGGGCTGCTCCTTCGTTCTCGATTCCACCCCAACCAGCGAGTCACCGTCAGCTACTGGCGCGCCGGCGCTTCGACGCAGACGCAGCTCACGCTTTCGGGCCAGCACCCGACGTGCGCATGACCGAGGCCCTGAGCATCCGGGAACGGATCGAAGGCGCCCTGGCCAAGGCGGTGCGTGACCTCGGTGTCGGCGGAGAGCTGCCCGATCTCGAGCTAGGACGCGCCAAGGTCGCCGACCGCGGCGATTACGCCAGCTCGGCGGGAATGAAGCTGGCCAGGGTGCTGAAGCAGCCACCCCAGGAGATCGCGAAGCGGATCGCAGAAACGATCACGATCCCCGACGAGGCCGCTACCGTCGAGGCGGTTGGAGGCTACATCAACTTTCGCCTGACCCCGCAGTGGCTCCAGGGCCTGGTCGCGCAGGTGACCAGCACC
This sequence comes from Nitrosotalea sp., assembly GCA_035687505.1. GTDB lineage: Bacteria > Chloroflexota > Dormibacteria > Dormibacterales > Dormibacteraceae > Palsa-870. The sequence goes on from DASRWV010000152.1 coordinate 24,584, forward strand.
GGACGTGGCTACGGCGCGCTGGACATCGGGCGCGGCGAACGGCTGCAGGTCGAGTTCGCGAGCATCAACCCGACGGGGCCTCTGCATATCGGAAATGGCCGCGGCGCGATCCTCGGCGACGCCATCTGCCGCGTCCTCGAGTTCACCGGCCACGCCGTCCACCGCGAGTACTACGTGAACTCCGACAACACCCAGACGCGCCGGTTCGGCGCCTCCGTCTACGCACGGCTGCACGGTCAGGAGCCTCCGGAGGGCGGGTACCAGGGCGAATACGTGACGCAGATCGCTGAAATGGCGAAGCACGACCTTCCCGGCATCGAGCAGCTGCCGGAGGACGAGGCCGAGCCGAAGTTGCGGCAGTACGCAATGCAGAAGATGGTCGAGCAGATCAAGGCTTCGGTCGCGCGGCTCAACATCCACTACGACGAGTGGTTCTGGGAGTCGACGCTCTGGGAGAGCGGCCTCCCGCAGAGAGCCATCGAGCGGCTGCGCGAAGAGGGCTACCTGAAGGAAAAGGACGGAGCTCTGTGGTTTGGACCCGCACTGCAGGAGCTCGAGAGCAAACAGGATGGAGAAAAGGAGATAGTCGAGGAAGAGGACCGCGTGGTCATCCGTTCCAACGGCCAACCCACGTACTTCGCCTCAGACCTCGGCTACCTGCTGAGCCGTTTTGAGGAGCGCGCATTCAAGCGAGTGATCGAGGTGTGGGGGTCCGATCACCACGGCTACGTCTCGAGAATGAAATCGGCTGCCGCCGCCCTCGGGATCGACCCGGAAAAGCTGGTGATCATCCTCCACCAGATGGTGAATCTCAAAGAAGGCGCCGCGCGCAGCGCGTCAACAAAGATGTCGAAGCGAGCCGGGCGCTACGTGACGCTCGACGAGCTGATCGACAGGGTCGGCGCCGACCCCGTGCGCTACTTCTATCTGATGCGCTCGCCCGACACGACCATCGAGTTCGACCTCGACCTGGCGGTCACGCAGAGCAACGAGAACCCCGTCTACTACGCGCAGTACGCGCACGCGCGGCTGGTCAACGTCGAAGCGACGGCGGAAGAGAAACATCAGCGGCTGCCGGAGCACGCGGACCTGTCTTTGCTGGTCGAGCCGTGGGAGCTGGACGTCGCGCGCCAGCTGGCGTTCTGGCCCGAGGTCGTCGAGGATGCGACTCACATGCTGGAGCCGCATCGCATTCCCTACTACGTGCAGGACCTCGCCACCGCTGTGCACCGGTTCTACCACGCGGGTAACGAGAAGGGCGAGCACAGGGTCGTGGTCGACGACGCGAACCTGACGCGCGCACGCCTGGAGCTGTGCCGGGCTGCACGTCACACTTTGAAGACCGCCCTGGACCTGATGGGCGTATCCGCCCCCGAGCGAATGTAAGTCCCTTTGGACTAGTCGCCCTCTCCCCATCGGGGCCGGGCGCGCGCAGGGCGCACTTCTTAACAAGAGGGTCCAGGGTGAGGGGCTTAAGCTGGCAACACCACATTAATAAGGAGAGGCACTTACTTGGACGTCACCTGGCTAGGACACGGCTGCTTCCGGCTGCGGGGTCGCAGCGCGGCTGTGGTCACCGATCCCTTCCCACCCGCCATCGGGCTCAAGCTGCCGAAGCTGGACGCCGACCTTGTCACGATCAGCCACGAGCACGAAAACCACAACTACACGCAGGTGATGCGCGACGCGTACGAGATCCGGGGCCCCGGCGAGTACGAGGTCGCCGGCGTGAGCGTCATCGGCGTACCCACCTACCACGACGCCGAGAAGGGAGCCAAGCACGGCCGCAACACGGTCTACCTGATCGAGATCGACGACGTCCGCGTATGCCACCTCGGAGACCTGGGACACGCCCTCGACGACGCCGAGGCGGAGGCGATCGCGTCGCCCGACGTCCTGCTGGTGCCGGTCGGGGGCCACACCGCGATCAACGCCGCGCAGGCGGCCGAGATCGTCCGCCAGCTCGAGCCCCGCTATGTGGTGCCCATGCACTACGCGATCCCAGGCCTGAAGCTGGAGCTCGATCCGCTCGACCGCTTCCTCAAGGAGATGGCCGTGACGGCCTCGGAGCCTCAGCCCAAGCTCTCCGTGCAGGCCTCCTCAGGCGAGTACGAGACGAAAGTCGTCGTGCTGGAGCCAAAAGTCGAACCCAAATAGCCCGCGTCGCCAGGGCAGCCGGGTTCAACCCGGCTGCAACTTTGTTCCCATATCACCCAAGCGTTGCCAGGAGTTCCTTTTCAGTAAATCCGATCCCGGGGAAGGTGAGCAGGCGACTTGGCGAAGCCAACTCGCCGATGAGCGGAAACCGCCGAGGTTTCCGCTCATAAGTTCGCCCGAAACGTTTAAGTCCCCGCCCAACCCGGTAACATTTCTAAAACCGCCCTGGAGGTCTCTATGTCCAAGTACGTTTTCGTGACCGGGGGTGTCGTCTCCTCGTTGGGAAAGGGCATCACAGCGGCGTCCATCGGGAACATCCTGAAGGCCCGCCACCTGACCGTCTCCCTTCAGAAGCTCGACCCTTACCTCAACGTCGACCCCGGCACGATGAGCCCGTACCAGCACGGCGAGGTGTTCGTCACGGACGACGGAGCTGAGACGGACCTGGACCTGGGCCACTACGAGCGCTTCGTCGACGAGAACCTCACGGTCGCCTCAAACGTGACCACCGGGAAGATCTACCAGGAGGTCATCGCGCGCGAGCGGCGAGGTGACTACCTCGGAGCCACCGTGCAGGTGATCCCCCACGTCACGAACGTGATCAAGGAGAAGATCCTCCGCGCTTCGCGGGACCCGCAGGCAGATGCCGTTGTCGTCGAGGTGGGTGGGACTGTCGGCGACATCGAGAGCCTCCCGTTCCTCGAGGCGATCCGCCAGCTGAAGAACGACCTCGGTCGCCAGAACGTTTTCTACGTGCACTGCTCGCTGGTGCCTGTGGTCCACGGCCATGAGATGAAGACGAAGCCAACGCAGCACTCGGTGCAGGCGTTGCGCGCCATCGGTATCCAGCCCGACGCGATCATCTGCCGCTCCGAGCTGCCAATCGACGCGGACCTCAAGGAGAAGATCGCGCTGTTCACGGACGTGCCGCGCGAAGCGGTTGTCTCGGTTCCCGACGTCGACTCGATCTATGAAGTCCCGCTGATGCTCGAAGCCTCAGGCCTCGGCAAGGTGATGGCCAAGCACTTCGAGCTCGAAGAAACCGCACACTCGCCAGAGCTCGGCCCGTGGACCCAGCTCGTCGAACGGATCAAGCACCCAAGGGCCACCGTGCCTATCGCGCTGGTCGGCAAGTACGTCGCGCTGCCGGACGCTTATCTCAGCGTCATCGAGTCGCTGAAGCATGCGGGCATCCACCACGGCCTCGCGATCGACATTCACTGGGTCTCCTCGGAGAAGCTCGACGCGGGCGACATGTCGCCGCTCCTCGGAGTCGCCGGCATCATCGTGCCCGGTGGGTTCGGCTATCGCGGGATCGAGGGCAAAGTGCAAGCCTCTCGATACGCACGACACAATCGCATCCCGTACCTCGGGCTCTGCCTGGGCATGCAGTGCGCGGTGATCGACTTTGCGCGCGAGATGCTAGACGCGCCGGACGCGAACTCCACCGAGTTCGCAGCGTTCACATCTACGCCCGTGATCGATCTGATGCCTGAGCAGAGAAACGTCGACCAGATGGGCGGATCGATGCGCCTCGGCCTTTACCCCTGCAAGCTGCTGCCGGGTTCGCTGGCGCACAAGGCCTACGGCGAGGAGGTCGTCTACGAGCGCCACCGCCACCGCTTCGAGTTCAACAACGAATACCGCGAAGTGATGGGTGAGGCGGGCATGGTGTTCAGCGGCGTTTCGCCCAACGGAAGGTTGGTCGAGATCGTCGAGCTAGCAGATCATCCGTGGTTCGTCGCGAGCCAGTTCCATCCGGAGTTCCGCTCGCGGCCGAACCGCGCGCACCCGCTGTTCCGGGACTTCGTCCGCGCTGCGTTCCTGCAGAGCGGCATCGATCAGATGGAGCTTCGTCCCGCGGAGCTGCTGGAAGAAACCGAGACCCCTTAACCCCAGATGGAACAGCAAAGGGAAACCCTACCGTCGTTCCACGCGCGCGGAGAGCTGTCGCTCGAGCTCGTCCATGCGACCGAGGCTGCTGCACTGGCGTGCGCGCGCCTGCTGGGCAAGGGCGATCCGGACCGGGTCAGCGAAGTCGCCGGCGAGGCGATGAGGCGGGTCCTCGAGGAGTCAGGCCTTTCGGGTTCCGTCGTCCTCGGGCCGCGCGACGAGCACAACCTGGCGTATGGCAGCACACTGGGCGGAGGCGACCGCATCGTCGACTTCGGGCTCTTCCCCGTCGAAGGTGCCAGTCAGGTCGCGCGCGGGTCGGCGAATGCCGTGTCGATCATCGCCGCCGTCGAGCCCGGCGGTTTCGCGAAGCTGCCTCCCATCTGGTACGTCGAGAAGATGGTGGCCGGGCCCGGCGCTCGAGGCGCGATCGATCTGGATGATTCGATCGCGGATAACCTCCGGCGCATCGCGTTTGCTCGCGACGCCCGCGTGCAGGATCTGACCGTCGTCATCCTGGACCGGCCGCGGCACCGGGAGATCATCGAGGAGGTCGCCGCAGCCGGCGCCCGTGTCCGGACGCTCGAGGAGGGCGACGTCGCCGGCGCTGTTCAGGCGGCGATCCCGGGCACCGGGATCGACTGCGCGATCGGGATCGACGGCCTGCAAGCGACTCTGATCGCCGCCTGCATCGTCCGCTGCCTCGGCGGCGAGCTCCAGGCTCGCCTGTGGCCGCGCAACGAAGAGGAGAGGCTTTTGATCGGGGAATCGGCCGGCCGCACCTATGGCGTCGCCGACCTGGCGCCCGCTCTGGATGTGGCCGTCGCCCTCACGGGCGTGACTGGCGGCCAGCTCCTGCCCGGAGTCATGTTCGGCAGCGGCTACGCCGAGACCTCGTCTCTGGCGATGTCCAGCCGCAATGCCACGATCCGGCGGCTGACCACCCGCCACCACGTGGTCGGCAGCTCGAGCTAGCTGGGAATCCGCTGGGATTAGGGCCCACCGGCAGGGGGTATCTATAACTAGTAAATGAGCCAGAACGACCCCTGGGCGCCGGGACAGGTCCCGCCGCCGCCGCCCCAGTACCCGGTGACCTCCGACATCCCGCCGGACTCGCCGCACCACTACTCGCCCGCGCCCTCGTCCGGGAATCGCGGCCTGGTGGGCGGCATCGGCGCCGCGCTGCTGGCCGTCTGGGGCTTTGTCAAGTACGGCCTGCT
>DASRWV010000153.1:0-7357 GCA_035687505.1 Nitrosotalea sp.
CGGAGGACGCGCTCGAGTTCCTGATCGCCGGGTGCGCCGCGGTCCAGGTAGGCACCGCGACATTCGTCAACCCGCGTGCCATCGCAGAGGTGCACGACGGCATCGCTGAATTCCTTAGCACCAAGAGCATCACTTCACTCGCCGAACTACCCCGCTACCTGCCTCGGGATTAGGCGCGCGGGCGGAAAAGACCTCCGGACTGAGGACACGGATCCCGATCACGACCGCACCGGCGATGACCGCGCCGATCGCCATCGCCCGTGGCGCCCCGAGCCGTTGGGCAAGCAAACCCGCCTGAAGCGCGCCGAGCGGCCCGACTCCGATGAGTGCCTGGGCATACAGCGACATCACACGGCCGCGTAGGCGATCAGGCGTGATGGTCTGGATTCGATTGTTGGCGGTCGCCACGAACGAGATCTGGCAGTAGCCGGCGACGAACAGGGCGAGCATCGAAAGCACGAACACCCGCGAGATCGAAAACTCGATCAGCGCCGCCACCCAGATGAGGGCCATCCACAGCTGCCGTCCGGGATCGGACCCGAGTCTCGGGAAGAACGCGAGCGTCAGCGCGCCAACGAGCGCACCGAATCCCATCGACCCGAGGAGAAAACCGAAGCCGCGAGCACCGACGTGCAACACCTCGTCGGCAAACAGGGGGATCAGCGTCAACCGGTTCATCGCAAACAGAGAAAAGACCGCAACCGCGATCAGCAGCATCCCAACCACCCTCTCGCGCCGCGCGTAGGAGGTGCCTTCCACGAGCCGCTTCATGAATGGCAGCTCTTCGTGCCGCGGCGCGATGCCGGGCAGCTCTCGCATCATTGAAAGCGCGACGATCGCCGCCAGGTAGCTGACGCAATTGACCAGAAAACAGGCCGGCACGCCGATTTCAGCGATCAGCAACCCCGCGACCGCGGGACCGATCACCGCCGCGGCGTTGAACACCGATGAATTGAGCGCGATGGCGTTCATCAGGTCTTGTCTGCCGACCATCTCGATGACGAAGGACTGACGTGCGGGAACGTCGAACAGGTTGATCGTGCCTGTCAGGAAGGCTGCCACGATGACCATCCAGTACTCGGCGTGCCCGGTCGCGGTGAGTGCGTAAAGCGTGAACGAAGGCACCATGAAAAGCGCCTGGGTGGCCAGCAGGACGTTTCGCTTGCCGTAGCGATCGGCGACCACTCCGCCAAGGGGGCCTCCGACCAGGATGGGCAAGAACTGGGCTGCGAGTACAAGCCCGACCAGAAAGGCGCTGTGTGTCAGCTGCAGGGCGAGCCAAGGCATCGCGACGCTCTGCATCCACGTGCCTACGGTCGAGACGATCTGGCCGGTGAGATAGAGCCGGAAATTCCTGTGCCGCAGCGCGCCCAACATTCGAGGAGGTGGGACTCTCGCCTCGGCCACTCGTGGGATCATCGCAGGGTGAGCAAGATGCGCGAGTCGGTTGTCATCGAGGCGCCGCCGGAACGCGTGTGGGCGATCGTGCAGGAGGACGTCGAACGTGCACCTAGATGGTCGTCGAACCTGGCCAAGGTCGAGAAGCTGGACGACGGACCGCCGGGCAAGGGCACGCGGTACCGCTATCACCTCGAGCTGCCGGGAGGGCTGAAGGAGACGCTCGAAGTCGAGCAGACCGCGTACGTCAAACCGAAGCGATGCGCGGGCAAATTCATACGCGGCCCCTTGAAGGGCACCTGGTCGTACGCGTATACCGAGCAGAAGGACGGGAGCACGCGCGTGGTGTATGAGATGGACTACGAGCTGGGCGGCCTTCTTCGTTTCGCCGGCGGTCTGCTCAAAGGCCAGTACGCGGAGGGTATTCGCAAGAACATGGAGGCGCTGAAGAAGTACATCGAGTCAGGCAAGGGGCCCAAGGTAAAACAGTAGGTTGCTGGCGTACGTCTACTTTCATCGTGCCGGACCCGGCGTCGAGACTCCGCCGTACGAGGCAGCCCTGCTGCGATTCCATGCGTCGCTCGCGAGCAAGCCACCACCAGGGTTTATCAGCTCGACCACGTATCGCATCGGAAGCGGGTACGCCGACTGGTACCTGGTCGACAGTTCGGCAGCCCTCGACCTGCTCAACGAGGCTGCGGTCGACCGCGCGCGTTCCGCTCCTCACGATGCGGTGGCGCTTTTGTCCGCGGATGGTGCCGGCAAGCTGCTCATGCTGAGGTCGGGCAGCGCGCGTCCTCAACCGGGTTTCGAGATCCGGTTCTCCAAACCGGCCGGTACGACCTACCGGGAGCTGTACGAGCGCCTCAAGCCCTGGACCGATCGCGCCGAGGTCAGCCTGTGGCGGCGGATGATGGTGCTGGGCCCGGCGCCGGAGTTCTGCCTGGTCGCGCCTTCACAGCTGGATCTGCCTGACGAGATGCGCCCCGAAACGCTGCAGCGAGAACCGATCTAGGACTTGCGGAACGGCAGCAGCTCGAGCTGCTCGAAGCGATCCTGGACCGCGGTCCGCAGCTCGTTCGAAAGCGCCTTCAACCGCTCATGCGAGCTGCCCTCGAGGTTCAGGCTCCGCACCTTTCGGAGCACGGACTGAAGCGCGTAAAGACCGACCGGCTCGTTGCTCGTGATCCGAGCCGCCGCGGCGCGGATCTCGCGCGAAAGATCGTCGTGACCGTGCGTGCGCAGCCAATTGGAAAGGCGAGCAGCGGCCACCAGCACCCGTTGGGTTTTCGGGTTCAAGCCTGGCGGAACGCCCTCCCGCCGCTGGCTCTGAAAGACTGAGGGTACGGACGTGGGCCGTCTGATGGATCGGATGCGCTTGACCAAGCCCGACAGATTCGGGCTGACCATGACCAGGATGCCCGTCAGCAGCAGGAGGCCGACCACAACCCCAACCAGAACCTCCAGCATTTTGCCTAGGGTACGCTTTGACGGAATCTCTGTCGTGATCCGATGTCGCGGGTTTTTGGGGAGGAAGGGAAACGAGCAAGGCAACCCAGGTCGCGGTCATCACTGGCGCCTCGTCGGGCATAGGCGCCGCCACAGCAGTGGCGCTGGGCCGCCTAGGGTTCCAGATCGTGGTCGGCGCACGCCGATTGGATCGTCTAAAGCGAGTGGCGGGCGAGGAGGGCATTGCGATCGCCCTCGACGTCACCGACCAGAAGAGCATCAATGCATTCGTGCGCGAGGTGGCCAAGAAGTACGGCCGCATCGACGTCCTGGTCAACAACGCAGGCGGTGCGCTCGGCCTCACGCCTATTGAGAAGGCGGTCGACGAGGACTGGATCGGTATGTGGAAGGTCAACGTGCTGGGCCTTATGTGGATGACCCGAGCGTGTCTTCCGCTTTTGCGGAAGGCGAAACACGGGCACGTCGTCAACATCGGATCGATCGCCGGCTTTGAGACCTACAAGGGTGGCGCGGGTTACACGGCGGCCAAGCACGCGGTGCGGGCGATCACGCGCACGCTGCGCCTGGAGCTGAACGGGGAACCGATTCGCGTCACGGAGATCGCACCTGGGCTGGTCGAGACCGAATTCAGCGTCGTGCGATTCCACGGTGACCGCAAAGCGGCCAAAGCGGTGTACGAGGGATTGAAGCCGCTGTCAGCCGAAGACGTCGCGGATTGCGTTGTCTTTGCGGTCACCCGGCCTCCTCACGTTGACATTGACGAGATCGTCGTGCGGCCCGTGGCCCAGGCGACCGCGTCTGTGGTCGCGCGGAAGCCAAAGGCGACCTAGTCCCCGCGCATTACACGAATTTGGCGCCAGAAACGGCGAATTCATACTCACTCGTAGTAGGTCTGGCCGAGCTGGATCCAGCCCGGGATGGGGCAGCCGCTCGAGGTATGCGAATGCGTGCAGTGCACGCCGATCCGTGGGCCCGGGTCGATATAGAGCTTGCCGTGGATCACCAGGTGGTCTCCCTGGTGAACCGGGACATAAGCAGCGAGGCTGATGTTGTGGTCGACCTCGAGGATCTCGCCCGTTGAGGCTTTGACTTCGAATCGTTCGTGCGTCCCCGACTTCACCGGATCGTTCACGACTGTTGCGTCGAAAGTCACTTCGGCGCCGTTGGCGTTGCTGACGATGTCCTGGTGAAGGGTCTGGTCGTCTGGCACATCGCGTGTGCCGGACGTGGTGCATGTTGCGACCGCGAACGCGATCGCCGCCGCGGCGAGTATTCGCCTCACTTTCCCAATGCCTGCTCCAGCGTGATGCGGCCTTCGTAAAGAGCTTTACCGAGAATGACCGCATTCGCACCCGCCGCCGCCACGCGCGCGATGTCATCGAGCGACGAGATGCCGCCCGAGTACTGCATGGGCAAACCGGACATCGCGCGAACCTTGACCAGCGCATCGAGGTCGGGTCCCGAGAGAGTGCCGTCCCTGTTGATGGACGTCACGATCACGCCGGCAAGCGGCAATCTGTCCCAGCGCCCGAGCAGTGATCCGATCAAGATCGGTTCGGTGTTGGCCCACCCGCTGACGGCCGGCTTGTCGTCGCGTAGGTCGAGGGCGGTCAGCACTCGCCCCGGATGCACCCGTGCGCATCGCTCGAGGAGACGCGGATCTCGCACCGCGGCGGTGCCCATCACCACAGCGTGGGCGCCGGCGCCGAGCCAGAAGTCCGCCGCGTCGGAGGTCCGGATTCCGCCCGCAACCTGGACCTTGAGGTCCTTCCGGCGCAGGATCGCCTCGATGACCGTCTTGTTGTCGGCCGTGCCGCGGGCGGCGTCCAGGTCGACCACGTGAAGGTGCTCGGCTCCGGCCTCCGCAAACTCGGCAGCAATCGCGCTGGGATCGTCTGAGTAGACGGTGGGGTGCTCGTAGTCGCCCTGAACCAGGCGGACGCAGCGTCCACCGAGGATGTCGATCGCAGGAATGACCAGCACCCTGCTAATAGTCGCCGGCTTCGCCTACCTGTAGTTGGTGAACTGCAGGGGGACTGTGATGTCTTCTGCTTCGCGGAGCGACTTGATCACGAGCTGAAGCGAGTCCTTGTCCTTGCCGACAACTCGCAGCTGGTCGCCCTGGATGCGCACCTGCACCTTGGGACTCACGTTCTGGATCCGCTTGCGAAGGTCTTTCGCAATTTCGTCGGTGATACCTGCGTTCAGCTGGACCTCGATCTGACCTCGACCTTTCCCGATCGTTTTGGGGTCGCCGGCTTTGAAGAGCTTGATCGAGAGCTGCCTTCGTGCCGCCTTTTCGCGCAGGACTTGCAGGGCGGCTTTGGCCCGCTCTTCGCTGGCCGACTCGACGACGATCACATCGTCTCGATGGTCGTAGGAGGTCTGGGTGTCCTTGAAGTCATAGCGTGTTCCGACCTCGCGGCGAGCCTGGTCCAGTGCGTTCGTCAGCTCTGCGGAATCGAACTCCGAGACGACGTCGAAGGAGAACTCAGCCACTGCCGGAATGCAAGATCTGGTTTAGCGCTACCACGACGGCGGCCACCGCCAGGGCGATGCCTCCGATCGACGTGAGCGCGAGAAGCGCCCCGATGCCAAACGTCCCTTCGTCGAGGGGCTCGAGGGGCGGTTTGCCGTATGGGTCAGGGCCGTAGTCCAGGTCGTAGACGCCCTCCTGGCGCGCGCGTTCGATCAGCTCATCGAGCACCGGCTTGCCACCCGGCGGGAGGGGTTTGCCGCTCAGGTTGGCGACGGCCTCCTTCAGGTTGTCGCGCGTCCGGCCCAGCTCGGCCACGACCATATCGAGTGTCTCCGTGGTCGCTGGGGTTGGATGCTCGCGCCGCAGGTCCGCGATGATGCCGTAGAGGCTCACGCCGGGATTCATAACAGAACCCGGGTTCGCTGTGCATCCTCAGCCGCCCTCCTACCAGTCCCGGCCTACACTTAATTCGCGATGGGAGTGGATACGAAAACCAAAGCCGGTGCGAAGAAAACCGCGACTCACCCCAACACGTGGGTCTTTTACGACGGTGCGTTCGCCCGGTACAACGACGTCAGGCTCGGCTTGATGACACACGCGCTTCACTACGGCACAGGCGTCTTCGAGGGCATTCGCGCGTACTGGAACCCGAAGGGCGAACAGCTCTATCTGCTACAGGCTGCGGCCCACTACGACCGCATGCGCCGGTCGGCCAACGTGATGCGCATGATCCTCCCTCACTCCACCGAGGAGCTGGTCAACTTCACCCTCGACCTACTCCGGCGCAACGAGTTCAAGTCCGACGTCTACGTGCGTCCTCTTCTCTATGCGTCGAGCGAAGAGATCGGAGTTCGGCTCCACAACCTCGACCACAGCTTTTTCATCTACGCCATACCGTTCGGCAAGTACGTCGAGACGGAGGGCATCCGCTGCATGGTCAGCACGTGGCGCAGAGTGTCGGACCAGTCGTTGCCGGCGCGGGCCAAGGTGACAGGTTCGTACGCGCAAGCGGCGCTGGCCAAATCAGAGGCGGTCGAAGCCGGGTTTGACGAAGCGATAGTCCTTACCGTCGACGGTCACGTCTCCGAGGGATCCGCCGAGAACCTGTTCATGTTCAAAGACGGCACGTTCGTCACCCCTCCGGTCACCGACGACATCCTCGAAGGCGTGACGCGCACTCTGCTCATGCGCTTGATCAAAGACGAGCTCGGCATGCCGGTCGTCGAACGCAGCATCGACCGCACGGAGCTCTACACGTGCGATGAGCTGCTGCTCTGCGGTACCGGTGCACAGATCTCGCCCGTGATCGAGGTCGACCGCCGCCCCGTGGGTGACGGTAAGGTCGGCGAGTTCACCCAGGAGCTGCAGAGCATCTATTTCGGCGCGGTGCGTGGCGAGTCGCCGAAGTTCAAGGACTGGACGATCCCCGTCTATTAGCGGCCCCGCGTAAGCTCCCGGCGATGAAGGTGGTCATCGCCCCCAACACGTTCAAGGGATCGCTCTCGGCATCCGAAGCCGCGGCTGCTATTGCGCGCGGCGTGCGCGAGGCTTTCCCCGACGCAGAGGTCGTGGAGGTCCCGGTCGCCGACGGGGGTGACGGGACGGTCGAAGCCCTGGTCAGCGCCCACCGCGGCGAATACCGAACGGTCCAGGTCGAAGGACCGCTCGGGGATCCTGTGCAGGCCACCTATGGATTGATCGAGGCCGGCAGGACCGGGGTGGTGGAGCTCGCGTCAGCCAGCGGATTGACCCTGATTCCAGCCGAGCGTCGCGACCCTCGGAAGACCTCGACGTACGGGTTCGGCCAGCTGCTGGAGGCGGTTCGGGCAGCTGGGGTCCTACGGATCATCGCCGGCATCGGCGGGTCGGCGACGAATGACGGCGGCGCCGGAATGGCGCAGGCGCTCGGCTACCGGCTCCTGAGTTCCGCCGGCGCAGACTTGCTGCGCGGGGGCGCGGCGCTGGCTCACCTGGCGCGAATCGACACCTCGGGATTCGACGCGGCCTGGC
>DASRWV010000154.1:0-33357 GCA_035687505.1 Nitrosotalea sp.
AGTTTCTCGAGGGGTGTTCCCCCCTCCCCCAACATGAGGAACAGTGTACCAAACATATGTTTGGGGGTCAATACTTTACACGCTCAATTTCCGTCCCAACAAAACAATCTCTGCAGACGCGTCACCTCCACCACCGAAGCCTGCCGCCACTCCCTCTTCCCTGTCCTTTCCCCCCTTTTCTCCAGACGCATCACCCGCACCACCCAAGCCCGCCCCGACTCCCTTTTCCCAGACCCTTTTCCCCGTCCCCTTTTTCGTGGGCCGACTCTCCACCCCGTACCCTTGAAGCGATGCTTCTTGCGTGTTCCCGCCGCTGCGGCGGCAAGCTTTTTCGCGCCCTCTTCGCCGAAGTCGAGCTCGAGGCGAACGGAACCTATGTCGACCACCAGATAGCTCAACCCGGATACGTCTGCCTCAACTGCGGAGCGCCTGCCTTCGACCTCGGGCAGGTGCCTGCGGAGATGGCCGCCGAAGCCGAGGAGGACGCAGCCCCAACCACGACGGACATCCTGTGCCCGATGTGCGAAACGCTCGTCCAGGTCGACGCCGGCATGGAGTGTCCAAACTGCGGAGCACCCCTCGAAGTCGCCTAGTTAAGTAAGGGACGCACTCCCGACCAGGATGCTCAGCATCCACTGCGTTGCTGCGGCGTCTCTCTGACGGATCGCCGCACGCAACGCCCGCACCGCGCGCGGCGTGTCGAGGTCGTCGGCCAGCGCGGCGTTGAACTCTTTGAGCAGCGCGGGCGACGCCGCACCGCCCCGATCTTTGAGCACCGCCCGAGCGCGCTCCACCAGGCGCGCCGCCTTCGCCAGCCCAGGCCAGTTGAAATCCCAGTCCCGCCGGTAGGCATGCGAGACGAGGTACAGGCGGATGGCTGCAGCGGGCGCCCGTTGCAGCGCCTGGCTGACCTTGACCAGGTTGCCGAGCGACTTGCTCATCTTCCGGCCCTCGTAGCGGACCATCCCCGTATGCATCCACGCCCGCGCAAACGGAGCTTTCCCGGTCAGCGATTCCGACTGCGCGCGCTCCGACTCGTGGTGGCTGAACGCGAGGTCGCGCCCGCCTCCGTGAATGTCAATCTGCTGGCCGAGATACCGCATCGCCATCGCCGAACATTCGATGTGCCATCCCGGTCGTCCCGGCCCGAACTTCGACGGCCATGCCGGTTCGTCTGGCGCTGATGCGCGCCACAGAGGAAAGTCGAGGGGATCGTGCTTGGCGTCGGGCCCGACCTTTCCGAGCAGCCCTTCGGCGCGGAGCTTGCGCAGCATGGCCCGGCGTGTAAGGTGCGAAAGACGGCCGTAGCCGCGGTACCGGCTCACATCGAAGTAAAGGGCGTCGGTGCGGTACGCAAATCCGGCGGAATGCAGCCGGGTGGCGGCCGCCTTGATGCGGTCGATCTCCTCCGACACGCGCGGCATCACGTCGGGCGGCCGCCACCCCAGCGCGGTCATGTCGCGGATGTGAACCCCCAGTTCGCGATCCGCCAGCACTCTCCAGTCGATTTTGTCGCGACGCGCCCGCTCAAAGAGCGGGTCGTCGATATCCGTGACGTTCTGCACATATCTCACCCGTAGGCCGCCTGACTCGACGAACCTGACGAGCACATCGAACATCGAGAACGTGAACGCATGCCCCATGTGTCCGGAGTCGTATGGCGTTACGCCACAGACATAGAGCGTGAGTGGTTTTCGACCTTCGTCTTTAGTCCGGGGTGCGATGCGGACCTTCCGCTCCGTCATCGTGTCCCGAACACGCAGACGGGTAACGGGCTCGGTCACTGCCAGGTCGAGTTCGTGCTAACTCGCCGTTCTGGTCGCCACGGAGGCATCGGCGCGCAATGCCTCGACACGATCGGTCAGCTCCCAGGGCACGCCCAGGTCGTCGCGACCGAAGTGTCCGTACGCCGCGGTCGGCCGGTAAATCGGCCGCAGCAGGTTCATGTTGGCGATGATCGCCCCCGGGCGCAGGTCGAAATGGCGCCGGGTCAGCTCGTTCAGCTCGTCCTCCGGGACCGTGCTGGTGCCGAACGCCTCGACCGCAATCGAGGTGGGATGTGCCCGGCCGATGGCGTACGAGACCTGTACCTCACACCGCTCGGCCAGTCCGGCCGCGACCAGGTTCTTGGCCACGTGCCGTGCGGCATAAGCGGCGGACCGGTCCACCTTGCTTGGATCCTTGCCGCTGAACGCGCCGCCACCATGCCGCGCGATTCCACCGTATGTGTCGACGATGATCTTGCGGCCCGTGAGACCGGCGTCGGCAGCAGGGCCGCCGAGCAAGAAGTGGCCGCTGGGGTTGACCAGGATCTTGGTCTTGTTGTCGATGACCATACCTTTGAGGATCGGGTCGATGACCAGTGCACGCACGCCTTCCGCGAGCTCTTTCTGCGTCACCGACGCCGAGTGGTGGGTGGAGACGACGATGGTGTCGATTCGCTTCGGACGTCCCCGCTCGTACTCGACAGTCACCTGGGTCTTGCCGTCCGGCCGCAGGAACGGGAGCGAGCCGTCCTTGCGGGTCTGAGCCAGCCGCTTAGCGAGGCGGTGCGCCAGCGCAATGGTCAGCGGCATGAGCTCCGGGGTCTCGCGGCAAGCGAAGCCGATCATCATGCCCTGGTCGCCGGCGCCCTGAAGCTCGAACGGGTCGTCGTCGAGGGTGCCTTCGCGTTCCTCGAGCGAGTGGTTCACGCCGGCTGCGATGTCCGGTGATTGCTCTTTCAGATAAACCTGGATCAGAGCATGGTCGGCGTCAAAGCCGACCTCGTCGTTGTCATAGCCGATGCCACGGATCGTCTCCCGGATGGTGCGCTGGATGTCAAGCTCGGCATGGGTCGTCACTTCGCCGATCACCACGCAGAGGCCCTTTGTGATCGCCGTCTCGCACGCGACGCGAGCGTGGGGGTCCTGGGCGAGCATGCCGTCCAGCACTGCGTCGGAAACTTGATCGCAGACCTTGTCAGGGTGACCTTCTGTGACGGATTCAGAGGTGAGCAAGAACGACGGGGACTCGCTGAAGGAAGTTGTCACAACGGCAGCCAATGATAACCGCCGTCGATGCTCGGACCGTCAGGAGTCGGGGCCGTGCCGGCTGTCCTCAGGCGATTGACCGAGCAGTTGGGCCTGCAACGTGAAGATGTCATCGAGGACGCGATCGACCCGCCGGCCCTCGAGGCGGTGTTCGGCGATCACGCCGGCACTTTCGAGATGGCGGCGCAGTGATGTTCCGAGCGGTCCGTCGATTCGCGCCTGTCCCCTCATCTGAGCCTCTTCCAAGAGCTGGAGGCACCGATCGAGCGCGAGCTGCCTGGACCTGTGCGTGCTGACTCTCATCTCAAGCGGTCCCGAGCACCTCGACCCTACCCGCTGCAGTGACTCTCACCTGGACCGGGTTCAGCGCCGGCAGCGGATATTTCTCGTTGGTCGATTTGCCCTCCGGCGTGAATGACGCTGGATGGCACGAGCAGTTCAGCACGCCACCGCTACCACTCCACGACAGCTCGCACGGGAGGTCAGAGCAGATCGAGGAAACGGCTCTGACACTGTCGCCGCGGCGGAACAGATAGGCACCCACGCCGCCGGCTGCGACCCGTTTGCCCTGCCCCTCGACCAGGTCGGATATGGCCGCGACGTCGATCCAACGTCCATTTCTCGGATTGACCACCGCGCCCCCAACACGCGCGGCTGGACCGAGCGTGGCTGGGTGGGCCGGCTCCAGCGCCCTGCCGACCAGCCCGCCTGTGACCGCGCCGGCGGCCAGGCCCAGACCCGCTACGAGCGCCGCCCGCCGCGTCAGCCAAGGCCCATTGGGGGCCGATTCGAGAGCGCTCTCGAGGCGCTTGCGGAAGGCCGGGTTCATGCGCGGGGGACCCTGCCGGGCAGCGGCCAGACGTGCGGCAGCGGTGATCGCAGCCTTTTCTTCGGCGTCCCCGCCACGCAGCCGAAGGCGGCGGCCCCGCAGGAGGTCGGCAACGATCTTGTCGACGCGGTTCTCGGGCTTGTTCACGTTTCTTTCACCTTGGCTGCGGCTCGGAGAGCGCGAAGCTGCATCACTTTGACGGCTCCGACGGTCGAGTTCATCTCAGCTGCCACTTCCTTCAATGAATACCCGTGCAAGAAACGGAGCTCGAGCACGCGGCGATAGTTGTCCGACAGCTGAGCCAGGATTCGCTGGACGGTGTCGGCGCGCTCCTCGGAGGGTGGCTCCTGCGGGACTGCCAGGGCCAGGTCCTCGTGAAGCTCGGCTTCGGAGAGGCCGAGGCGGGTGCTCCAGAAGCCGCCGAGCACCGATCGGGCGGTGGCGAAGAGGTAGCCGCGGATGGCGCTCGCCGGAGCACCCTCACGGAGCCGGGGAATCGCTTTCATCGCCACGAGCTGTGTGAGGTCCTCCGCGTCGGCGCGGTTGCCCACCCGCGCGTAGATGAACGCATACACGAGCTCGAGCTCGTTGAGCGCGATGTCGGTGGCCCGCGGCGCCATCGGGAGCTGGAGCACTTCCCCCGCCTCGTCTGATCCGACCGATTGCTCGTCTGGTGGGCGACCGGTGCTCACGCTCTCGGCATTACCGCTGCAGGTTACGGGAGAGGCTGAGGGTTCCAGCCCGCTTAGCGATTGGAACGACAAAGGAGGCCGAGGCACGGCCCCGGCCCCCCTTTGTGCCTGTTTGTCTACGCGCGCCGGGGCAGCGGCGAGC
The DNA here is from genome assembly GCA_035687505.1 of Nitrosotalea sp. GTDB lineage: Bacteria > Chloroflexota > Dormibacteria > Dormibacterales > Dormibacteraceae > Palsa-870. Next base: position 4,696 of record DASRWV010000154.1, read on the forward strand.
CGCGCCGCCGCCACAGGAGATAGCCAAAGCCGAGCAGGACCAGGATCGGGCCGATCGCGCCAAGGCCGGTGATGACGTAGTTGATAGTCGTCACGAAGTTGTGCGCTCCGTCCGACAGAGCCGAGGCGAAGCCCCAGCTGTCCACGGACCTGGTCTGCGCCGGGGCGCCGGCCTCGGTGATGGACACCGAAACGGTGCTGAAGGCGGTGTTGTGGTCGATGTATGAGATCTGACCCTTGAGCTGCTCGATCTGCATGGTGATCTGGCCGAGCTGGTTTTGGACGGCGATGATGTCCGAGATCGTCGACGCGCGCCCAAGAAGGGCCAGCATCGCGTTGCGCTGGGCCTCCAGATTGCCGAGGCGAGCCTGAAGGTCGACGTACTGAGCGCTGACGTCGTTGCCGCTGATGTGTTCGTTCTGGACCTTGCCGAGCCGGCTGAGCTGGTCGATCGCGTCATCGAACTTCGCAGCCGGAACCATGAACGAGATCACGCCGCTGCGGATCTGTTCGTTGGGGTTCGCCGGGCTAGCCTGAGCGTCCGTGCCGGCGATGTATCCCTGCTCGAGCTGGACGAGGGAACGAATTGCCGCCAGCTTCGAGTCGAACTCTCCGGATTTGACGCTGATCGTCAGCTGGGCTTGACGGATGACCTGCGGACCCTGGATCGCCGGCACAGCGCTGCCCGTGCCAGTCGGGTTGCTCAGTGAGCTGTCACCGGGCTGTCCGCTGATCTTGGTTGGTGTACCTACCGACGTGCCGTTGGGTTTCGCGGAGAGAGCATTTCCTCCGCTCGACGGACTGCTTACGGCGCCGCCGCATGCGGCTGCCGCCACGAGGATGGCGATGATGACGACGGCTTTCTTCATTCGACGGCCTCCTGTCCTGATTTGAGATCCGAGCTGTCTGACCAAACGCTGGATGTCCCGGCACGTAACATCTGCCAGCGTGCTGCAGGTCAGGAATCTCGCCATCGACGTCGCCGCGCGCCGGGTGCTCTCGGACGCGAGCTTCAACGTGGCTACCGGGGACAAGGTCGGTTTGGTCGGCCGCAACGGCGCCGGCAAGACCAGCCTGCTGAAGGTCCTGGCCGGGGAAGACGATCCAGCCGCGGGCCTGGTCTTGCGACGGGGCACGCTCGGCTATGTACCGCAGAACCCGCGTCCGCGGGGCGAGGCTTCCCACACCGCCCTCACCCACATACTGTCCGGGCGTGGCCTCGACGGCGCCGCCGCTCGTCTGGCCGACCTCCACCGAAAGCTCGAACACGATCATTCGCCAGAGGTTCTCGAAGAGTTCTCCGAGGCTGAGGAGAAGTACCGCCTTGACGGCGGTTACTCGTCCGAATCCGACGCCAGGCAGTTGGGGACCGGCCTTGGGTTGAAGCCCGATCGAATCGACCTCCCGCTCAGCGTGCTGTCGGGAGGCGAGCGCCGCCGGGTCGAGCTGGCTCGGGTGTTGTTCGCGGACGCCGACCTGCTGATGCTCGATGAGCCGACCAACCATCTCGACAGCGACGCCAAGTCATGGCTGATGGACTTCCTGCGCGACTACCGCGGCGCGGTCATCGTCGTCAGCCACGACTTGAACCTGCTGGACAAATCCATCACCCGCGTGCTCCACCTCGACTCAGGTCGAATGCGTGAATACCGCGGCACCTACTCGCAATACCAGAAGGCGCGGGTCCTCGAAGAGAAGCGACTGACCTCGTTGGCTCAGACGCAGGAAACGGAGATCAAGCGGCTGAGCGTGCTGGCAGAGGTGATGCGCCGACAGACCGCAAAACGAGCGAAGACTGCCAAGTCGATCTTTAAGCGAGTCGATCGCTTGAAGGCGGATAAGGTCGACGCGCCGCAGCGTGAGCGCAAGGCAATGAAGGTCCGGTTCCCCGAGCCGCCACACAGCGGCCGCGTGGTCTTGACGGCGACTGGCTTGAGCAAGAGTTATGGCGGTCCGGTGGTGTTTCGCGACGTGTCGTTCGAGGTCGAACGCGGCCAGAGGCTCGTGATCATGGGACTGAACGGCGCGGGTAAGACGAGCCTGCTGCGGATCCTCGCGAGCCAGACCCAACCCAACGAGGGCAACGTCAAGCTAGGGCACGGAGTTTCGCTCGGCTACTACGCCCAGGAGCACGAGGGGATTCGGGCCGGCGTTCCCGTGCTGGCGCATATGCGAGAGCAGTCGGATGAGGATGAGCGCGTGCTCCGATCGCTGCTGGGCAGCTTCAGCCTGTCCGGCGATATCGCGCGGCAGGACGCCGGCACACTGTCCGGCGGCGAAAAGACCAAGCTGGCCCTGGCGCAGCTGGTCGCCGGGCGGCACAACCTGCTGCTCCTCGACGAACCGACCAACAACCTCGATCCGCCGTCACGCACCGGCGTCGCTCGCGCTCTGTCGGAATGGCCGGGCACGATGATCATCGTCAGCCACGACCCGGAGTTCGTGGAAGCGCTGCGGCCGCAGCGGGTGCTGTTCATGCCCGAGGGCCGAGTTGACTATTGGGAAGCAGATCTCCTGGATGTCGTTTCGTTGGCGTAACGAAATAGTCCCTTCCCCACTTGTGGGGAAGGTGGCCTCCCGCGAAGCGGCAGGCCAGATGGGGAGCTGGAATCCGGCCTGACCCGATCAATAGGACAATAGGCAGGTGAGCACGACAATGCGCGATGTCCTCATGCCAGAGCTTCAGGGCGCCGAAGAGATCACGGTCGGTGCCTGGAGCAAGCAGCAAGGCGAGCACGTGGCCGAGGGCGAGACGCTGATGGAAGCCCACACCGACAAGGTCAACGCCGAAATTCCTTCGCCTGTCTCGGGAAAGGTCGAGGAGCTGCTGCTCGCTGTGGGCGACGCCGTGAAACCAGGCCAGCCGATCGCCAGGATCTCGCCCGAATAGACGCCTCGATGCGGGTGGCCGTCATCGGCTGCGGCGCAATGGGCGCGGCGACCGGGTGGAGACTCGCGACACGAGGCGCAAGGGTCGTCTGTTTCGACCGCCACTCCCCTCCCCACGCGCTCGGCTCTTCCCATGGCGAGTCGAGGATCACGCGGACCGCTTACTTCGAGGGTGCGTGGTACGTGCCATTGCTGCAGGAGACCTTCCCGCTGTGGCGCGAGCTAGAACGAATCTCGGGCGAACGGCTTCTGACGATGACGGGCGCGCTGATGATCGGTCCTCCATCGTCGGAGGTGATCACCGGCGCGCTTGCCACCATCACCGCGCACGGACTCGACGCCCGTTTGCTCGATGCCTCCGAGCTGCGCCACCGCTACCCAGCGCATGTCGCCGGCTCCGAAGATGTCGCTGTTCTAGATGTGCAAGCAGGCTTCATAAGGCCAGAGGCGGCACTTGCCGCCATGATCGATCGCCTTGTCGCGCTAGGCGGCGAGATCCGGCGCGGAGCCGTGGTCAAAGAAGTCAACGGCAGACCGGACGCCGTCGAGATCGTCACCGACGCAGGGAGTGAAACATTCGACGCGGCAGTCATCGCCGCCGGCCCATGGATGGGCGACCTGTGTCCGCTGCCGCTGACCGTTGAACGCCAGGTGCTCGCCTGGTTCCAGATCGAGAAAGATGTCGACTTCCTCACACCTGACACCTTCCCGGTTTTCTTGCACCACACAGAGCTCGGAGACATGTATGGCTTCCCGACGCTCGACGGCGCCTCGGTGAAGATCGCACGTCATCACGATGGAGAACCGACCCATCCCGACGTTGTGCTCCGCGATGTCAGCGACGCCGACCTCGAGCCGCTTCGAGAATTCGCGCAATCTTACTTGCACGGGGTCACCCGGAACGTCACCAGGGCGGCGGTCTGCATGTACACCAATACACCTGACCGACATTTCGTCATCGATCTCCTTCCCGATGACTCGCGCATTGTCGTGATCAGTGCGTGTTCGGGACATGGATTCAAATTCGCGCCCGTGATCGGAGACATTGCCGCGGATCTAGTCCACGATGGTCGGACGGCCCGGGACATCTCGCGCTTCTCGGCTGCTCGATTTGCAGGGGCCGCCGGTTAGCGTTTGGTTTCGGCGGACTCCTCCACGATTACGGCTTCTTCGTCTTCGCCGAGCTTCCGGCCGAACCACCAGGCGACGCCCAGCAGGATCACCACGCCGATGGCGATCGGGATGACGAAGGGGGTCATAGTGGCGGCGACCGCCTCATAGTGCTGGCCCAGCTTGTATCCGGCGTAGGCGAGAGCGAAGTTCCAGGGGATGGCGCCCGCCAGCGTGACAACCGAGAACCAGACGTATCCGATCTTTGAAATTGCGGCTGGAAACGAAATGTACGTGCGGACGATCGGCAGGAGCCGGCCGAGAAAAACCGCCCACAACCCAAACCGCGCAAAGAAGCGATTCGCGAGCCGGAGATGGCCCCGGCTCAGTCCCATCAATCGACCCGCGCGGCTGAGCACTACCCGCTCGCCGTAACGGCGGGTCAAGGAGAAGGCGACCAGCGAGCCCACGAGGTTCGCGATGCTCGACACCGCGACAACCAGGATGAAGCTGAGTTTGCCCTGGGACGCAAGCGCCCCACCAAGCGGCACGACGATCTCGCTCGAGATCGGCAATCCGGCGCTTTCGGCGCTCATGGTGACGAAGATGGCTATGAGTCCCCACGTGGATACAAGGCCGACCAACCACTGGGTCACGAGAGGAGATTATCCGTGTACGTCGGTTCCGGCCGCGCCTCTAAGCTTCCGCGGCGTGCGGCCATCGCGGCGCGCCCAGCTCGCGTGAGATGCCACGCGCGGCTTCGCCGACCGCCGCGGCCAGACCCTTGGCCAGCCCCTTCGGAAAAACGCCTTCTGTCGTATCGACCACCCCGATCGCGCCGACAGCGCTTCCGCCATGGTCGAAGATCGGAGCGGCGACGCTCGACTCGCCCAGGACTGCCTCATCTCGCTCGATGGCGATGCCCTGATCCCGAATCGTTGCCATCTCACCGCGCAGGGCCGTCTCGTCGAGAGTCTGCTTGGTCAAGCGGGGCAACGGTTCCGACAGCAGGTCATCAGTGAGTTGGGCTGGCGAAAATGCCAGGATCGCCTTGCCCAGCGAGCTTGCGTGGAGCGGAAGCTGCAGGCCGACCTCGAGCACGCCGAACGACGAATCCGGCCGGAACACGTGGTGGACGACCACGACGCTCGACCCATGCATCACCCCAACCCTGACCGCTGCATTCGCCCGAGCAGCCAGCCGATCGGCATATGGGATTGAGCGCGCCCGCAGCTCGTTCAGGTCGAGATAGGAGTAGCCCAGCTGCAGCAGCCCCGGGCCTAGCTGGTACTTGTCTGAGTGCCGGTCCTGCTCGACGAAACCGTGCGACTGCAGAGTCTGGAGCAGCCCGTGGACTGTCGGCCGGGCGAGCCCCAGCCGGTCCGCAAGCTCGCTGACGCCCAGCCGGCGAGGCCCGCTGGCGAGCGCTTTGAGGATCGCGGTGGCGCGGTCGAGGGACTGAATGGAGGATCGGCGACCTGCCTCCCCACTTCGTGGGGAGGTCGGCCTTGCCTTTGGCACGGCCGGGAGGGGACTCTCATCATTCGGCATTGCTGAATTCCTGTCGGTAGTGTAGACTACGGCCGTCGTCGAGAACGCCATCGCGGGGGGCATTTAGCCCCGCCGGGGAGAGTCGAAATTGGTTGGGATTGTACTTGTCTCCCACAGCCACGAACTAGCGCAGGGCCTGGCCGATCTGGCCACTCAGGTTGCCGGCGCCGAGGTCAAGGTTGAACCTGCGGGAGGCGGTCCGGGCGGGACGCTCGGGACGAGCGGAGACGCCGTCCGTGAGGCGATTGCTCGCGCGGACACCGGCCAGGGCGTCGTCATCCTCGCCGACCTCGGCAGCTCCATCCTGACGGTCCGCCACCTGCTCCAGGGCAAGACCAACGGCCACATTCGGCTGGTGGACGCTCCATTCGTCGAGGGCGCGGTAGCGGCCGCTGTGATGTCGTCGGCGGGGCAGTCGCTCGAGGATGTTGCGAAGGCGGCTGAGGAAGCACGTGGTGCCAGTAAGTTCTGAAACTACCGTCGCGCTGCCCGAGGGCGTCGCCCTCCACGCCCGACCCGCGGCCACGTTCGTGAAGACCGCGCTGCGGTTTCGCTCCCGGCTGACAGTGGGCTCGGAGAGCAAGGTTGTCGACGCCAAGAGCATCCTCGCGGTGCTCGCGCTAGGAGCAACTGGCGGCACCGTCCTACGCTTGAGCGCGGAGGGCGAAGACGCGTCCGAAGCGCTAGAGGCGCTTGCCGGCTGCGTCAGCGGGCTGGTCGAGTAGCCGCTTTTCGGAAGCTTCGCGACTCGCTGCGAAGTCAAGGCCTCGGATCCGTCGACGCACCTCACCGACGCGCGCAGCCGCGACGCTGAGCTCGTCCACTCCCAGTCCGACCAGGATCGGCATTGCCACCGCATCCGAGGCAGCCTCCCCGCAAACGTCGACCACGATTCCAGCCTGGCGAGCCGCACGCGCGGTCGCGTCGATGAGCCGCAGAACTCTCACATCGGTCACCGGCGCGGACTTCGACTGCTCGCGGTCCAGGCCGAGTACCAGCTGGGTCAGGTCGTTGGTGCCGATGCTGAGGAAGTCCGACACGTTGGCAATCTCGGAAGCTCGATGCGCGGCCTCAGGTGTCTCGATCATCGCGCCGACCTGCGGCGCCGGCCGGCCATCGAGGACGGTCGCTAGGACCTCATGCACGGCGGTGACGTGCCGCGGGCTGCTCACCATTGGGATCAGGATCCGGAGGTTGACTTCAGAGCCGGCGTCCAGGATGGCGGCCAGCTGAGCCTTCAATGCTTCAGGCGATTCGAACAGCAGCTCTATGCCACGGCCGGCAGCGCCATGCAGGAAGGGTGGCGTCTTGTCGCCGCCAAAGTCGAGGAGGCGCACGGTCACGACCTTTCCCTTCAGCGGCGCGAGGATCGGGCCGAGGAACGCTGCCTGCTCGGCACGGGTCGGCCACGCATTTGCGTCGAGGAACAGCAGCTCAGTGCGGAGCAGGCCCACACCCTCGGCGCCCTGCGCGAGCGCCTCCACCACCTCGGCGACGCTCGATGCATTCGCGAGGACGCGAATCCGGTGGCGATCTTTCGTCTCCGCAGGCTCCATGCGGCTGGCCATCGCTTCCTGTCGCGCCATCCGCCGGCGCTCCGCATCGGCTTGCGCGGCTGCGACGCGTCCTGCTTCGGGCCGACGAAACAGGAGACCGGCGTCGCCGTCCAGGACCACCTCCTCCCCATCGCGCAGGTCGAGCACTTCGGCGCCCAGCCCTACGACCATCGGAATACCGAGCGAACGGGCAACGATTGCGGCGTGTGCCGTGACGCCGCCACCCACGAGCGCTACTCCCTTCGCGTTCATTGCGAGCTCCGCGACGTCAGCGGGACCAAGCGTGCTGGCGACCAGCACGCCGCTGGCGACACCGGGCTCGAGCCCATTCGCGCGGGCGGCCGCACGGCGGCCAAGGCTGCGAACGTCGTCCGCGCGCAACGCGAGAACCGGATCGCCGAGCTGTGCCAGGTCCTGCGCGCTTTCTTCCGCCGCCTGCCGCAGCGCGTCCGTTGCGGGTAGGCCGGATTCCACGACCAGCGCTTCAAGACGAGAGGCGAGCCCGGGGTCGGCGGCCATCAACACACCGGTCTCTACGATCTCTGCTTCCGCGCTCCGGCCTGATTCGCGAAGGCGCGACGCAATTCCCTCCAGCTCCGTCCCGACCACTTCCAGCGCATGGCGCGCCCGCGCGAGCTCGGCCGCACGGTCAGAGGCCGGGACGATCCTGGCCTCGCTAGCACCCACGCGGTCGAGGACGACCGCCTTGCCGTACGCGATTCCGGGCGCGGCGCTGACCCCTCGCACCGTACGTTCTTTACTCATATGCGCCCTGCGCGCGCCCGGCACATCAGGACGGGGCTGTGACCGCCCGCTGAAGAGCACGCACGATGAGTGCGGTCGAGGTGGCTCCGGGATCTTGATGTCCCACCGATCGCTCGCCGAGATAGGAAGCACGACCCTTCCTGGCCTGGAGAGGGATCGTCCCGCGCATCCCCGCCTCAGCCGCTGCGGCTGCTTCGTCCAGGGCGCGCGCAAGCGGCTCGCCGTCGGCGATTCTGGCGCGCAGAGTTTCTACGGCCGGCTCGAGCGCATCGACCATCGTCTTGTCGCCGAGTGCCGCTGTGCCAAGATCCTTGACCGAGGCCAGCGCCGCAGCCAGCACCTCGACGAGCTGCGGACCGTCAAAAGTGGTTTGCTCGCCAAGCACGCGGCCGCCGCTGCGAAGCGCGCTGCCCCAAAGGGGGCCGCTTGCACCGCCGACAGTCGAGACGAGCGTGCGGCCGGCGATGATAAGAAGCCGGCCCGGTGTTGAACCGTTGTCGGCGGCGAGGGCCTGGACGACGGCCTCGAATCCCCTGGTCATGTTGATGCCGTGGTCGGCGTCGCCGATGGCGGCGTCGAGCTGGACAAGGTGGTCCCGCTCGACGCGCACCGACGCTTCGATCTCACGCATCCAGGAGGTGATCGTGGCCGCGTCCATGACCCTTTCTACGATCAAGATTAGTGTCAGATCCTCCAGCGCAACGCAGCGGTGTGAACCGGCGCGTCCCAGAGGCGAATGAGCTCCTCGTCGAGCTCGAGCACGGTCAGCGCGGCTCCGGCCATCTCGAGGGACGTTATGTAGCTGCCGACCAGGTTCCGGACTGGCTCGAGTCCTGCCTTGCGGAGCTTCTGGTCGACCTCGTTGTAGACAAGGTAGAGCTCGAGCAGCGGAGTGCCGCCCATCCCGTTGACGAACACGAGCACTTTGGAGCCTCGCTTCGCCTTGAGATCCGAGACCACGGCTTCCACCATCACGTCAACCACTTCGCTTGCGGTGCCGAGCGGCGCGCGCCGGCGGCCTGGCTCGCCGTGGATCCCGATTCCGAGCTCGATCTGGCCTTCCGGCAGGTCGAAGATCGCCTTCCCTGCAGCGGGAGGTACACACGATGACAGGGCAACGCCGAATGAGCGCGAGCGTGCGTTGACCCGCTTGACGAGGTCCGTCACTTTGGCAAGGTCGGCTCCGCCCTCCGCGGCTGCGCCGGCAATCTTCTCGGCAAGCACGGTGGCCCCGACGCCGCGCCGGCCGGCCGTGTAGAGCGAGTCCTGTACCGCGACGTCGTCGTCGATGACGACCGAGGTCACCTTGATGCCCTCGTCGGCGGCGTCTTCCGCCGCCATCTTGAAGTTGAGAACATCGCCCGTGTAGTTCTTCACTATATGAACTACTCCCGCGCCTCCGTCCACGGCTTTCGTCGCCGCAAGCATCTGTCCAGGCACCGGCGAGGTAAAGACCTCGCCAGGACACGCGGCGTCCAGCATGCCCAGACCTACGAAGCCGCCGTGCAGCGGCTCGTGGCCTGATCCGCCGCCGGAGATCAACGCCACCTTTCCTTTCTTCGGTGCGTCCTTACGGACGATGATCTGATTGGCGACGTCGTATCGGAGCAGGTCGGAGTGGGCCGCGGCCAGGCCGGCCAGCGACTCCTTCACGACCGCCGCAGGGTCGTTGAGAAACTTACGCATCTGATTGGTTCCGACTGCCATTTCTGTTTTCTCCTGTGGAAAAAGAACTAGTGGGCGGCGGCTGTGCGTGCGCCGTCTTCGTGGGTGACCGCTTCCATGATTGGCCGCTCAACGAGCCGTGGGTTGGCGAGGAAGTCGTACAGGAATGACGCGGCCGCGGCGCCCACAAAGCCAGAGATCAGATAGACCGGAATGTACTGCGCCCAGTAGGTAGTGCCGCCGGCTAGCGCCTGCACCAGTTCGGGACCGAATGCGCGGGCGGGGTTGAGCGAGGCGCCGGTGATCGGGCCGAAGATGAGGATGATCCCGACGACCGCTCCGCCGATCACGATGCCGGCGAGCTGCGACGGGGACTTCGAGTCGACGATGCCGAGGATCGCGAACAGGAGGAGTCCGGTGCCGAGGGCCTCGGCGAGACCGGCCTGCAGGTAGACGGTGAATGACGCGTCAGCCGCGAAGTGCGTCTGGCCCATCCCGAACGTGACCGCGTTGGCGCCGAAGACACCCCAGATGGCAAACGCTCCGATGATCGCTCCGACGTACTGGGCTGCCCAGTAGACCGGGACTTCCTTCCAGGGGAAGCGCTTGGTCACCGCGAGGGCGAAAGTCACCGCCGGGTTGATGTGGCAGCCCGAGACCTTGCCGATCGCGTAGACGAGGGCAGTGATGATGAAGCCGAACGCGAAGCTGATCGCCAGCAGGTCGGCCTCTGTGACCGCCGGCACGGCCTTCCCGGCCAGCGTGAGCGTGGCGATCACTGAACCGGGTCCGACGAGGACCAAAGCCGCCGTGCCAAACGCCTCGGCGATTGCGCGCTGTGACATCGAATGCATGTTGCCCAGACCCCCTTATGTCTGACTTGTGTTCGACAATGCCGAACTGATTTCACAAACCGTAGTCCTGGCAAGGGGGTTTGTCAACAGTTAATTTGGGCCGTAGCACCAAATTCAGCGCGGCGAGCGTCGTGTTGTGGAGCAGTGGCGCCCTCCGGTGACCCTACCACCGAGCTGGCGGAGTGAGTGGAACGGTGGCCCGGCCCGTTTTCGTATTGACGTAGTTCTGAAAATCAACCGCCGCAAGGCGGGTTTGGAGGGTTGTTCGAAGAATGATGAATTTGATCGTCTTTGTAATCGTCGGCGGGATCGCTGGATTCCTCGCCGGCAGGGTCATGACGGGCCACGGCCTGGGAGTCATCTGGGACATCGTGGTCGGAATCCTGGGCGCCTTCGTGGGCGGCTGGCTTGCCGGCCTCTTCGGTATCGCCGCGACGAACCTCTTGGTTCTAGGCATCATCGCCTTCGTCGGAGCCTGCATCCTGCTGTTCCTGTTCCGCATGATCTTCCGCCGCGGAATGGTTCGCACCTAGCAGTTCGCGCTTTCGCAAAAGGGCCTCGCGGGGAAATCCCGCGAGGCCTTTCTTCTTCTTATCGCTGCGCCTAAAGCGTCAGCACTCCCCTGCAGAGGACGAGTACGCCACTCCGGTTTGCGGCTGCGGGTAGTGCGTGCAGTCCAGATTGCGTGTATTCACGATCGGCACCTCCCAGAAGGGCCCCGGACCGTCTGGGTCGATTACCGTGGCGCCGCCCGAGCTGATGAAGGCCAGCACCTGAGCCTGACCCTGGTCACGGCCGAAGAGACGAGGATCCAGTAGGAATCCGTGTGGATCGCTGCCGGCGGTCACCGTCTTGTCGTTTCGGTAGTAGCTCACGAGATCGAGCAGGTGACCGGCTCGATACATCTCGCCGGCCGTTGGGTTGGGGACGGTGTGGTCGCCGAACGCCGTCTGGAAAATCACGTGCTTTAGTGGAGCCCCGGCCGGCGGCCGAAGCCGTAACAGCGGGGCGAAAGCGACCGGGTCGCCAGCCCTGCCTTGCCAGGTGCCGTGGTCGAAATATTTCTGGATGGTCGTCGCGCCTGGGTATGGGTTGATTACCGGCGGATCCAGCCGAAGTGGCATCGACTCCGTGAACCCGTTGAGCCCTGGACCGCCGTTGAGCAACGTTGGCCTGTTGACCCGAAGGGTGTCGGCGAGCAGGTTGCGGAAGCCCGAAAGCCGCGCGATTTCGACGATCGGTCCTCCCCCGACATTGAGCACACCGACTGTCAGGTGAGTATCGGTCGCTATGAACATCGTTCCGTAGATCGCACCGAAGCTCTGGCCGTAATAGCCGAGCAGATGTTGCTGCAGGGTCACGTTTCCGTCGCCGAACAGGTCAACACCTTGCTCGATCATCCGCACCATCGCCATGAGGTTGACAGTGGTCTGGATCAAGCCGTCTCGGAGCCCGGACGTGGCGTAGCGAGACGGTGCGTCCGCAATGACCTTGCCGCTCGAGTCGAGGGTCTTGTGGTCGGTCGGGCCGACACCCTCGCTTGCGGTGATGACGCCATCACCGTCGAGGTCGGCGCCCTGGCCGTATCCCGAGAAGGTGGTGGTGAGCGCGCCCTGATGGACTACCACCACGCTCGACGGTCCGAATGCGTGGCCTGCCGGATCGGTGGCGATGGTGGCGATTCCCTTCGCCGCATTGAGGTCGGCGGCAAGAAACAAGTCGTACTTGCTGCGCGTGAATCCGGGGCCGAAAATCGCCACCGGCCAGCCGCCCGCGGGCTGGATGCCGGCGGGGACGATCAGAGTGAACCCGACACGCTGCTTGCCGATCGGCTGCGGAGTTCGAGTGGTCGGCACATTCGGTATCACCGCATCCGCGTATGTCTGATAGCGAGGCACCACGAAGCTGCCGAATGCGTAGTAGCCGGCGCCGCCGACTGCCGCGTTCAGCACTGTCGAAAACGAGAGCGGCTTGGAAGGGTCGGCCGCGACCTGGTCACCGCGTTCGATCGAAGAAACCGTTGCGGCTGGAAAGACGTCTCGGACACCTGCTTGAACGAAGCTCGCCCTGCGTTCCGGCGACGTGATGTCGGCAATCGCGTAGGCGCTTCCGCTGTCGAGCGCACCACGTAGCTTCGCCAGCTCGGGCGTCGCCGTCTCCGTCGTGAAAGTGCTTGTGCAGGCTCCGTTGCAGGCGATGACCGAATTGCCCGCCAGATCCTTGATGCCGCTCGTCACCACCACTGAGTAGGTGGTCGCTTCCGATAGGAAATCGGAAGGCTTGCCGGCGAGGACGTCGGTCGACGGGTCCCAGACGAGTTGCGTGAGCGGTGTACGGAACCCGTTCGGACCGATCACGAATAGGTTTGTGTCGCTCACAGTGCTGACGTCGATGGCGCCGCTAAACGGCACCGTTACGCGCGGTCGCAGATCAAAACCGTCCTGAAGGTTGAGCATCCTGAGATCGTCGCAAGTCGACAAATTGGTCGAGTCACAGGTCGGGACCGGGAGATTTATTCGCCGACCCGTGATCTGGGCGCTATCAGGAACTGTGTATTGGTTGCTGGGCATGATCCGGGTATCGGGAGTCGAGCCGCTGAGAACCCTGACGGACGCAGCGGCCGAGGCACTGACGGGAATGAGTGCGGCGACGACGAAGATCGCGACGAGGTACCGAGACTTCTGGGCCAAGCTATCCCTCCAAAGTCAGGGCGCGCGTGTTTGACGCGCACGGCTAGATAAAACGTACAACTCCCTCAAAGTACGCACCCGCAAGCCGAGATTTGGTGGGCCTGGTTGGGATCGAACCAACGACCAGCCGATTATGAGTCGGCCGCTCTGACCAGCTGAGCTACAGGCCCTCCGGGCTGAGTCTATCCGCGGCTGCCCTATCGTTGACTTTCAGGGCGTGCCGGCCTGGGTAACGGAATTCCAGCGCGCTCGGGGAGGTAGCTACAGGCGATGTCGATTGCATTCGGCCTCTTGATTCTTCGACTGGTGGTCGGCCTGACGATGGCAGCCCATGGCGCCCAGAAGCTGTTCGGCTGGTGGGGCGGACCAGGAATGTCCAACTGGACCCAGTCCGTGCGGAGGCTTCGCATACGACCGGCCCAACCCTGGGCCTGGGTCGCGGCGCTCTCCGAGTTCGGTGGCGGCCTTCTGCTCGCGCTCGGATTGCTCTCACCTCTCGGCAGCCTGGCGATCGTCGGCGCGATGCTCGTGGCCATCGCCACGGTTCACCTGAGCAAAGGGTTCTGGGTGAGCAAGGGCGGCTACGAGTTCAACCTCTCGATCATCGGAGCGGCTGCGGCGCTAGCCATCACAGGTCCTGGGGCTTACTCGCTCGACAATGCCCTCGGAGTCCATCTACCCGAGCCCGTCAGTCTCATCGTCGGAACTATCGCGCTGATCGCCGGCGTCACCGTCACGCTTGTTTCGCGCAAACAACCCGAGCCTGTGACCAAGCCGCAGATCAGCTAACCGGTCAAGCAGGCGCCGGCCGCGCCGGGCTCGGGCGCAGGATCGATCCGACCGCTGAACGCACCCACACCATGGCCGCCGACAGAGGAGGCAAGTGGGCGAGCACCAGCGCGATCAGGATTTCTGGAAGAGTCGATGCACCTGGCACCGCCAGATAGCGATCCTCCCAACTAGGGGAGAACTTGGCCTTGAATCGATGTAGGGTGCGGCTGCGCTGGAACCGATCCAGGCCCCAGTACATCGTTCGCAGAGTCCGATCCACCGCACCTGATTCATCGCCCGTGGCGATTACGCGTGGCGCCACGCCAAGACTCACCTCTTCGATCTCGCTTCGTGCGGCCTCTTCGATCGACTTGACGATGAGAGCCTCGATCGCGCCGTAAATGCTGTCCGGCCGCCGGCGCATGAGGTCGAGCGTCCAGCCTTTGCGTGCTGGGACAGGCAGCCAGGTGACGAAGGCTTCGAGCCGGCCGCCGGCTGCGAACGCCATCCCGACCGTGATGTCGGGGTCAGAGAGTGTCGACAGGGTGCCGAGGCTGTAGCTGAGCTCCGGGCCGCGCCGGCTGTGAAGCCATGTGTCCGACACCGCGTGCAGCTGCTGCGAATGGGAGGCAATGGCCTCGGGACCGGTCATGAAGGAAAATCGCACGCCTTCCTTCTCGCTCCGTTTCACTGCGTACCGCAAGTCCCGCCGCTCCTTTCCTTCCAAGGCAAACGTGCGCGTGGGGATCAATGCTTCGGAGCCGATGGGGACCAGCGTGAAGGCGAGTTCCCGATACTCTCGCTCGGAGTCCACCTGGTAAAAGGCCGGAATCCAATCCTGCCGCTCGCAGTAGGCGACGAAGTCTTCCAATCCGGCCTTCACGAGGTCCGGCGGACAGATTGGGTCTCCCAACGCAAGGGCCGTGCGACCGTGAAATGCGAACGCGATGCACCCTTCCTCGGCGAACCAGTAGTAGCTGGTCGCGCCGTGCACGGCCAGATGTGAGATGTGATTTCGGCCCCATACATTCAAGAGCCGGTGCACACGCTCCCGATCGGCCGCGGCGGCCCGCGGCGCAAGCACCGGTCGGAGCAGAAGAACGATCGCGAAGATGACCAATCCGTAACTCACCACCGGCAGGGTGCCGAGGAACCAATTGGCTCTCTCCGTGAGGGCGCGATACCCAGTCGTGTTCCCAACCAGGGCCTGCGCCAAGGACTCGAGCGTTTGCACCGGACCACCCTCCGGCGCGAGCTGGCTGCTCAACACCTCTACCCCAAGAACTGCATAAACGAACGCGAGCGCCAACCCTCCTGCCAGCACGGCAAATCCCCACCTGACCCGGGACGGGTCCGAGTCGGCTTCGAAGTGATGACGGAACCACCACAGGCCGAACAGGATCCACGCCGGTAATGACGCAGCTTCGAAGTCGAGATCCTTCACCAGGTCGAACGCGATAGTTGCGGCGAGCACCACCAATGTCGCTCGATGTGCGACACGCTTACCGCGCGCGATTCCGCCTGCCAGCAGCAGCAGCGCAAGTCCAGCCAGGACTGCGCCAGTGCGTCCGCCCAAGGTGACGCTCTCGGGAACGAGGCTGCTGAGGAAATGGCTCCGTGTCTGGTGCTGTATCAGCAGCGCGCCAACGATGTCGAGGATTGCGCTGACGATCAGCAGGCCGGCGAAAAACCACCGCACCTTCCTGCGCTCGTCGCGGGATTCCTTGCTCACGTATTTACAACGGTACGAGCGGTCCTAATAGCACGATCAAACCGGAGCTATGTGTTCAGGCGGATGTTGGTGGCACGAGGCCGAGCCGCTCCAGCTCCGCCAGGTAGTCCCGTACCTCGGGGTCGGCAATCAGGACGAGGAGCGTCTCCATCGCCCGCCGCCGATCGTTTTTTGCGGTCTGGAGGCCGACCCGCGCCTTGACCACCGGTTTATCAGGAATCAGCACCACCTCGACGTAGCCGGCGATGGTGGCGAGCCGGATGAGAGCCGCGTCGGACGGCTTGGGAACGCTCGGTGTCACGCGGGGGCGATCACTTCGACTTCATTTCCGTCCGGATCGTCAACATAGAACGTGCGGACACCCTTGAGTACAGGGTGGACGCCGGATCGCACCTCTAGTCCGGCCGCGGCGAAGCGCTCGTGCATGCCTTCATATGCCGAAGCATCCACCCGAAACGCGAGGTGATGCAGGACTCGCTTGGGCTTCTCGCGCGGAAATTCGACTGATCGGTCCGGATGTGGCACCAGCACGATCATCTCGGGCACTCCCGAGGCACCTTCGCCCGCGCGAAGGAACTTGTTCGGGAATTCCGGCGGGGAGATCAGCTCGAGTCCGAACATGTCCCGGTAAAAGCGCAGAGCCGCGTCGATGTCCTTCACCCACAGCACGATCTCCGCGAGACCCGCGACGCCGCTCATGCCGCGATGGCGGTCAGCATCGCCGCCAGGTTGACGTCCTTGGCGCGAGGCGGAACGGAGCATCCAGGCGCTAGCAGCAGCCCGCGGCCACCGGTCTCGGCCACTGCGCGGCGGGCCTCGGTTTCGACCTCTGGCGGCGGACCGTAGAGCAAGCTTGCCCGCTGGCCCAACCCGCCCATCACAGGCCGGCCGCTCAGCTTCTTACCTTCGACCAGTGATGGATTGCCCTGGTTGTGGACCGACCAGCTGATCGCTTGCGCGGGAAAGTCCCGTGCCAGACCGAAGTTCAAATGCGAACCGCAGAGATGTACGACGTTGAACCACGCTTCGGCCGGCAGCTGTCCCAGCACACCTACGTCGTACGGCAGCAGCGTCGCGCGATAGGCGCTCTCCGACATGGCGTCTTTGCTCGTGTAGCCGGAAATCGCGTAGAAGATCCCGGCCGCCCCCGCCTCGACCGATCGGCGGCTGAAGTCCACCAACGCCTCGGCGATCCTGTCCAGCGCCGGACGCACCAGCTCTGGGTGCTGACGCAGCTCTCGCCGGACGCGCGCTGATGACTTGCCCACGAGGTACCCGCCGACCGTGATCGGGCTGAACACCGTCTGGATCACAGGCACGTCGCTCCCAAGGTCGCGCGCCACCAACCCGATCGACTCGACCTGGTCGTCGAGAGCCTTGCGATTGACCAATTCCACCTTGCCCCACGAGTCGAGGTCAGGCACTGCCGCGCTCAACAGGACAGGGCCTTTGAAGGGGTGGCCGGCCGGCTTGTAGACGGACCCAAACGCCTCGGCAAAGCTGCTCGCACGCGGCTGGAACTTGGCGAAGTCCCAACCGAACTGCCGTGCCCGCTTGACGGTGACCGACGCGAGCGCCGACGGCGACCATTCCTCGCGATAGGTGTGTCCCCACGCACCAACCGGCGGCCGGTCGGCGACTCCCATCGCCAGAGCGGCCTCCACACGTCCACGTCCGTTCATCGTTCGAGTTTAAGCTGCTACCTGTGGAGGGGATGGGCGCAGTCGCGGCGCGACTGAGGGCCGCTGCCGAAGCCAAGCCGATGCGATTGCCGGTGAACCGGCGGGTCGACGAAACCCATCATGCCGTCACGCCCGACGGCCTCTCGGTTTGGTACACGATCCAGGTTTCGCCGCACAGCAGGATCCAGGAAGCCATCTTCGAACGCATGGACCGCATGCCATCGGATGAGGAGTGCAAGCGCTGGCTCGACCTCCTGATCGTCGGCGCGCCGGCGTCTGAGGCGCCAGGTCTGCCAGGCTCGACGACCCGAAGATTCGAAGCTTTCGAACGCAACCCCAATCTCGAGGCTCCCATCGCCTGATGGCGTTGCCGATCTCCGTCATCGAAGAGCTGCGCCGGATCGTCGGCCGCGAATCCGTCATCGACTCGGCCAACGACCTGCGCATCTTCGAGCGTGACGCCTCCATCGAAGGAGCCGTTCCCGACGCGGTGGTCCTGCCAGCTTCGACCGACCAGGTCGCGAGTGTGATCAAGGTGGCGGCGACGCACCGCATTCCCGTCGTGCCGCGGGGCGCCGGCACGGGACTCTCAGGTGGCGCGGTCACGATTCGTGGTGGCATCGCGCTGCAGATGACGCGAATGCGGCGCATCCTCGAAATCGACCCCGTCGCGCAGACCGCAATGGTGGAGCCCGGCGTCGTCAACCAGGAACTTTCTCTCGTCGCGTCGTCGCACGGCCTCTTCTACGCACCAGATCCATCGAGTCAGAAGGCGTGCACCATCGGCGGCAACGCAGCGGAAAACTCAGGCGGCCCTCACTGCCTCTACTACGGCGTGACGACCAACCATGTCCTCGGCATGGAGGTCGTGCTCGCTGACGGCAGCGTCCACTGGGTGAGCGGCGACGCGCCCGATCGCGTCGGTCTCGATCTTTGCGGTGTGCTCGTCGGCTCCGAAGGCACCATGTGCGCGATCACCAAGATCAAGGTCCGCCTGCTCCGCACCCCGCCGAGCGTGGCCACTCTGCTCGCCGCCTTCCCGACCGTCGAGGCAGCGAGCCAGGCGGTGTCCGCCGTCATCTCGGCTGGAATCGTGCCGGCGGCACTGGAGATGATGGACCGCGTAACGGTCGGCGCGGTCGAGGCGCACTACCACGCGGGCTATCCCACCGACGCCGGCGCCGTCCTGCTGGCGGAGGTTGACGGCATCGCTGAGTCGACCCGTGAGCTGATGGCCGCGATACGCGAGGTCCTTGCTGCAAACCAGGGCTACGCGATGCGCGAGGCTCAGAGTCCCGCCGAGCGAGACCTGCTATGGCAGGGCCGCAAGGGCGCCATCGGAGCCCTCGGACGGATCAAGCCGAACTACTACCTGCATGACGGGGTCGTGCCGCGCTCACGCTTGCCGCAGGTTCTCTCAGCCGTTGGCGAGATCGGCGAGCACTACAAGCTCCCGGTCGCCAACGTCTTTCATGCCGGCGACGGCAACCTGCATCCAAACATCATGTTCGACCTGCGCGAGCCCGGCATCATGCACCAGGTCGAGGGCGCCGGCGAAGAGATGCTGCGTGCAGTCGTCGAGCTTGGTGGCGCCCTGTCGGGTGAGCACGGAATCGGCCTGGAGAAGAGCGCGTTCATGCCGTGGATCTTCAGCCCGGACGACCTCGAGGCAATGCAGCGCGTCAAAGGCGTGCTCGACCCTGACGGGATCCTGAATCCCGGCAAGATCTTTCCCGACCCATCGCGCAGGCAGGTCCAGCTGGCGGGGCGGACCGGGCTTGCCATCGAGGCCAAGTGGTGGTGAAAGCACCGGTCATCGAAAAACCGAAGACCGCGGAAGAGCTCGCCGAGGTCTTGCATCAGGCCGCGAAGAGCGGGTCCGCGGTCGTTCCTGTCGGAGGAGGAAGGTCCAGCCGTATGGGCGGCACGCCGAGCCGCTGCGATGTCGAGATTCACACAACGCGCCTCGATCGCGTGCTCGAGCACTCGCAAGCCGACATGGTTGTGAGCGTCGAGGCGGGCATCACTCTGGAAGCTCTGCAGGACGAGCTCGGCAAAGCCGGCCAGTTTCTGCCGCTCGACCCCTTCAACTCACCCGGCCACACGATCGGCGGGCTTCTCGCCACAGGCTGGACGGGTCCGCTCCGGCACCGCTTCGGTTCGGCGCGCGACTACCTCATCGGGATCCGGGTCGCTATGCCCGACGGCCATCTGGCCAGCGCGGGTGGGCGAGTGGTCAAGAACGTGAGCGGGTACGACCTGATGAAGCTGCACTACGGCGCGATGGGATCGCTCGGCGTTATCGTCGCCGCCTCGTTCAAAGTTTTTCCGAAACCGCTGCACGACGTCACGCTCGAGACCTCTTCAGGCTCGACGGCCGAAGCCTGGACCGCGGCAGAGCAGGCCCTTTCGATGCCGCTCGCACCGACGGCGCTCGAGCTCTTCTCGGAGGGCCGCCTCCTTGTGCGCTTCTGCGGCAGCCCCGACGCCGTCCAACGCATGGTGGCCGAGCTGGGATGGAAACAAGCAGACGCGTCCGCATGGGCGGAGCATTCCAGAACCGCGCTGGAGTCCTGGGCCCGAATCGCGGTCCCGCGTCACGCACTCCAAGAAATCCTCGACGCGTTGCCGGAGCAGGCTCGATGGTGGGCCTCGCCTGGCGTCGGCATCGCTCACTGGTCCTTCGACAGCTCGGACGATGTGGTCAGAGTCCGTCACACGGCAGAGAAGGCACATGGCTCGCTCGTCCTGATGCACGCGCCGGCCGAAGTTTCCAAACAGATTGGCGCGTGGGGTACACCGCCGGAGACGATCGGGGTGATGCGCCGGCTCAAGAAAGCTTTCGACCCTAATGGCATCCTGAACCCCGGACGGTTCGTGGTGTGAAGACCAAACCATTCGACCTCCTCAGCGACGACGACCTCTCCACCTGCGTCCACTGCGGACTGTGTCTCGACGCGTGCCCGACCTTCCGCCAGACGGGCCTGGAGACCGAATCCCCGCGCGGCCGCATCTATCTGATGACGCAGTGGAAACGCGGGACGATGCCATTCGAGCAGGAGCAGGTGCGCCACATCGACCTGTGCCTCGGCTGTCGCACATGCGAGGCGGTGTGTCCCTCCGGGGTCCCGTATGGACGGATCATCGAGGCGGGACGCGCTGAGGTCGAAAACCTCCGGCGGCCGGACGCCAAGCACACGATCAGCAAGTTCGCGCTGCGGCAGCTGCTCGCGCATCCGCTACGACTGCGTGCTTTCGGTCTCGCGACTCGCGCCGCGCAGGCCGTCAAGCTCACCTCGGCCGTCCGCGCGGGCCGCCAGCTGCCCAAGCTCCGACCTCAATTCCGGCCACCGGCAGGGAACGTCGCGCCGGCGATCGGTGAGCGCAAGCATCGGGTTGCGTTCCTCGTCGGCTGCGTGATGCCGATCCTGTATCCGCAATCACACGATGCGGCGGTGAAGCTCTTGCAGCTCGCGGGCTGCGAGGTGTGGTTTCCGCCCGGGGAGCGCTGCTGCGGCGCGCTTTTCGCCCACAACGGAGACCTCGAAAGCGCCGAGCACCTGCGCGATTTGAACACCGCGACCTACCTCGCCGGAGAGTTC
The DNA here is from genome assembly GCA_035687505.1 of Nitrosotalea sp. Classification (GTDB taxonomy): domain Bacteria; phylum Chloroflexota; class Dormibacteria; order Dormibacterales; family Dormibacteraceae; genus Palsa-870. The sequence goes on from DASRWV010000154.1 coordinate 25,562, forward strand.
GACGCACTCATTGTCGACTCGGCTGGATGCGGAGCGCATCTCAAGGACTTCTATCCGGGGCTGAAGGGAAAGGTCAAGGACATCACGGAATGGCTCGCCGAAGTCGGGCTTCCGGCGCCGAAACAAGACGTGAAGGTACGCGTGACCTACCAGGACGCATGCCACCTCGCGCACGCACAGCGCATTCGCAAGCAGCCGCGCGACCTCATTCGGTCACTGCCGGGAGTGGAATTCGTCGAGATGCGCCACGCGGATATCTGCTGTGGGGCAGCCGGCCTTTACAGCACGCTCGAGCCGGCGATGTCGAACCGGATCCTGCAGGAGAAGCTCCAGGACCTGACCGCCACGCGAGCCGATGTGGTCGTCAGCGCGAACCCGGGATGTCAGATGCAGCTCGAGGCAGGCCTCAAATCACGCGGGTCAAACATGAAGGTGCAACACCTGACGGAGCTGATCGCGAGCGCCTACTGAGACTTCCGGGAAGTATTCACCTCCCCACTCTGTGGGGAGGTCGGCGCGCGAAGCGCGCCGGGTGGGGGTGGTCGATCCCTATCTCTTCATCTTGGGAAGGATGGCGGTCTTCGTCACGTCGACCTCGACGCGAGCCACCGCCAGCGTCACGTTGTCGGGGGCGCCGAGCTCGCGACATCGCTCGATCACACGCTCCGCGCCGCGGTCGAGGTTGCCATCCCGGAGCAGCAGCCGGCCCATCTCCTCCACCGTCACGCCCGCGGTCTCGACTCCATCGCTGCACAGCACTATGGCGTCGCCCTCCTCGAGCTTCACCTTGTCAGTGAAGGGCTGGATCGCATCCCATACCCCGACAGCACGTGTGAGGCGGTGCTTGAGCGGGTGCGTGGCGGCCTCCTCCGGTTTGATGAGCCCGAGTCGGACCTGCTCCGCCGGCCATGAATGGTCTTGCGACACCAGCTTCGCGAGACCGTTGCGAAAGAGATAGGCCGGGCTATCGCCAACGTTCAGCAGAGCGAGCTCGCCGGCCCTGATCGCGGCGATCACCAGCGTGCTGCCCATGCCGGCCCAATCAGGATTATCGTGCGCCGCCTGGAACACAGCTGCGTTCGCTTCTTTGCATGCACGCTTCAGCCGCTCGACCTCCGGCCCTTCTTCCCCATCTTCGGCGAGGATCCTCGTCACCGTTTTCGTCGCGATCGAGCTTGCCGTCTGGCCCGCGGCGTGCCCGCCCATCCCATCGCACACGACGAGCAACGTGTCGAGCCCCGCCTTGTTGCGCCAGACGACTACTGCGTCCTCATTCTCCTCGCGCTCTAGACCGGGATCGGTCGCCCAGGCGATCCGAAGCCGCATTAGGACCCGATGAGGGAGAAGTTCACCGCGTTCTGGCCGATCGTGATGCGGTCGCCGCTGCTTAGCTCTTTCTCCTGGATCGGCTCACCGTTGACGAGGGTTCCGTTGGTGCTTCCGAGGTCGACGATCCAGAATTGGTCTCCTCGTCGCTCGACACGAGCGTGGTGACCGCTGGTGGCCGGGTCGCGCAGGATGATGTCGTTGTCCGGCGAGCGCCCGAGGCGCAAAGCGCGGTCGCCGGCGCGATGGCTGTGCCCGGCATCCGGACCCGCTTCCATGGTCAGCTCCGCTTCGCGTCCCGCGCCCGGCGAGGTGCCGGCGAGCGGCTGCGCTTTGCTGTCGATGGCCATCGTCTCCGCAACATCCGGCGCGGCTGGAACCGCAGGTGGTGGCTGCCAAACGGGCATCAGAGTGGTCGACTCGCGAGCCTCGGCGGCGGCGTCCGAGCCCATCATCGCGGCGTTTCCTTGAATCATCGTTTCGGCAACCTGAGCGTCCGACGCGCTGGCCGAGGCGGCGGCTGGAGCTTCCCAGGGCAAAGTTGCCTGTGAAGCTCGTTCAGGTTCCTTGGGCGCCTCATCCTGGGCTGACGCGCTCGCGGCCCCTTCGGCCAGCATCGCGTCGGTTGAGTGTTCAGCGCCATGTTCGACGGGAACCGCGGCCGGCGCTGACCACGATGCTGTTGGAGCTGGCGCGTTCCATGGCGGAGGAGCGGCGGCCGGCTCGACCGAAGGCGCGGCAGGCGCTGACGCGGCGGGTGCTGACCACGACGGCGCCGCGGGAGCTGCGGGCTCCTCGGTCTTCGGCGCATCCCAGGCGGCCGGGGCCGGCGCGCCCCAAGAGGGCGCCACGGTAGGCGGCGAAGCGGGTGCCGCGGGAGGCGGACCCCAATCTGACGAGGCCGGCGCTGAAGGCGCCGGGGGTGTAGCCGGCTTCGGTGGGTCCCACGCCGGAGCCGGCGGGTTCCACGATGTCGCCGGCACAGCTGCCGGTTTGGACGCTTCGGCGGCCGGAGGCGCGCCCCACGACGGGGCTGGCGCTGCGGGCGGGGCGGCTGCAGGTCCGGTCGGGGCCGGCGGCTCTCCCCACGACGGTGCGGGGGCGGCGGGAGCTCCCCACGAGGGAGCGGCAGGGGGTGCCCCAGCTGCAGGCGGCGGCGAAGCTGAGGGCGCGCCCCATGAGGGCGCGGGCGCCCCGGCGGGGGGTGCGGGCGGTGGCGCGCTCCAGTTCGGCGCGGGCGCGGCCGGCGCGGCCGGAGATCCCCACGTCGCGGGTGGGACCGGTGAGTTACCCGGCGGAGGGACAGCCGCCGCGGGCGAGCCCCAGGTCGGCGCGGGAGCAGCCGATGGCGATGCGGACCCACCCCACGACGGCGACGAGGCCGCCGAAGTCTTGGCCGGCGATGCCGCGGGCTGGTCCCAGCTTGGCCCAGCCGGCGGCGGAACCACAATCGTCGGGGCGACCGGATGCGCGGCGGCGGGGGGAGCCCATGTCGAGGCAACTCCAGCCGTCTGGTTGTTCGGCGATGCAGGGCGCACCGGAGGTGCCGCCTTCTTCTTCCTGTGGCGGCGGCGCGTCCTCAGGTAGAGGATCGCGGCGAACAGTGCCGCCACCGCCAAAATTATGTCTGCGTATTCAACTGGCATCGGGTTGGAGAGCTCCTTTTGCCGATTAGGGCTGGGTTTATGTGCCTTAAGGCAGCGTCCGCGTAGTGCTGAAGTATGGCATCCGGTATTTCCGAGTCAAGGTTACGACCCTACGTTCCCCTCGATCACAAGTCGACCTGACGCGACGCCTGGCACCGTGATGTCCGCCTCCAGCGAATGCAGTCCAATGCCCAGGGGCTCGCCCGTGATGACGTGAACCGAAACGCGCCGTCCGATCGGCAGGTCGAGACGTCGCGGCAGCGGCGCGAGTCCCGCGTGCGTCTCGATCTGAAGCTGGGGGCGAGCGAGCACTATGCCATCGAGCCGGAGGCCGGTCACACCGACTAGTACCGCCGGCCTCGTCCGGTTGTCGAGCACGAAGCTCATGCCCTCCGGTTCCGAACGCAAGCTCGTCGCGTCAGCCAGCCGCTCGGCTAGATACCGCGGGATCTCCGGTCGCGGACGCGCCGGTGGAAGGTTGGATGTGACGGCGAAGAATAGCTCCGCTCGATCGAGCTCTCGCCCACCCACCGTCAGCACGGATTCAAACTTGTAGCCGCCCTCGGCCGGCAGAGGAAGGCTCAGTGTTGTCGCGCTCACCGCAGGCTCGAATGCGGTTGGGATCTCCACCTCGACTGTTCCCGAGTAAGACTTTCTCTGCATCGCGTCGCGAATCCGCTCGACGCCTTTGACGTTCGCGGCCCGCTCCCGCGCCAGTGCCCAGCGGATCGACCCGCGCCCAGAAACTTCCGGGTCGTCGTTGACGACGACCAGCCTTGCCGCGAAAGGAACATCCGGTTTCTGCAGGATTCCAAACGGCCGCCCGGGCTCGAAGGCCAGCGGCTCGATGATCACGCGAGTCGGAGCAAACGCTCGCGCGAGTGCCTCGAGCGCGCGTTTCGGACGCCGAGAGCTGTCGAGCAACCCGAACCCGATACCGGGGAAAGGATCGACGAGGTGGTAGGCGAACGCTCCCCAGCACGACTCGAACTTGCGGGTGCGCATGTGCTCTGCGGCGAAACGCACGACTTCGGCCTGATACTCCTGCGACGCCTCCACATACGCCTCGAGGCTCTCATATGCGGAGGGCAAGCCTGCGCCGCGCTCCGCCCAGTTGACGGGCTGAAAGCCCGCATACCGCCATGACGGCTCGTCATCGGCTGCCGGCCATCGCGTTTCGATGTGCTCCCAGACCGGGGAGCCGGCGACCGGTAAAGACTGCGCTCCAAACGCTGTGACCATCATTGGCTCGAGGTGCGCAAGGTCGGACCACGAACCTGCCGACCACCCGAGCATCACATGCAAATCCACTTCACCGGATGCGGCGAGGGCCGGCCGGCTGGGGTCGAGCCGCTCGAACGAAGCCTTGAGGTCCTGGTCGATCGAATGGTTCTGCCGCACGGCATGCACTTCACCAAGATCGGAGTTCGCAGCCAGCCACGGCGGATCGTCGTGTGCGATCCAAACCGCGATCGATGGTCGGTTGTAGAGCATCTCGACCATCTCCGCCTGCTGTTCGCGGGCAGCTTGCTCGAAAAAGCGTGCATCGATTCCGGTGGCGTGGTACGCGTACGTTCCCGTCAGGGGCAGGTCCTGCAGCACGAGCACGCCCGCTGCATCCGCGCGCCGGTAAAAGTCGTCAGGCAGCACGTTGGAGACCACCCGCAACGCGTCGAGATTGGCCTCCTTAGCCGTTGCCAGATCAGCGTCAAATCGATCCGAGGTCAGCTCGTCGAGCCGGTAGCCCGGCGTGTAACACGCCCCGCGCAGAAAGATCGGCCGGCCGTTTACCGACAGGGTCCAACGACGCGGACCGATGTCCCACGTGAGGTCGCGAAACGCGAAGCTGTCCTCGACTCGGGCCGACTCGACACCTGCGGTCCGCGTCGCGAGCTCCGCTCGGTAGATCGGCTGGTCGCCGAGCCTCCACGGATCCCAACGGCGAGCGCCCGGAAAAGCCAGCCGCATCGTCACCACCTCGTCCGCACCTCCGGCGAGATGCAGGTCACGCGTGAGCCGCAAAGCATCTCGGCCGGGCACCGGCACGATGAGCTCCGCCTCGCCTTCCATGTGTCGCCCATCGAGGTTGCGGAGGCGCGCCTCGACCTCGATGCGGCCGTCACCGCCTTCGAAGCGGGGCTTGATCCGCATCCAGTCGATGGTGATCGGGCCCACATACTCGAGCTCGACCGGACGCCATAGGCCTATCGGAACCTCCAGCTGGTACTGCTCGGGCAGGCTCGAGTACGCGGACGCCGGGTACGGCTTGAGCTCGCCGTCGTTGAACAGACCCATGATGTGACGCTTCTTGTCGGGTTCCGTCTCCAACGGTGACTCGCAGCAGATGACGAGCAGGTTCTCCGCTTTGAGATATGGCGTCAGGTCGAAGCCGAAGGGAGCGAAGTACCCGTAGTGCGACCCGAGGAGCTTGCCGTTGAGCCAAACGTTGGTGGCCAGGAAAGCTCCGCCGATCCGCAGCAAGACGCGGCCGGAGTGGTCGGGACGCGGGAACTCCGTTCGATACCAGATCGATTGGCGTCCATGTCGCGCGGTCAGCTGGCGCGGCACCTCGATCGGCTTCCAGCCGGAACCCCGGCCGATGGTCAGCCGCTCGGCCTCGCCCTCGCCGAGAGACATCCAGACGGCTTCCCAAGAGCTCAGCTCGCGGATGCCCGCCGACCGCTGCGGCAGCGGCAGGAACAAGCAGTCGCTCAAGGCGATGCCACGAACGCGCCATCTGCTGTCGCGCAGAAGAGAACGGGCCTGCCAATCGAGGTGGCAAAGGTCCCGGTCTGCGAATGCTCGACCAGAGCGAGGATGCTGCCGCCGAAGCCGGCGCCCATGATGCGTGCGCCATAACACCCGGCGATGCTCCATGCCCTTTCGACGAATGCGTCCACGGTTGGAGTCGAGACTTCGAAATCGTCGCGAAGACTTTCGTGCGACTGCTTCAACAACCGCCCGAGCTCATCGAAGTCGCGCCGCCTCAGCGCATCGACAAACGAATGAACGCGCGCGATCTCGGAGTCCACGTGGCGACGCCGTTTGGGATCGCCGGCCTCGGCCTCACGCCGCCTTTGGTTGTATGGGGTCGCAGCTAGAGAGCGATGCTCGCCGGAATCGATGACCGCAATCGCCAGCTCGTCTGGAAATGGGACCTCCTGATACTCGAGCGTCGTGCAATCGAGCAGCAACGCGTGGCCGCGCCTCCCTAATGCGGCGGTGAACTGATCCATGACGCCGACCTGCACTCCTGTCGCGCGTTGCTCGGCGCGCTGGCACGCAAGCGCCGCCTTTTTGCCGTCCATGTCGGGACGAAGTCCAACCGCCACCGCCACGAGCAGGGCGGCAGATGAGCTGATGCCGGCTGCCGGCGGCACCTCAGAGGACACCCTCACCGCCTGCGGTTCTGCACCCAGCTCCTCCCCTATGGCACGGACATAAGCCAGCCCGCCGTCCACGTCGCTGTCAATCGACCAGTTCTCGGCCGGACGTCCGCTCACTGAGGTGTGCTTATCGACTGCCGCGGGCAGCACGACACCGCCCAGATAGTCCACGTGCTCCCCGATGAGGTTTACGCGGCCGGGCGCTCGACCCCGCCACAGACCCTCAGGCCTGGATTCCACGCAGCTCCGCGGCAGTGTCCTCGGCGCGAGCGTCGAGGATGAATGCGCCGGCGCCGATCTCGGAGCCGGCGAGGTACTTCAATTTGTCCTTGGTCCGGTTGGCTGGATAGAACTCGACGTGGAAGTGGTGGTATCCGGCGCCGCGGCCGGGCGGCTTCTGATGCATTGCCATGACATAAGGAAGAGGGCGGTCGAAAACCTTGTCGTACTTTTGCAGCAGGCCTTTTAGGATGCGGGCAAACGATTCGTCATCGTCCTCGTCGAGGTCGGATAGGCCACCGCGATGGCGGATTGGCGCGAGGTGCACCTCATACGGCCAGCGCGCGAACGACGGTACGAACGCGATCCAGCGCTCGTCCTTGAGCACGGTGCGCTCGCCGCCACGCTCGCCCTCGAGAACGTCGCAGTACAGGCACCGCCCTGTCTTGCGCCTGTGCCGCGCCTCGGCCGCCAGCTCGCGCTGGATGATCGGCGGCACGAATGGATACGCGTAGATCTGTCCGTGTGGATGACTGAGCGTGACGCCGATCACTTCGCCTCGGTTCTCGAAGACGAAGACATAGCGGACGTTGTGCAGCCGGCCGAGCTCGTTGGTGCGATCCCGCCAGACTTCGATGAGGTCTCGGATGTGATCGACGCTCTGCTCGCCGAGCGATGAGTCGTGCACCGGCGTGTAGCACACGACCTCGCACCGCCCCTGGTCGCCGGTATACGAAGGGAAGCGGTTCTCGAACACGGCAATGTGATAGTCCGGCTCGGGGATCTCTGTCTCGGGTTGTCCTGGCCTTGTCGGACACAGGGGGCAGTGGTCGGCGGGCGGGTGATAGGTGCGGTCCTGCCGCCAGGGTGCGACTGTGACCCACTCCTCGAGCAGCGGATGCCAGCGGAGCTCGCTCAAACCTGGCCTCCCGGTTTCGCGGATGACCTCTCGTAATAGATGAGGTAACGACCATCAGGTTTGACGACCACGCGCTTGGTGAGCCGCTTGGGTTTGCCACGTCTGCGGGGCACGAGCGAAGAGTCTAGTTGGGCAGCAAAGTCAGGACCAGCAGCCCTGACTTTGGCTGATACACTTTGGAACGAAGTTCAACGCCCGTGGGGCAAAGGAGGTGAGGCGGAAGCTTGGATAAACCGAATCGTGGTGCCAGCCGCCTCGTTTGCCAGCCGGGAGCTCGGGAGGAAGTAAGCCTCTAGGGCT
>DASRWV010000155.1:0-17433 GCA_035687505.1 Nitrosotalea sp.
AGTGCGGGGAGAAGACGTCCGCGCCGGCCTCCTTCAACATGCGGGCCGGGTCGATCGGCCGCGCGCCCTCGAGGATGCCCAGCTGCAGCTTGGCCTCCATCGCGCGAAGGGTTCGGATGGAAGGGTGGTGGAACGAGATCACTGCGCATTCCGAGACCGCGCCCAGCTGCCGGAGCATGTTGACCAGCTTGTCCTCGAGGCCTGGGTACTGGATGGGGATCTGCTTGATCTCGATCACCAGGCCCACCTTGCCGAGGGCGAGCTCGACGACCTCCTGGAGCAGCGGGATCCTCTCACCGTGACCGGCATCGAGGCGCCGCAGCTCGGCGGCGGTGTGGTCGCGAACCAGACCTGTGCCGTTGGTGGTGCGCTCCAGCGTGTGGTCGTGGATGACCACGAGGCGACCGTCGGACGAAAGATGGACGTCGCATTCGATGAGGTCGCAGCCGGCCGCGATGGCGGAACGGAACGAGCGCATCGTGTTTTCAGGGTGCTCGGCCGGATTTCCGCGATGACCCCCCAGAAGAGGGCGGCCGTCGTCGTGCGCGGCTTCGTAGCGGTCACGTATCGATTGAGTCAAGCGCCGGTAATGCTAACGGCGTGGAGGACCCAATCCGGCGTTCAGCAAACGCTTAGCAATCACTAAGCAATGCAGGCAAATTGTTTCCAAACGCCAACAAGGGCCGTCACCTCGTTGGCTATAGTGCTTGGATGACCTCAGGCCGCGCGAAAACCATTGGCGAGCTCCGCGCGAGCGGGCACAAACGCGAAACCGTCAAGCAGGAAATGCGCCGCAATTTGCTGACCCGCCTTCGCACCGGAGAGACGTTGCTCGAGGGCATAGTCGGTTACGACGACACTGTGCTGCCGCAGCTGGCCAACGCGGTGATTTCCGGCCATGATGTGATCCTTCTCGGTGAGCGCGGACAGGCGAAGAGCCGGATCATGCGCTCGCTTGTCTCGTTGCTCGATCCGCAGGTGCCTGCCATCGCGGGGTGCGAGATCAACGACCACCCGTACGCTCCAATCTGCCGACATTGTCTTGACCTCGTCGCCAAAGAAGGCGACAACGTCGAGGTGGTGTGGATCGAGCGCGACGCGCGATACGGAGAGAAGCTCGCCACACCGGACATCTCGATCGCCGACCTCATCGGCGAGGTGGACCCGATCAAGGTGGCGGAGGGACGTTATCTCTCCGACGAGCTCACGATTCATTACGGCCTGCTGCCGCGAACGAATCGCGGCATCTTCGGCATCAACGAGCTGCCCGACCTCGCGGAGCGCATCCAGGTGGGCCTGCTCAACATCATGGAAGAGAAGGACGTGCAGATCCGCGGCTACCGCGTGCGGCTGCCCCTGGACCTGTTCGTGATCGCGAGCGCGAACCCCGAGGACTACACGTCGCGCGGTCGCATCATCACGCCTCTCAAGGACAGATTCGGTTCTCAGGTGCGCACGCACTATCCGCTGACCACCGGCGAAGAGATGCAGATCATGGAGGCCGAGAAAAATCCGATCCCGGAGGACTTCGAGCTGATCTTCCCTTCCTTTATGAAGGAGATCGTCGCGGAGCTCACACACCTCGCCCGGCGCAGCCCGCACATCTCTCAGTCGTCGGGCGTGTCGGTGCGTATGTCGATCGCGAACTACGAGAACATGGCGAGCAACTCGATCCGCCGCGCAGCGCGTCTCGGCGAGACGCTCGCGGTGCCGCGGATCACAGACCTGGCGTTTCTCGCTTCGTCGACCGCGGGACGGGTGGAGATCGAGGCGCTGGATGAGGGAAAAGAGGAGCAGGTGCTGTCGCGCCTCGAGCGTGGCGCGGTGAGCGCGGTGTTCAGCCGGCACTTCTCCGCGGCGCAGTTCGACGGCGTCGTCGCGAAGTTCGAAGAGGGCAGCATGCTCGAGGTGGGCGAAGGGATTCCCGCGCGAACCTACGCGCGGGCTTTCGGCGACCTTGCCGACCTGAGCATTGCGTTGAAGAAGCTCGGCTTGCCGGACCGGCCAGAGGTGAGGGCTTCGGTGATCGAGTTCTTGCTCGAAGGACTGCACTTGAACAAGCGGCTGAACAAAGATGAGGTCGAAGGGAAAGCGGTCTACCGGCGCTAACTCGGAACCTAGAATTCTTTCGTGGCCGAGCTCAACAACCGCCAGGCGATGTCAAGGCTCATGCGGAGCTACAGGCAAGCGCGTTGTGTGGGAGTGGCCGTCGAGCTTGGACTTGCCGAGCGGCTAAGCGCCGGGCCGCGAACCGCAACTGACCTCGCCGATGAAGTCGGAGCGCACGCTCCGTCCCTGCACCGGCTGCTTCGCGCCCTTGTCGCGATAGGGGTTGTCGCCCAGGACGGATCCGATCGCTACGCGCTGACGCCATTCGGCGAAGAGATGAGGCAGGATCGTTTGGGTCCGTCGGCGCGCTTTTTCAATTCGGAGCATCACTTGCAATCCTGGTTGCATCTGGACCACTCGATCAGGACCGGCGAGCGCGCCTTCGACCACGTCTACGGAATGCGGAACTGGGATTACTACGCAAGGCACCCCGATCAGGCGGCCATTTTCGATGGCGCGATGTCCTCGATCACCGCGCCCGTATCGAAGGCAGTGGCGGCGGCATATGACTTCTCACCGTTTCAGGTCGTCGCGGACCTCGGCGGTGGCGATGGCACGCTGCTGACCGAGATCCTGCACCGCTCTCCATCCATCAGAGGATTGCTGTTCGACCTTCCGCCTGTTGTCGAGCGTGCCCGGAAAAAGCTGGAAGCCTCAGGTCTCTTGGGTCGCTGCGAGCTCGTGGCAGGCAGCTTCCTCGAAATGGTTCCCGCAGGCGCGAGCATCTACATGATGAAAACGATCATTCACGACTGGGAAGAGCCGGCGGTCGGCATGATCCTCGAGCGCTGTAGAGCTGCGATAGGCGACTCGGGCGCGCCCTTCTTGTTGATCGAGCGCGTGCTTCCCGAGAAGATCGGCCCTGAAGACATGGACGACCTCCTCGCTGACCTCGACATGCTCGCCAATCCCGGCGGCCAGGAGCGCACGGAACCCGAATACGTCGCACTGCTTCAGCGCGCCGGCTTCAAGCTCGATCGGATCATCCAGACCCCCACTCCTTTCAAAATCGTGGAGTCTCTCCCGGTTTAGCCGGATGTTTCCTTTGATCGTCGAATGGCGTTGGGTCTGGTGATGAGCAGAGTTTGGGTAGCGGCGCTCCTTGCCATCGGAGCCTTTGGCGTGATGGGTACTGGCGGCGCGCAGGCCTCTTGTGCGCAGATGCCATCGCTGCAGGACGCGGTGGCTACCGCGCCGTTGGTCTTCGTCGGCACCGTCGTCTCTACGTCGGACGGCGATCGCGTGGCGCGGGTGAGCGTGGAATCGATCTGGAAGGGGCCCGACCTGCCGGCCTATGTGGACGTCCATGGCTCACCTGCATCCGGAGGGGTCACCGCTACGTCGGTCGATCGCAGGTTTCGTGTCGGTGAGCGGGACTTATTCGTCCTCGTTTCTGATCGGCCGCCGTACCAGGACAACAGCTGCAGCGCCACTCAGCCCTACACCGCGGGCCTGGACGCGCTCGCTCCCGACGACGCCAGACCGGCGGCTCCGCCGACCGCCGGCGAAGAGCTTCAATATTTGGTTGCCCTGTTCTGGCTGCCGGTTGTGATCGCTATCGTCATCGCAGCCGCGGCGTTTATCGGCCTGCGCCGCTTCGCGCGCTCGAGCAAGCAGTAATCAGCGGGGCGGCCACTGGGCCGCCCCTTGTTCGTGTCGACGTCTTCAGGCTGCGACTTCTATTGACTCGGGCGTAGCTTGCGATTCTTGTGTCAGCGACACCTCGCGCAGGAAGACGCTGACGACCAGGGACACCACCGCCACCAGCGCCGCAATCAAGAACAGATCGTGCAGCGTGCCGGCCAGTGCGACGCGGCTGGGTTGGCTCGGCAAGTTGTTGGTGAGGATCGCGCCGAGCACAGCTGTGCCGATCGTGCCGCCGAGGCTTCGCCAGAACGTGATCTGGCTCGTGGCGACGCCAACCAGCTGGTGCGGCAGGCCGGCCTGGACCACGACGAGCGTGAGCGGGAACGTCACTCCAAGCCCGGCGCCGATGATGACGATGTCCCAGGTCACTTCCCACGGACTCGAATGCGGGCCGACCTGGGCCAGCAACACCAGCCCGATGATCATCGCCGCCAGCGCAGCGGTACCGACGAACCTGTAGCGCGGGACGCGAGCGAGGAGAACACCCGTCGCAGTCGCGGTGACCACGACCGCCAGCTGCATCGGCGTCAGCAGCTGACCTGAGTTGGACGCGCTCACGCCGAGCACGCCCTGATAGACGAGCGGGACGAAGACGATCGCGCCGAACATGCCGATCGCGCTGAAGAAGGCGATCAATGCAGGGACGGCGAAGACATTTCGGCGGAACAACTCGAAAGGCACTATCGGGTGCTCGACGCGGCGCTCGGTGAAGTAGAACGCGACGAGCAGGACAATCGCCATGCCGAGCAGCCCGAGCACCTGGACCGAAAGCCATGAGTGGTCGCGAAGCATCGAAAGCGAGATCAACAGCGGGGTGAGACCGGCCAGCAGGAGCGCCGTGCCGACGAAGTCGATGTCTCGAAGCCGGGCTTGTGACCGCACGCGCGGGAGCTGAGTCGCGACCAGGATCGTGGCGACGACACCGAGCGGGATGTTGACGTAGAAGACCCAGCGCCAGCCGGGCCCGTCGGTCAGCAATCCACCAAGTGACGGTCCGATGACCGAGGAGAGACCGAAGATGGCGCCGAAAACCCCACTCATGCGCGCTCGTTGCTCCGGCGGAAACAGGTCGGTCATGACCGCGAACGTCGAGGCGAACAGCACTCCGCCGAAGACTCCCTGAAGGCCGCGGAACAGGACGAGCTCGATCATGTTTTGAGATGTGCCGCACAGCGCCGATGCGGCGATGAATCCGACCATGCCGGCGAGCATGAAAGGCTTGCGGCCGAACATGTCACCGAGCTTGCCGGCCACCGGCACCAGCGCGGTCGAGGTGATCAGGTAGGCAGTGGTGACCCACGCGTAGAGCTCGATGCCGTGCAGGTCGGAGACGATCCGGGGCATCGCTACGCCCACCACCGTCTGGTCGAGCGCCGCCAGCAGCAGCGCCATGGCCACGCCGAGCGTGGCGAGAATCACCTGGGTACGGGAAGCGCCTTGGGTCATGTCATTTCTCCTTTCGTCGGGCTTGCTTTGTACTGGCTCAGGCTATTGGCTATTGCGGAACGGTTGGTTCCTCAATAGGATTCAGTATCGAAACCAAAGATGCTGAGCACCTCCGAGCGCCTGCTGCGGGTTTTGACCCTTCTCGAGTCCCGTCGGGACTGGTCCGGCGCCGACCTGGCGGAGCGGTTGGAGGTCAGCACGCGGACGATCCGCAACGACATGGTTCGCCTGCGCACGCTGGGCTATCCGGTGGGAGCGGCGTCCGGGGTGGCCGGCGGCTACCGGCTTGGCGCCGGGGCGGCGCTGCCGCCTCTTTTGCTCGACGACGATGAGGCTGTCGCTGTGGCGGTGGCACTGAGGTCGTCGGCCGGTGGCGGGGTGGCGGGGATCGAGGAAACGTCAGTCCGCGCGCTCGTGAAGCTCGAGCAGGTCCTCCCTACGCGCCTCCGCCGCAGGGTCAATGCGCTGCAGGCCTACACGGTCCCCGTTGCGTTTTCATCAGGGCCGACAGTCGAGCCGCAGCTTCTCTCCACCATCGCAGCGGCGTGTCGCGACGCGGAGGTGCTGCGCATCGACTATCGCAAACACGACGGGACCGAAAGCACACGGTCGGTCGAGCCGTACAGGATGGTCCACCTTGGTCGCCGCTGGTACCTCGTGGCCTTCGACAGAGACCGGCGGGCGTGGCGCACGTTCCGCGTCGACCGCCTGCAGCTCCGCACTCCGAACGGCCCGCGCTTCACACCTCGCGAGCCGCCGGCCGAAGACATCGGCGAGTACGTGATGCGAAACGTGCGGTCGATGCCGATGACTCATCAGGCGCGAGTGGTGGTGCACGCCCCCGCGTCTGTCATCACTGAGCGCATTCCCCGCGGAATCGTGGTCGAACCAGTCGACGACGACACGTGCGTGGTCCACGCAAGCGCGAACACCATCGAGATGCTTGCCCTCTACCTGGGCATGATGGACGCCGATTTCACCGTGACCGACCCGCCCGAGCTGGTGGCACGGCTGCGCAAGTTGTCCGAACGGTTCAAGGCAGCGGTGGTGACTGGCTGAAAAAAGTCCAGGCGACCTGGGTCGCGTCGGGAGATCCAGACATCGCCTCTGGACCGAACCAGCTGTGACCTCCTCCGGCAACTGCGTCCAGGACCACGCTGCTCCCACCGCGACATGGACTCCACGTGTACCTTGTCGTGATTCCGCTTTGAGTCTCAGCCGGGGCCGCGGCGCAACCGTCAAGGGTGGCCCAGCGCTTCATGAGTGACATCGCTGGAGGAAGTGCTCCTATTCCTGCGATTGAACCACCTTGATATGGCACGGTTTGATCCTCCGTGCCGTGCATCTCCAGGATGGAAATGGCGCGCGAGGGATTACACGATTCCGTGACCAATGATCCCGATACTGAGGCGACTGCGGTGATCTGAGTAGTTAGCTCGCATGCAAGGCGCTGAGCCATGAAGCCACCATTGGACATTCCAGTCGCATAGACCCGCTTGGGATCAATGTGCGCAGTGCTGACGAGCTTATCGATCAGAGCCTTGATAAACCCGACGTCATCGTTGTTGTTGTTACCACAGCAGCTGCCAGAGTTCCATGAGTTACGAGTGCCTTGGGGATAGACGACTACGAATCCGGCTTTTTCGGCCAGCGCATCGAAATGCGTGGTCTCCTCCATCCACGTTTTATCGACGGTGTATCCGTGCATGGCGATGACCAACGGAGCCACCTGCTTCGGATCAAGCGAGAGCGGCTGATACAAAACGTACGTCCGCGCCCCGCCGTCAAATGTGATGGAACCAGTCTGAGCAGGAGATGGGCTGGAACGACTCGGAAGCGCTGGCGCCGATTGGCTACACGCAGCGAATCCAATCAATCCGATCAGGAGGAAGCCAAGGCCTCTCGTCTCTGTCAATAGGGATCGGCTTATTCAACCGCTAATCAGGTGCCTTTGGCGCCAAAAGGGTGGAATTCGCGCCATTCATACGTGCGTTTGGCGCCAAAAGTGCGGAATCAGACGGTAAAGCTCAGCGCTGGGCCGAGTAGGTCCAGATGAATCCGAGCAGGACTCCGACCACCGCCAGGAAGAACAGCACTTCAACCCGAAGAGCGACACGGACCAGCCGTCGCGCGCGCCGCGTGCGCTCGCCGCAGCTCTCACAGTAGGCGGCGTCCGGAACCAGCTCCTTGCCGCATTTGTCACACGCGACCTGCACAGCCATCTCCTTCAGTATGCAATCGTGGTCAAGTGGACCTGCAAGAGGAGATGTCCCCGGCCGACGTCGTCCTCCTCATGGGCTCGGTGCCCGAGCGGATCAGCGATCTCGTCTATGGATTGGATGAGAACCGGTTGCGGTATCGCCACGGCCCGGCGTTTCCGACGCTTGGCGGGCTGATCGGCCACCTGCTCGACTCGGGGTCGAAGGTGGACGGCCTGCTGAGGCATGCCCACCTGGACGGCCTCGCCACCGCGGACGTCAGGGCCACCATCGACCCAACCCAGGAGGATGAAGAGCTCGGACGGCCGCTCCAGGAAGCCATCGAGGACTTCGCCCGCATCCGCCGCCGAACCATGGATCTCATGCACGGTTGGGGCAAGACCGAGTGGGACCGAAGGCTTCGCGAGCCGCGCGGCGGCGAGATCACCCTCCTGGATGTATGCCGGATGGTGGCGCGCCACGAGATCTCCCACATCGCGCAGGTCCGCAACCTGATCGCCCTGCTTCCTGAACCTCAGGACCTCGGCCCCGCCCGCCCCCTGGTGGAGTAAAGACGACAATTGGGTCGTGTCCGACACAGAACCCAACGAGGTCGGAGGCTTACCCGAGACTTCGCGGGGGCCCCTGCCCGAGGCCGGCGCTACCCCTGAGGGCAGCGCTCCGCCTGCTGAACGTCCCGCTAAGTCCGGCCGCTCGCGCCGCAAGCGGAAGTCCGGCCGTTCCGAGGGTCGCGCCTCTCAGTACTGGATGATCGTCAGCTCGCCCGACAACTTCCGCAAGACGCGCGAGCAGGGATTCACGATCCAGGGTCTGAAGAGCCGCCACCGGCGGCGCGTCGAGACCATGCGTGTCGGCGATCGGATGCTCTACTACGTCACCGGCCGGATGGCGTTCGCCGCAAGCGTGACGGTGACGTCGCCGATGTATGAGGACCACACGCCGATCTGGCGCTCGGCGCGCCGCGACGAGGACTACCCGTGGCGCGTGCACATCCGCTCGGACGTCGTCCTCGACCAGGCCGACTGGATTCCAGCCAAAGAATTGGCCTACCGCCTCGACTATGTGCGCAAGTGGCCGCCCGAACACTGGACCCTTGCCTTCCAGGGGCACATCCATGCGCTGCCTCGCACCGACTTCGTGATCCTCGAAGACGAGCTCTCCCGCAGCGCGAAACGCAGGAGGTCTTTAGCCGGCTGAAGACCCTCAAGCGGATCTACCACTTTCATTTCCGCAACGAGCGCAGGGAACGGCTCTTCCTGGCGTCACTCGGATTCCTGATCACCTTCGGGATCGTGCGCGCCATCACCCACCTCATCCGCGCCGGCATCGGGCCCTTTCACAACGTCTCCACGGGCGGGCTTCACATCCATCATCTCGTCTGGGGCATCCTCCTGCTCCTGGTAGTGGGCTACGTCTGGCTCATCGAAGAAGGCACCGCCTCCAACTGGCTTGCCAGCCTCACCGCGATCGCGTACGGAGTCGGCGCCGCACTGACGCTGGACGAGTTCGCCCTGTGGCTCACCATCCAGGACGTCTACTGGACGGGACCGGGCCGGTGGAGCGTCGACGCAGTGGTGATATTCGCGGCTGGGCTGTCGATCGGAATCTGGGGCGGCCCGTTCCTGCGCGAGGTGACGCTGCACGTCCTGAGGCGCAATAAACCAGCTTGAAATCGCCAGCCTGAAGGTGTCACAAAACAGACCGGCGCGGTGCTTGTCTAGCAGTGGGCATAAACCTCGGAGTGAGAGCTGTGGCATCTCTCCGTTCTGACGAGGAGTCGTTCGAAGCCCTATTCACAGCCGAATACGCCCGGGTGGCAGGCATCGCGAACCGGGTGCTGGCCGACCCGCATGAGGCGGAGGATGTGGCGCAGGAGGTCTTCATCGACTTCCACCGCCTGCACTCGGCCAGCGCGCAGTACGCGCCGGCCTGGCTGCACCGGGCGGCGGCTCACACCGCGTTGAACCGGCTGCGCGGCGCGCGGCGCCGTCAGCGTCGCGAGATTGCGCAGGCTACCGAGGAAATGGATCGCACAGCCGATCCCCAGAAGCTCCTCGAGGTGAATGAAGATCGGCGCCAGGTGCGGCAAGCCCTCGCCCGTCTCGCCCCCAGGCCCGCCGCGGTGCTCGTGCTCCGCGCGAGCGGGCTCAGCTACGCGGAAGTCGCCCAGGCGCTCGGCGTGGGTATCGGTCAGGTCGGAACACTGTTAAGGCGCGCGGAAGCCGCGCTGCGCAAGGAGGTTGTTCGTGGCACATCTATCTGAGGGAACACTGCGCCGGATGGTTGACGAACCGGACGCAAACGCCGGCGCTGACGCGCGCCATCTCGAGACCTGCACCGAGTGCAAGGCCCGGTACGAGACGGTGGCAGGCGACGCTCGTGCGATCACGAGCCTGCTGGCTGCGCCAGAGCTAAAGGTCGACGTCGCCTCCGCTTTCAACCGGGTGCGATCCGCGCCGGCGGCACGCCCGAGATTTGGATTCCGGCTGCCTGTCATGCGGCCAGGTTCGCGGCCGGTGGTGCTCGCCTTCGCGGCCACCATCGCTCTCGCTGGGCTGGTCGTGACCGCCATTGCGCAGGGCGGGAGCATCTTCACGCCGACCACTGTCGAGCCCGTGCCCGTCACGGTCGCCGACATCCAGGCGCTGTCCCAGCTGAGCGCGTACGGGAACCTGACCTGGACGACCAAGCCGAATCTCCAGATCGTCACGAGCGCCGCCGAGGCGGAGTCCGTCTCCGGACTGAAGCCTCCCACCGCGAATAATCTGCCGGCCGCCATCTCGAAGAACGTGACCTACGCGGCGACGCCGAAGGCTGTCGCGGTCTTCACCTTCAGCAAGGACAAGGCCGCCGCCGCCGCCGCGGGGGCGGGCAAGAATCTGCCGGCGCTGCCGAGCGGAATGGACGGTGCTCAGCTCACGGTGACCGCCGGTCCGGCCGTGGCCGAGATCTTCGGCAACATGACTGCGCCCAAGGCAGGCACGGACATCACGCAGGCTGGCGTGCCAACTCTGATCATCGTCAAGTCGAGCGCGCCGGTCGCAACCTCCACCCAGGTCACAGTGCAGCAGCTCGAGGACTACCTGCTGTCGGTGCCAGGCATCTCGCCGGAGCTCACGAACGCCATCAAGGCGATCGGCCCGGGAGGCACGACACTTCCAGTCCCGGTGCCGGTCGAGTTCGCAACGTCCTCCAAGGTCACCGTGCAAGACGTCGCCGGCGTGGGGCTCGGAGACAACACAGGCGTCGGCGCAGGGGTGATCTGGGTTAAAGGCGGGTCCGTCTACGCGGTGGTCGGCACCATCAAGCTTTCGGACGCACTCGACATCGCTAACCATCTGACCTGAGCAGGCGTTATAGCCTGCTGTCAGTGGCAGATGTAAAAGAACAGACCGCGCAGGCCGCTCCGCAAGGAGCGGCCTCCGGCTCTCCCGCGATCCAGACCGTCGACCTGTCGAAGAAATTCGGCCGGACGGTCGCTCTGTCCGGCCTCTCGATGACCGTGCCTCGTGGCGAGGTGTTCGGGTTCCTAGGACCCAACGGAGCCGGCAAGACGACCTCGGTGAAGTTGCTGCTGGGTCTTCTCAGGCCGACATCCGGCGAGGCCTGGCTGCTGGGCCGCCCGATCGGCGACCTGCAGACCCGTCGTCGCATCGGCTACCTGCCTGAACTCTTCCGGTACCAGGGCTGGCTCTCCGCGCGCGAGGTGCTCGCCCTCCACTGCGAGCTGGCGCCGCTGCCGCGCTCGAGCTGGAACGACGAGATCACGACGGCCCTTGACACTGTCGGGCTGACCGATCGCGCCGCGGATCGCGTGAGCACGTTCTCGAAAGGCATGCAGCAAAGGCTCGGGCTGGCCGCGGCGCTGCTGGGCGAGCCAGAGCTGGTTTTCCTCGATGAGCCCACCTCGGCCCTCGACCCGGTGGGCCGCCACGACGTGCGTGAGGTGATTCGCGGCCTGGCGTCCCGCGGCACCGCGGTGTTTCTCAACTCACATCTCCTGAGTGAGGTGGAGCAGGTGTGCGACCGCGTGGCGGTCGTCGACCACGGCCGCGTCATCGCGTCGGGCACGATGGACGACCTGCTGAGCGGAACGGCCGTGAAGGTGCGGGTGACCGGCCTCGGCGACGCGGAGAAAGGCAAGCTCGCCAGTTTCGGAAATATCGACGACGAAGGCGACCAGCTCACGTTCACGAACCTCAAGCCAGAGCGAGTGCCGGAGCTCGTGGCGGCGATCGTTGCCCTAGGTGGTCGGGTATATGAGGTCGCGCCACGCCACCAGACGCTGGAAGACCGCTTCCTCCAGCTGCTCGAAGCGGAGGAAAAGTAGTGCCGCCGATCCTGGTGATCGCGCGGCTCACTGTGCAAGAGGCATCGCGGCGCAGGCTTCTGCTGGCCCTGCTCATCCTCACGCTGATCGTCGTCGGCTTCTCCGCGTGGGGCTTCAACAAGATCACGACTGTGACGAACAGCAACGGCGTGACCCTCCCTGCCGCGCAGGTCGCGCTGATCACCTCGCAGCTCTTGATCGGCGTCACGTTCATGTACAGCGGGGTGCTGGCGCTGAGCGCCGCGGTGGTCGCCGGCCCGCTGATCTCGAGCGAGGTCGAGAGCGGCCTTCTCCTTTCCATGCTCGCCCGCCCGGTGCGCCGCAGCGAGGTGGTGATTGGAAAGTGGCTCGGGCTCGGGGTGCTCATCGCGATCTACGCCGCCGGCTCCGCATTCCTCGAGCTCGCCGCGGTCGACTGGGCGACCGGCTATTTGCCGCCCCACCCTGTCCAGCTCGTCATCTACGTAGGCCTGGAAGGCCTTGCACTTCTATCCCTCGGCTTGCTGCTCTCGACGCGGCTTTCGGGCATCACCGGCGGTGTGATCGCGCTGGTCGCATGGCTCATGGGATGGATAGGTGGCGTTGTCGGCGACATCGGCACCGGGCTGCAGAACCAGGCGGTGGCCAATGTCGGCGTGTTCAGCCACCTGCTCCTGCCGACCGACGGCTTGTGGCGGGGCGCGATGTACGCGATGGAACCGGACGCATTCCTGGCGTCCCTACGAGCCGCGGGGACGATAGCCCGCGCCAACCCGTTCGTCGCCGTCGACCCGCCACCTACATCTTTTCTCGCGTGGGTCGTGGTGTGGTTCGCCATCATGCTTACGCTGAGCATCCTCAGTTTTCGGACGAGGGAGATCTAGGCCTCCGCGCTCCGACCATCGCGCCGACCGCTGCAAGCGCCGCCCCTGCTGCAACGCCCACTATCAACCCGACAACGACGTTAACGGCCGATTTGCCGAAAACCACATACGCCACACCACCCATGCAGCCGCCAACGGCTCCCGCGGTCGCGCCGGCAATCACACCCATCCGGATCAACCCGGAGCTCTTCCAGGTCCGGTAGCCCGTCACCATCAGCAATGCAATAGGCACCAACCCCGCGATGGTGAGGAGCGGGATTTCCGGAATCCATGACAACGACGGAGTCAAGCCGAGAATCGCAAACAAGATCGCAAAGACGGCCAGGATGATGCCCGCGCGAACTCCTACGGTCAGTGCTCCTTTCACCAGAAGAGATCTAGGTTGATCTCAGTCTCAGGACGAGGGAGATCTAGGCTCTCGGCTGGCGTCACTCAGGAGCCGGAGAACATCTCCCAAGTTCTTGGGCATACCTTCCGGTATTGGAAGATCGGGTGGTGCATTCGTGTCACGATGGAGCAGCACCACCTGCTCGTTGGCCAGCGCAAAGCCAAGCGCGACCAGGGGTGCAAGCTCCGCGTCGCCGGCCATCTCCGGCGCGAGCGTCATCTGACCCGAGTTCCCACCGACGGAGATCGAGGCCGCCGCCGCCAGGGTGATGAGGCGCGGGCCGCCTGGAGCGAAGATGACGTACTCGTACCCGAGCTCGTGCGTGGGCGCCCACGCCAGCTTGCGCCGGCTGGCGGTGGTGATCCAACCGGTGGCGGTCACGATGCTTTCGGAGGCGAGCTGAAAGACTGCGGCACTTTCGTTTACTCCGGCCTTGTTGACCACGGAGTGCCGCTCGGGAACGGCCAGGTCCATGTGCACCTCATAGGTGCCCTCGCCCGCCTCCATGATCACGTCGTAGAAATCCAACCGCCGCCAGATCATCTGTGCTTGCACTACGGGCTCGTCGTCCATGAACAGCACGAAACTGTGCTGAGCCTGATCGGGGATGCTCGCGCTACCGGGCTGAACCTTCCAGACGAGGTTCTGGCCTGTCAGCTCCGAGAGCGACCTCACCGCTTAGGGGTACAAGCCGCCATGCGCACAGGGTACGGCCGTGACGACGAACTGATGCGTTCTAGGCTCCAGGCTGACCAGGCGGTGCGTAGGGTAGCTGCAGCTGTAACTGTTCGTTGGCTAGAGCAAAGCCCAACGCGACCAGCGGTACGAGTTCCCGGTCGCCTGCCATCTCTGGTGCAAGCGTCATCTGGCCAGGGTTCCCACCAATATGAAGCGATGCCACCGCAGACACGGTGATAAGGCGCGGGCCGCCGGGAGCGAAGATGACGTACTCGTACACGGAGTTCACGTGAGCCCATGCAAGCCTCTGCCGGTTCGCGGTGTTGATCCAACCTGTCGCGATGATCCCTTCTTTGGACGCGAGCTCAAACCCGGCGGCGCTGTGCGTTTCGCCGGTCTTCCAGACCACGGAGCGCCGCTTGGGGTCGGCCAGGTCCATGTGCACCTGGTATGTGCCCTCACTCGATTCCATGACCAACTCATAGGACACCATCCGCTCCCAGATCGCCTGTGCCTGCACGACAGGCTCGTCGCCAATGAACAGAACGTAGTTGCGCTGAGCCTGGTCGGGGTTGCCGGCGCTGCCGGGTTCCACCTTCCAGACCAGGTACTGGCCGGTGAGCTCCGAGAGCGACCTCACCGCCTACGGGTAAAGCCCGCGCTCCCTGGTCGCGCCCGCGACGCGTGCCACCGCCCGGCAGTAGGCTGCCATGCGCATGTCGAGCTTTTTCTCGAGCTTGGTCTTCAGCACTTCGGAGAAGGCGCGGGAGAGGATCGCCTTCAACTTCTGGTTGACCTCGTGCTCGGACCAGAAGAACGACTGCAGGTCTTGCACCCACTCGAAGTAGGACACGGTGACACCCCCTGCATTCGCGAGGATGTCCGGCACGACGAAGATGTCGCGCTCGCGGAAGATGGCGTCGGCCTCAGGAGTCGTCGGTCCGTTGGCGCCCTCAACGATCAGCTTCGCCTTCACGTCGCGCGCGTTGCGTGACGTGAGCTGGTTGCCGATCGCGGCCGGCACGAGCAGGTCGCAGTCGACAGTCAGGACATCTGCGTTGCCGATCTCCTGCGCACCAGGGAAACCCTTCAAAGTCTTTTCGCGCGCGCGGTACTCGAGCACGCGCTTGATCGAGAGGCCGAGCGGGTTGTAGATGCCGCCGTAGTCCTCCGACACAGCGACCACGGTGCAGCCCGATTCTTCGAGCAGCTTCGCGCTGATGCTGCCGACGTTGCCGAAGCCCTGCACAGCGACCTTCGTCTGATGCGGAAGGCGGTTGAGGTGCTCGAGCGCGGCCATCGCGCAGATGGTCACGCCGCGGCCCGTGGCTTCGATGCGGCCCAGCGATCCACCCACCTCGATCGGCTTGCCGGTCACGGACGCCGGCACCGAGTAGCCGAGGTGCATCGAAAGCGTGTCCATGATCCACGCCATCGTCTGCCCGTCGGTGTTCACGTCAGGCGCGGGGATGTCGCGGTCGGCGCCGATGAGGATCGAGATCTCGGTCGCGAACCGGCGTGTCATGTGCTCGAGCTCGTTGAGCGAAAGCTCTTTCGGATTGACGATGATGCCGCCTTTCGCGCCGCCGAACGGGATGTTGACCACCGCGCATTTCCACGTCATCCACATGGCCAGCGCCTTGACCTCGTTCAGCGAGACGTCGGGGTGGTAGCGGATGCCGCCCTTGGCGGGCCCGCGGTTGATGTTGTGCTGCACGCGGTAGCCGGTGAAGACGCGAAGGTGGCCGCTGTCCATCTTCACGGGGAAGGTGCAGGTGAACTCGCGCTGCACGTCGCGGAGCACCTCACGCAGCCACGGTTCGAGGTTGATGATCTCCGCCGCAGCGTCGAACTGCGCCTGCGCGGTTCTCCATTCGTCGGCTTCGACGGCGGCCTTGAGCTGGATCGCGCTCACATCAGCACTGATGATCGCGGATATTCCGCGTCTGGATCACAAATTACGTTGATGCATGCCGGCAGCCCCGAGGCGAACGCACGCTCCAGGGCAGGCCGGATCTGATCCGGACGATCCACCAGCTCGCCGTGGCCACCGAGCGATTCGACCACCTTGTCGTACCTGGTCCTCTGGCCCAGGTCTGCGGCGACGCTCACTCCTAGCATGCTCAGCATCGGGTGCTTCTCTAGCGCCCAGATGCCGTTGTTGCCGACGACGCACACGACCGGGATACGGTGCCGGACCATGGTGTCGAACTCCATCGCCGAGAAGCCGAAAGCCCCGTCGCCCGCGAGCAGCACCACCTGCCGGTCGGGATGTGCGAGCTTGGCGGCCATCGCGTAACCCGGCCCCGAGCCGAGACACCCGAACGGGCCTGGGTCGATCCACAGGCCGGGCTTCTGACGCTCGATCAGGCGGCCGGCGAAGGAGACGAAGTCACCGCCGTCGCCCACCAGGATGGCGTCGGGATCGCAGAACCGATCCACCTCGGCGATGAGGCGAGCCGGGTGGACTGGCGCGGAGTCGGAACCGGTCATCGCGGCGTCGCGAGCGCGGGACGCGGTGTCGGCCTCGCGGAGCTTGGCCAGCCAGGCGGTGCGTTCGGGCGCTCCCGCAACCGCGACGGCCAGCGCCCCGAGCGCGGCCTTCATATCGCCGTACATGGCGACATCCGGTGTCCTGTGCTTGCGATGGCCGTCGACGTCGATGAAGATCAGGCGAGCGTCCTCCGGGAAGACCGGCGGCTGGCCCCAGTTGAGCCGGAAATCCAGAGGAACACCGATGACGAGGATGAGGTCGGCCTCGCCGAGCGCGGCTCCGCGAGCTCGCGGGAAGAAGAGTGGATGGCCCGGCGGCAGCATGCCTCGCGCCATGCCGTTGACGGACAGGGGAAGGTGGGCTGCTTCGACCAGCTGCTTGAGCTCGTCTTCCGCGTGCGACCACCACACGCTGCCGCCCGCGATCACCGAGGGCCGCTGCGCCTCGCGGATGAGCTGGGCGGCACGCTTGACCAGGTCGGGGTCCGGGCTCGGTCCGAGGTCGGGCGTCAGATGCTCGGTAGCTTCGGGCAGGTCCGCGCCGCCGAAGAAAGTGTCGAGCGGGACGTCCATGAAAACCGGTCCGGTGCGCCCGCTGAGCGCCGTGCGCATGAACTCCGCGGCGACGCTGTAAGCCTCTTCCGCAGAGCCAAGAGTTACTGCCTTCTTGGTCATGGTCTGCACGAATGCGACGTGGTCCATCTCCTGCAGCGAGCCCATGCCCCACCTGGCGTTGGGCGCGCGGCCGCCGATGACGAATAGCGGGCTGTCGGCCGCCTGTGCCTGGGCGATCGCCGAAGCCGAGTTGGTTACGCCCGGACCCGCAGTCACCGCCGCGACACCGACCTGGCGCGTCACCTTGGCCCAGCCCTCGGCAGCGAACGCTGCGGACTGCTCGTGGCGAGTGTCGATGATCCGGATGCCGTGCTCGGTCGCGCCCGTGAGGATGGGCCAGATGTGGGCGCCGTTCAGCGTGAAGAGATGGCTGACTCCTGCATGCTTGAGGGCGAGGGTGACGAGGTCGCCGGTGTTGGCGGAATCCGTCATCAGATCGCCACCGCGAATGGCATGGCCGCTGTATTGAAGGCGGCCTCCGGTGCGCCTTCGCGGCCGATCACGATCACGCCACCTGACGCCTTGAGCGCCTTGCCGAGCAGCGCCACCGCGCCGCGCGCGACCACCGCCGCGCTCATGCCGTGCTGCAGCTCGACCACCATCAGCCTGGCCAGCCCGAGGCGGATGAAAGCCTCGCCTTTGCCG